>JBGVCR010000034.1:0-13068 GCA_045118995.1 Candidatus Cryptobacteroides sp.
AGCAGCCGGTACAGCTGCCGCTTCAGCCAACGCAGAGATCGCAGTCGTTGCAGGTGGTGACAACATCCCTGTAGTCGCAGCAGAGGGTGCTTATGACGTTTACTTCGACAAGGCAAACGGTAAGGTATGGGTAATGACTCCAGGCTACAAGCCGGGTGAAGAGGTACCGGGTGGTGATCAGCCGGAACCTGAGTATACTCTTGATGGCAAGCAGTGGATAACCGAAGTGGATGGAATGCAGGTCCTCTTTGATTTCGGCATTACGCAGGAAGAAATGATGTGCGTAGCATTTCCTTTGATGGATGGATCAGGATTCGGACTTTATATGGCCGGTCTTTATGAAATTGTTCCAGCTGATGCTACTTCAGGTGTGGTGGTGTACACATCTTATGACTGGGAATGGGATGAGTTCGGCGATCCTGTCGAGATGCCATATTCAGACCTGAGTGCTACAAGTGTAAAGATAATTTCTGAGGGTGTTTTCGGTGTGACAGATCCTATATCTTTTACGGCTGTTGAAAATCCGTACGAGATAGTAATTGAGGGAGGTAACGGAGGCAGTCCTTCAGGTCCTGTCGAGGACGGTGACTACTGGTTCTTCAACAGCGGCAAGGTTATGGCCCCTCTCGCAGAGGGTGCGATGTCAGGAGCCCTTCCTGCTGAGGATGCCGTAGACGGTGCAAGCACAGCGAAGAATATCTTCACTCTTACCTACGATGCAGATTGGTCATACTACACAATCCAGGATTCATACGGCCGTTACCTTGGCCAGACAGATGAGACAGGCAATATCACTGTAACTGATGTTCTTCCTACAGACGAAACATACGCCTATTATCTCTGGTGCGTGGAGCCTGGTTACGGTGAAGCTTGCTCTATATATAACGCTTCTTACTATTATGACATTATATATTCTGCAGCAGATAATAACTGGGTTCTCATGGATGGAGGATATGAATTCCCTGAAATTCTTCCTGTACTTGTAAAGGCTGAGAATTAGCCTCAAAGTCAGAAAAGTAATCGCTTAGATAATATTGTCGAGGCTGGCTGTCATAGTCAGCCTCGATTTTTATGCAGAAGACGGAGAAAAGTTGTAGCTTTGCATAAAAATATAAATATAAAAGAAAGCGATGAATAGAGTATCAAATCTTTTGACATTGATTTTTGCACTGGCCATTTTCAGTTGCGAAAGTCCGGCTCCTGTTGTTCCTGATGAGCCGCAGGCCGATTTTCTGCTTGAGGTTTCGGATATAACCTCCACTTCTTGTCATTTTTCGGTCAAACCGTCGGACAAGGAGATGTCTTATGTGGTGATGCTGGTAGAGAAATCGGAGTTCGATGCCTTTGAGAATGAATATGCCTATCAGGATAATGACCTGGAGTGGTTCAATTCTAAAGCATTGGAAGAGGGGAAAAGTCTTAAGGAATGGCTCGAGGGTTTCCTGCATAAAGGAGACTTTGAAGCTGATGAAGCCGGACTTATGCCTGAGAGCGAATATTATCTGTATGCTTATGGCCTCAATTATGAGGGTTATTTCACCACAGGAGTTACAAAGGTAGGGTTCTCTACCCCGGAAATAGTCCGTAAAGAGATGTCCTTCGAAATAGCTGTCACAGATATCGGCATGACTCAGGCGAAGGTGAGCGTGAAGGCAAGTGAGAAGGACGGTATGTTCTTTATGAATGTCTTCTCGATGCAGCAGTATCAGGAATGGGGAGGCGACCAGACCGCTTTTGCCAATCATGCGGCAGCACTTGTCGACTATTATGCCACAATGGGCAGGACTCTTGAGGAAATCGTGACCAATCTTAGCTCTGTCGGTGAGGGTGCCATGGTGTTTGACGGACTGACGGCAGACACGGAGTATATGGCTTATGCTGTCGGTATTGATGAAAACTTCTTTCTTAATACGGCACCTGCGATAGTGAAATTTACTACCAGTCAGGCAGTCCAGTCGGAAAATACTTTCACGATTGACATAACAGGTGCGACTTTCTGCTCTGTCCAGGGTACAGTGACTCCTTCGAATGAAGATCCGTTCGTTTGTGCGATTCAGCCGAAGACCCAGCTGGATCTTTACGGCTCCGACGAGGAAATCATGTATGACCTTGTGGCCACATATGAAAAATGGGGCGCTTTGGCGGATGTGCTTTATACCGGGGAAACTGTGGATCTGGAGAAGATTTCTTCATTGTCGCCGGAGACAGAGTATGCGGTGATCTGTTTCGGCTGGGATGGTGCTCCGACGACGCCATTGACCAGGGCTGAATTCAAGACTGCAGCGGCAGGCGGAAATCCTCGTGCCCAGGAATTCACATTCAAGCTGTCGGATATAATCCATAATAAGGTTACGGTAGAGATCACTCCTAAACTGGGATTGTATTATTTCTATGATTGCATGTCTGTAAGCACTCTCACAGAGTATTTGGCGAGCGAAGGCTCGGAAGATGAGGCTGTATGCAGGTTCATCGATGAGAGGATAGACTATGGTGCTGAATTTTTCTGTTGTACACGCAAGGAGTATCTGGAGGATATGGGCGCTGCAATCGGCAAGCAGAAATGGACTTTCACAGGACTGGAAGAGGATACGGAGTACCTCATCGTCGCTGCGACGGTGGATATGAACACAGGAAAAATAGCCTTGAGAAAGCCTTTCAGGAGTGATGTGTTCAGGACGACGGTTCTTATTGAAAGTGACGCTGCGGTGACATTCCATATTGACAGATATTATGACGGAACGGAATTGGCCGGGCTAGATCCTTCCCAGTTCAGTAAATGCAGAGGAATGGTGATGGTGCCTTATACGATACTCCCGAATGAATCGGCTGCCCATTGGAGGACGACTTTTACATATGGGGAATTTGCAAGCTGGGCGGAAAGGGATGATATCCTCATTGAGCTTGACTATAAGTCAGATAATGACAAGACCGTCGGCTATGCAGTCGTGCATTATGACCAGATCGTCTCATTCCTTGCTATGGCAGAAAATGCAGAAGGATATACCGGACCGTTCACAATATATGAGTTCAAGGCTGTAAGGGGAGGGGCATCTCCTGCTCAGGAATTCATTGATTCTTTGACGAAATCTCCAGATTGCGCTTATGACATCGCTCGATAGAGTTCTGATCATATTATCATCTTTTCTGATCTTCGCTTCGGCAGCTTATGCCCAGGCGGATTTCGTGGTCCTCAGTGGAAAAGTTGTGGATTCCGCTGACGGCTATCCGCTTATAGGAGTGTCTGTGTCTGTTGCCGGCACCAGACAAGGAACGGTTACGGATCTTGACGGACTTTATGAGCTGAAGGTGCCCAAGCAGCAATGTGAGGTACTTTTTTCATACGTCGGCTATGATGACAAGGTGATCGCATATAATCTCAAGAATGCATCCGCCTTTTCCAAGGTCGTAATGTTTACCAATGTCACGCAGCTGGCTGATGTGGTGGTGACCGGAGTATACGAGAGAAAGAAGGAGAGTTTTACAGGAGCCTCGGCCACTTTCAAGACTGATGAACTCAAGGCCGTGGGAACATCGAATATCCTTCAGAGCCTCAGCACCTTGGATCCGTCCTTCAAAATGATGGAGAGCAGTCAGTTCGGCTCGAACCCCAATGTCATGCCTGATATCGAGATCCGAGGAAAGACGAGCGTAGCCGGTCTGAAGGAGGAATACGGTACTGACCCTAACCAGCCATTGTTCATCCTCGATGGTTTCGAGACCTCGTTGGAGACCATCATGAACCTTAATATGAACAGGGTGGCGTCTGTCACTATCCTGAAGGATGCCGCATCTACCGCCATCTATGGATCGAAGGCGTCCAATGGTGTGGTCGTGATTGAAACCAAGGCCCCGGCGCGTGGAAGACTGCAGCTCTCTTATAAAGGTGATTATGGAATATCGCTTGCCGATCTGAGTGACTATAACCTGATGAATTCCAGGGAGAAGCTCGAATTCGAGACTCTTGCCGGAGTCTATAAGGACAATTCCGGCGACCCGTTTGCGCAGATCCGTCTCGACGATCTTCGTAATCAGCGAATGCTTGAAATAGAACGAGGGGTGGACACTTACTGGCTCAGCGAACCAATACGCCCCGGTTTTACTCATAAGCATAACATTTATGCAGAAGGTGGAGAGGATAAGATCAGGTACGGTATAGGATTGAGCCTGGGCAATGTGGATGGTGTGATGGAGAATTCCGGAAGGCAGACCCTTGAGGGAAATGTTGACCTCATATACAGGACAGGAAAATTCCAATTCAGTAACAAGTTGTCTATCAATTGGCTGGATGTGTCGAATCCGACAGTCTCCTTTGCGGAGTATGCCTATGCCAACCCTTATTATAGAAAATACAATGCCGACGGAAGCATAAGCAAGTATCTGTATTATCCTGAAGAAGGTGTGGATGACTACCCGGTTTCGAATCCTTTGTGGAACGCACATCTGAACAACTGGGATGTAGCGACGGGTTTCGGATTTACGAATAATTTCATATTCGAATGGTTTGCCACCAAGTCGCTTCGCTTGAGAGCCAAGTTCGGTCTTACCAAGCAGGATGATGATGAGCAGACACGTCTTTCACCGCAACACTCGCAGTTCGATGATGTGGGCGAGACCGAGAAAGGTCTTTATTCCCACACTCAGATAAAGGAGATGATATACGAGGGTGATGTGGCTGTTACATTCGGAAAGCTTCTGGCGGACAAGCATATGGTGAATGCTGTGGGCGGATTCAATTTCAGCAATAATCATCGTCAGATTTATGGTTACTCGGCGGTAGGTTTCACCGACGATCAGTTCGATGCCCCGTCGTTTGCAAACAGCTATCCGTCAGGAGGTTCTCCAGATTATAATGAAAGCCTTAAGCGAGCCGCAAGCTTCTATCTCAATGGCGGATACGCTTACTCGGAGCGATATCTTCTGGATTTCAATTACCGACTGGACGGAGCCTCCATGTTCGGTACCGGAAACCGTTTCAGAAATACGTGGTCGGTAGGTGCGGGATGGAACATCCATAAGGAACCGTTCATGGCAGATTCGGATTTCTTCACTCTTCTTAAGCTGAGAGGCTCGGTCGGAAATCCCGGAAATCAGAATTTCTCTGCATATCAGGCCTTTTCGACTTATAAGTTCAATGGCTGGATGACAAATATCTTCGGTACAGGTGTCATTCTCAATGCACTTGGAAATGCGGGACTTTCATGGCAGGAGACCACGAATTACGACCTGGGAATGGATCTCACCTTCTGGGGTGAGCGCATAAACGCGACATTCGACTATTATTGGAAATATACAGATCCGCTTCTGGCAGTGATCACTACGCCGGGTTCGATGGGAGTTACCAGTGTCGCTATGAATGCCGGAAGCCAGAAGACAAGGGGATGGGAGGCTACTCTCAGGGTATCTCCTGTCTACAGACCGTCAGAGGGAATCATCTGGAATATCAGCATTAACGCTACAAGTTCCCGGTCGGAATATGCAGACATCGGCAATTCCTTCAGTGCCTTGAACGAAAGCGGCAAGGCATCCTTAGTGGGAACTACACGATACTATGACGGGGGAAGCCCTACTGCAATATGGGCTGTGAGGTCTGCTGGTATCGACCCTGCTACCGGAAAGGAGCTTTTCATAAAGAAAGACGGCACATACTCATTCACATATGATGTCAATGATGAAGTCGTGGTAGGTGACCTGCAGCCTAAGGTGGAGGGACTCTTGGGAACATCCCTTTATTTCAAAGGCCTTTCCATAGGATGCTATCTGCGTTACAGATGGGGAGGACAGGTGTTCAATTCATCATTGTTCCAGAAGGTGGAGAATATCGGCACCCAGGAGATATACAACAATCAGGATAAGCGAGCCCTTTATGACAGATGGTCCGAGAACAACAGGGAGGCCTATTTCAAGGGTATTTCCCTTGTCCAGAGGACAGAGAAATCGTCGCGTTTCGTCATGGATGACAATTCTCTTGTCGGAGAATCCTTCAATATCGGGTACGAGTTCCCGGACAGGATCGTGCGCAAGATGAGACTTGGGGCTCTGAATGTCCAGCTGACTTCGAGCGACATCTTCAGGGCGACTTCCGTGCGAGTGGAGAGAGGAATCGATTATCCGTTCGCAAGAACAGTGACAATGTCCTTGGGAATAACTTTTTAAAGGAGCTGGCATATGATGAGAAGATATATATTTATAGCTGTTACTGTGCTTCTGGCCGCATTGTCCTCTTGTGACAAATGGCTTGATGTAAAGCCGTATGACAAGATATCTCAGGATGAACTCCTTTCTTCGGAACAGGGTTACATGAAACTTCTGAACGGTATCTATATTGAGCTCAACAGCAGCATGCTCTATGGAGGAGCATTGTCTGTGGAGATGATAGAGATAATGGGTGGTGCATATGTCATAGGAACGGACAATTCCGTCTGGGGCAATTATGCCGATCTTGCAGGATATGAGTATGGCACTGACTATTGGCGTGCCAGGATGAACGAGACCTGGAACAAGGCCTACTCGCTTATATTGAACTGTAATCTCCTGCTTGAAAATCTGGAATCTACGTCTGTCAGCTTTACCGGGGATAATTATAAGGTGATCAAAGGTGAGGCCCTTGCCCTGAGGGCTATGCTCCATTTCGATATGCTGCGTCTTTTCGGTCCGGTATATTCTCGTGATCCGGGGATGATATCCATTCCGTATTATAAGAAGTACTCGGTGGTTCCGAATGAGCAGCTTCCTGCTTCTGAAGTGGCGGCAGAGATCACGCATGATCTTCACGAAGCCCGTATTCTTCTGGCCAATGATCCGGTAAGGACATCGGGAATAATGTCGTCAGCTCCGACTGACGGTTCTTCCACCTTTATGTATTACAGGAATCTGCGCCTGAATTATTACGCCGTGACGGCCCTCCTGGCTCGTTCCGGCCTATATTTCGGCGATAATGATGCTGCATACAGATATTCGACGGAAGTAATCGAGGCTGCGCGGACGGGAATATTTCCTTTTGTCGACAAGAACCTTGTCAGCGGATCTCCTGAGGATCCGGACAGAATCTTTTCTTCGGAAATCATCTTCGGACTGACTCATTCGCAGAGAAACAGACTGTTCAAGGACTATTTCGATCCAAGCCGCATACCGAACTATGTGTTCAGGATGGACAACAGTCTTATGAGTGACCTCATATATGGAGGTGGAGCCACAACAGGCGGCAGTCAGGATGACTTCCGCTACCGTGTCAACTGGGTGGCTACCGGAGCGAACAAATACTTCTACAAGTATTCTGACATGGTCGATACAGGAAGCATTACCAATACTCTGATTCCGATGATAAGGCTTGGAGAGATGTATCTCATAGCTGCGGAGAGCCGTTCGCAGGACATAGAAGCCGGTGTGTCATATGTGAATCAGCTGCGATCGGCCAGAGGTGTTTCCAATCTCCAGAGCCTGAGTCGCAAGACTCTGCAATATGAATATATCAGGGAACTGTATGGCGAGGGACAATTGTTCTTCATGTACAAGAGAATGTTCTCTCCGGTACTGTTCACATCATCGGACAATAAGAACCCGCAGCCCTCGGATGCCATATTTGTAGTGCCGCTTCCATCTTCAGAAACAGACAATTAGCATGAAACGCAATATAATAGGGATCTTATCGGTCATATTGATCCTTCTTTCCTGCGAGGAAAGGAATCCCGGCCATTTCATTGATCTTTCCGGCGTATATTTCAATAATACGACCGGTATGATGACTGTTACCGACAGTACGGACCTTACATTTGTATATGAGGCGGAGGACGAGCTCGAAGTGCCTGTAAAGGTACAGCTGATGGGCCGTACGGCAGAATACGACCGTCCGTTGGAAATAAGAATATCTTCAGAGAATGCACAGGAGGGAACAGACTATGTTCTTCCTGCTCAGGCTGTGCTGCCGGCAGGAGCTTCTTCTGTGGATTATGTCGTTACCTTGAAACGTACCCCGGCTTTGAAGAAAGAGAAGAAGATGCTCAGGCTTCAGATTCATCCGAACGAATATTTCGATCTTCCGGTTACCCATCATGTGCAGGTCGGAGACACCGTGTCTGCTCTGGACTACAGGATTTATTTTTCGGATATGTTTACCTCCGCTCCTGTGGCCTGGGATGCAAATCTTCTTGGAGAATTCACTCAGCAGAAATTTGAACTGATATGCAAGGTGCTTGAAATAGATCCCGGAGATTTTAACGATCCTTCCCTGATGACACTGGCCAAGCAGCTGTATATAAGTTCGGAAATGACTGCTTATGTGAGGGGTGAAATTGCCCGGAAAGAGGCTGGTGAATCATATGATCCTGATGCCTTTGATCATCAGACAGGAGAACCTTTGAGCTTTACGAAATGAGAAATATAGGATATATATTGATGGCTGCAGTGCTCTTTCTGATTTCTGCCTGCAGTATGGATCAGGGTAATTATGAATATATTACCTTGGATGAACCTGTCATATCCGGTCTGCAAGACCAGGATGTGCTCACATTTTCCCGTCTTCAGATGACTCCGCAGATAGACGGCGGTGATTTCTCCGGACAGGACTATGATTACGAATGGAAGGTCTTGAATCAGAATATGGTGTCAGATCCTGTGGTCATAAGCAAAGAGAGGGACTTGGATTATACGGTGGAACTGGCTCCGGGAGCTTATGTTCTGTATTTCACGATAACCGAAAAAGAGACGGGACTGTATTGGAGGAGCAATGTCAACCTTTGCGTAAGTTCTTCATTGTCAGAAGGCTGGATGGTGTTGTGCTCTGATGGAGGTCGTGCACGTCTGGACATGGTGTCTAAAGTGACGGGCCAGATTGTTACAGATGTGCTGAAAGAAAACGGAATGCCTCAGATGCAGGGCCCCCGCAGGATACAATGGCTTTCGGACAAGACGGATGAGTCCTCTCCTTATTATCTTCTGACGGATGAAGGGGCGACAAGGCTTGGCAAGGATGCATTTGAATGGAAGCCTGAATATGATTTTGCCTATGAGGCGGCTGTAAACGAGAAGCTTGTGCCTCATTCGATAGTTTCTTCCGGGTTCGGAAAGGTGATCGTAAGCGGTTCTGATGCTCATTATTGTGAGGTAATGGGAATACATGGCTTGTATGGAACGGCGGTGAACAAAGGTTTTGCGGTGGCTCCATTTGTAGGAGCGAATGTATTGGCCACTAATGTCTATGCTGCGATGTATCTGTTGTATGATACTGATAACAAGAGGTTCATGGCCTATTGTCCACTCCTTGTGACCAATGACCTCGGAGGTCAGAATGCCGTGGCCGAAATGGAAGAAATGGGACAGATTGCGGAAGGTATGGCTCCGGGAGCAGGTGTTCTTGGCAATGCTTTCGACCAGTGGCCGGAAGATATGGACTGCGTCTATATGGAGAATACCCGTTATGACCCGGGCAATGCCAAGATGGGCCTTACATATGCTTTGCTTAAAGATGGAAATTCGTGTCATCTTTACGGAATACAGCTGGGAGATATGCTCAGATACGCCGATTGCACCTATGTCCTGGGCAAGGGATATTACGGTGACCTGTCCGGATGTCGTGACATTCTTCATCCGGCTGCATTGTATGCCTTCAGTTCGCTCAAGGCCTATATGTACTATGCTTTGGATGAAACTGTGTACAGAGTGGATCTTCTGGCAGACAATCCAAGGGAGGAGGCCCAGTTCTCTTTGAAGGGAGAGAGGATAACCTGTCTGAAGTTCAATCTCTACCAGAAGAGTGAGAATATGCAGAAAAGTTATGATCTTGTCGTGGGAAGTCTCAAAAACGGAGAAGGAGTGCTCAGAGTCTATGAAGGAAGAGAATCAGGAGGTGATTTCACAGGTGTGACTCCTCAGGTGTATGAAGGATTCGCCAGAATAGTCGATGTTGAATATAAGGAAAGAATATATTAAATCTGATCATATGAAGAAATTGTATTTTCTGGTGCTGGCCATGGTTATGGCAGCCGGATGTGTCGGACAGGGCGGGACGGATGTGGTTATCAGCATATCGGTAAATGCCCCGGTGGCCGATGATGTAATAGCTGTATGCCACAATGATATCCATACGTCGAAGCTGGATGAAGCTGGCTCGGCAGTGCTGAATTTCAGCGGCCTTGATGCAGCGTATATTACCCTTTATCATGGACGCGAGTCTGTCAGACTCTATGTCGAGGGTGGAGATGAGGTCAGTCTGGCCTTTGACGGAAATAATATGGCTGGCTCGTATGTGATCGAAGGTGGCAAGTCTGCTGCGGCGAAGTATCTGAATAATGTGAAGCTTATACCGCTTCCGGATGAAGATTATGCCCTTCCTTTTGATGAATACAGGACACGGCTTGCTGCAAAGGAGTCTGATGCCGTAAAGCTTCTTGATGCAATGAATCTCTCTGGAGAAGGGAATTTCAAGAAGATGGAAGCGGCCAGGATAAAATACGCATATGGATCCGCGCTGCTTATGTATCCTGTGGGTCATATGATCATGAGCGGGAATCCTGATTTCACGCCGGAGCAGGGATATTACGACTTCATCGCTACATATGTTGACGAGGATGAATCACTCGTAGCTTTGGATGAATACCGCGAGTTCGTGGCTGAGGCAATGCATGTCCTGGATGCTGACAACAGGGCTCTTACGGAGATTTATCCAAAAACGGTTGCTCAGATGAGATATGCGTCTGATCGTCTGAAAGATCCGCAGGTAAAGGCAGTGATAATGCATCATATAGCTACACGTTATGTGGACAATTTCGGAGTGAAGGACATCGATGAACTCAAGAATCTTTATTATACTTATGTGACAGATCCTGCGTCGGTGGCTGCTTTCGAAGCGAAGTTTGAAAGATGGGATCTTTCGCGTCCGGGAAGGATGTCTCCGGGCTTCAATGCTGTCGACCTTGACGGAAAGGTATGGAGATTGACTGATTTCAGAGGCAAATATGTCTATATTGACATGTGGGCTACATGGTGTGCCCCTTGCAGGCAGGAGATGCCATATCTCAAGCAGCTTGAGGCTCAGTTCAAGGATGCACAGATCGTATTCCTCGGTCTGTCAGTGGATAGTGACAAGGCCAAGTGGGAGAAGATGGCATCTAGCGGGGATTTGACCGGAACTCAGCTCTATCTGGGAACGCAGAGCAGCTTCCAGGAGGCATACAGGATAGAAGGAATTCCGCGATTCATCCTCCTGGACAAGAACGGAGTGATAATCAGCAATGACATGTCACGCCCTTCGGATCCTAAGACAGCGGAAACATTGAACTCACTTGAAGGAATCAGATAATGAGACGTTTGCTTGTTATTCTTTTCGGGATGATGGCGGTCCTCTCCTGCAAGGATGTCGGAGGTATCCAGGGAACAGGTACGGGATCTCCGCTTTCGGAATGTGTACTTCCCGCAGTAATGCAGGCTGGAGAAGAGGCTCTGATCCAATGGAATGGCTTTACGCAGGATTCGAGGCTGTCACTTGTTTCGGAAAACGGCCAGGAGTATGAACTGTCTGTAAAAGTCGTTACAGCTTCCGGTATAATGTGTGTTGTTCCGGTAGAGGTCCCGGCCGGATTCTATATCGTTGCAGTGGATGACAATGGCCGCAAGGAGCTTGGAAAAGTGGAGGTGATTGCGGCTGATATGCCTGTAATCGGCCTCAAGATCCCTTCCGGCGCTGTTGCCGGCAAGGAAATCATCATAGAAGGCGTCGGCTTTGAGGAAGGATGTTCTATCATATTGGCCGATGCTGACGGTAATGAGTACGTCTTGGGGGCCACTGTCGTGAGCTCCGGCATCTCCATCCTTATTCCGGCAGACCTTCTTCCGGGTGATTATGTCGTGTATCTTCAGCAGGGTGGTGCCCGATGGATCATTTCATCATTGTTCTCGGTTTATGCCGGCGGTGCCAGGGTCTTGAAACGTCTTGACTATCTGACTCCTTATACCGGCGGTGCAATGCTCAGACTGTCTTGGGAAATAGACCGCAGGGAGCCTGTCACATTGACATTGACCGAATATCTTGTAGAGGGCTCCGAAGAAACGGTTCAGGCCTATGACCGGTATGAGTGTGACGAGACTGGATATTTTGAGTTGACTGTAGATGGTTTCGAGTCATCTAATGATTTGGGTGTCACTTATATACGTGATGCGAATGGAGTGGTGGAGAGTTCGGATGTCCTGATCTATGGTAACAGCAAACCGACTTCCTTTGTCTGGACATACGATGCGGAAGGGTACCTCGTAGATATTTCTTCACCGTCACGCTCTTTCAGGACATTGGCTTATGACAGGGGTAACCTTACCTCATTCAGAAACACCGGATTCAGTTATGATGCTCCGGGTCTTGCCAACCATCCTTCTGCGCCTGACGTGGTATGGGCTTATATGTCTCTTATGGAACAGAACGATCCGTTTGTGTATTTTCCTTATCTTCTGGGGTGGTACACAAAGTCATCTGCCTGGCTCCCTACGAGCATGATTCTTCCTTCGCCGACCGGCACGGGAACCATAACTCATTTGCTCGATTATGAGTTTGACAAAGCCGGATATGTCGTGAAAATGATGTGGGAGTCTTCGTCAATTGAATTTGTGTTTGATTAGAGACGTTTGACGAAAGAATAAAATTATTTATATTTGTCTTCTCGGAAGATAACAAACAACCATAAAATATTACATCATGAAACTTAGATCTATTTTGTGCGGCGTGCTTGCGATCGCGGCAGCCGTGGCATGTAAGCCTGAGGATGTTGTCGAGACTCCGAAGCTGGATGTCGACAAGACAGCCGTTTCAGTTACCGCTGAAGCAGGCCAGGCTACATTCAACGTGACAACAAACCAGGACTGGACTGCATCTGCAGATGCAGACTGGGTGTCGGTGAGTCCTAACAACGGCAAGGCATCAGACAAGGCTGTTGCAGTGAAGGTGACAGCTGAAGACAATGCTACCGAGGCAGAGAGAACAGCTACCGTTACCGTGAAGGCCGGTACTCTCTCGAAGACAGTGAAGGTTACTCAGGCTGCCAAGACTACTACTCCTGAGCCACCGGTTGATGAGCCAGAGTTCGAGGT
>JBGVCR010000035.1:0-15113 GCA_045118995.1 Candidatus Cryptobacteroides sp.
TGTTCATGGATATAATTTATACTATATCCATCCTCAAGCATATGCATATACTTCAATCGTTCTGCATAACCGTGTTTCTTTCTCTTTTTAGACATAACAAAACCCCGAAAGTTTTTTGTCTAACTTTCGGGGTTCATGTCAGCTAAGCAGTGGCCGGTTTTTTATTTGTCCATACAGAATCTATCGCCGAAAGTCTGCAGAAAGATTATTGCAAAGAGATGTATCTCCTGAGGATTGTTCCCTTCCTGTCAGTCTCAATTATGAAAGGTAAAGACGAAAGATCAAGACTATCGAAAAGGCGGTTTGCCAATGCAGGATCCGACGCCACTACACGATCTACATTCACCATCAGGACACGATAAAGAGAGCTCTCTGCCACCAGCTTGCGGGCTGCAGCTTTTTCAGCATCACATACATTGCAACCCTCTGTATAGAAAATGATTACATTCCTGTCACCTCGCACCTTTGAAAGCTTGAACTGACCTGTCTTTATCTTTTTACCATTTCTGAAAAGATCACCCGGGACCTTGAGATCCGGAATCCTGCTGCCTGGAAGAGCCTTGGAAAGAAGGTCATCCATAATCTGAGCAAAGCCTATGACCTTGAGTGAATCGTCTTTCGATTTCCAGATATCGTTTCTTCCCGAGATATAATTATCAATCAGATATTTCATACCCTCCTTTGCCTCCTGCCCTGACTTTGGGGCCAGGTAATAAAGGAAATCGCCAAGGAATTGACGAAACATCGTCGTATCGCCGGCCTGAAGTGCTGTGTCCGCCATATGATCTGCCGCAGTCTGCACCGTAACAGACGGGGTCTGTGCCTCAGAAGGGCGGAAAAGTGTCATCAACTGATCAAAATAAGGTTCTGACTCAGGCTTTCCGTAATCCAGTTCCGGAGATGCAAATACCTGGTCAAGCATCAATGACAAGGCTCTTGTATTGAGTCCGCGACCTTTAATCACGCCATCAGGTCTGACCAGGTAGAGCCTCGGGGTCTGCACCACACCATATTTGCGTTGGAAATCAGAATCAAGTGAAGGGTCCCACAGATGATAAACATTGGAATTGGAAGGATTCACATCAAAACGCTCAGCAACATAATTTTCCCAAGCCTCTTTGTCATCACCGGTATAGATCGCATAAAAATCAATCGGATAATCCTCAGTCTGAAGCAGATTGCCAAGCAGTACGGTTTCCATCTTGCATTTGGCGCAGCCATGATCATAAAAGAAGAGCACCTTGTGCCTGTCTCCTTTCTGAGCAAACTTTCTGCGATCTGTAAAGAGCCTCAGCGTATCTCCCTGAAGAGTCTCCATGACGAGTTCCGGAGCCTTCTCTCCGATAAGAGACTGACGGTTGAATTCCGCAAAGATCTTTGCACTTATCAAATCCACATCACTTCCGATGCTGACCTTTCCCGGCTCGAACCATTTGTCATAAATATGGATGGCCACCGCTTCCGCTCCCATCACAGGAGAGCCCAGATAATGATCATATATTCTCAATGCCACTGCCTGACGTACAGCAGGATCTGCAGCAGCCTCTATCATAAAGTCCGCTTCAGCCTTCTGCACATCAATGCTTTCGTATTTAAGAAGTTCGAAATATTCGGTCAGACGTTCCTCCAATGCAGCAGTCTTTGCAGAGTCAAGCTGCTGAGCATCAAGGCCAATACTTCCGGATACCAAAGCCAGAAGTACAATGATATATTTTACGATTCCTCTCATCGCTTACAGCTGCACTCCTTCAGGAACAAAAAGCGATGTGTCGCCACCGTGCTTGAGAAGGTCGCGGACTGCTGTAGAAGAAATGTGGGCAAACTCTTGAGCAGTCGGAATGATGATAGTCTCGATCTCAGGCGCAAGCTTACGGTTTGCATCTGCAATTGATCTTTCTGTCTCAAAATCAATCATATTCCTGACACCTCTTACAATATGGTTTATACCCAGTTCGCGACACTTGTCGATGGTCAGATTGTCATATTGGATTATGCTCACACCCTCAAGACCTGAGGTAGCCTGACGAATGATGTCTATTCTCTTTTCGTTGGGGAAGAAGCCTCTCTTGTCAATATTGACGCCTACTGCCACTACCACCTCATCAAACATTGTCAATGCTCTTTTCAATATATTCAGGTGACCTGCTGTAAAGGGATCGAATGATCCCGGAAATATTGCTTTTCTTACCATATAAATTTAAATCAAAAGCACAAAAACGGCCTTATCTGTTCTTTTAACACCTATTTTTAGCTTCGAAAGCACAAAAACGAAGGATTCTGTGCTTTTAAAGCTGCCAATTGACCGGCTGTCGTCCCTGCGAGGCCAATATATTGTTAGCCTGCGAAAAATGCCTGCATCCGAAAAAGGCTCCTCTCGCCAATGGCGACGGATGAGCCGCTTCCAGCACAAAATGCCTTGAACGGTCAATCAGATCTCGCTTGCTGCGGGCAAAATTGCCCCACAACATAAAGACAACGCCTTCACAATTTTCTGATATATAACGAATTACCGCATCCGTAAATTCCTCCCAGCCGATCTTGCTGTGGGATGCTGCCTCTCCACTTCGTACTGTTAGAATGGCATTCAGAAGCAGGACTCCCTGGCGGGCCCAGTTTTCCAGATCAGGATATCCGCTCATGCGGACTCCCAGATCAGACTCGATCTCCTTGAAGATATTCTTCAGCGAAGGTGGGGCAGGCATATTTTCCGGTACGGAAAACGACAGACCGTGAGCCTGTCCCGGTCCATGATACGGATCCTGCCCGAGGATGACCACCTTTACCTGCTGAAGCGGGGTCAGGTCAAATGCACGGAATATCTGGCTACCGGGAGGAAAAATCTTCTTCCCGCTTGCCTTTTCATTATGCAGGAAACGCACCAGCGATGCGAAATATGGTTTCTCAAATTCGCCCGCCAATGCGTTTTTCCAGCTCTGTTCTATCTTGACTTCCATTAAAATATAAAGTCTATAACTTCCTGTATGTTCTTGACATAGACAAAGGTAAGACCTTTTACGTAAATTTCCTTTATATCCTCCACATCTTTTCTGTTTTCCTCAGAAATAACAATGGTATGAATACCGGAACGCTTTGCAGCCAGGATCTTCTCCTTGATGCCACCTACAGGAAGCACACGGCCTCTGAGAGTCATCTCACCCGTCATGGCAATACCGCTCTTGACCTTCTTGCCACGATAGGCAGACACCATCGAGCTTACCATCGTGATACCGGCCGACGGACCGTCTTTAGGAACCGCTCCCTCAGGTACATGCACGTGGATATCCTTTTCAGAGAATTCCTCATACGTCATACCTGTCAGTTCAGGATGAGCCTTGATATACTGATAAGCGATCTGAGCCGACTCCTTCATCACATCACCGAGGTTTCCTGTCATTGAAAGAATGCCCTTTCCCTTGCTTACCGAGCTCTCGATGAAAAGAATCTCTCCTCCCATCGCAGTCCAGGCAAGTCCTGTAACCACTCCCGGCGCCTCATTGCCCTTCTGCATATCATGCGAATTGGTCGGAAGACCGAGATACTCCTTAAGGTGCTCCTTCTTGATGGTAGCAGGATATTCCTGCTCCAGGGCAATCTTCTTTGCAGTGACACGAGCCACTTTCGCTATCTGTTTCTCGAGACCACGGACACCGGATTCGTGGGTATACTCATCAATAATCCTTGTTATAGCCCCCTTGTCAAACTTAAGCTGTCCCTTCTGCAGACCGTGTTCCTCGATCTGCTTCGGAACAAGATAATTCTTCGCAATCTCATACTTTTCCTCTGCAAGATAACCGCTTACATTGATCATCTCCATACGATCCTTGAGAGCCGGCTGGATTGTATCGATGTTATTGGCAGTGGTAATGAAAAGCACGTTCGACAGATCATAGTCAATATCGAGATAATTATCATGGAAAGCCGTATTCTGCTCTGGATCAAGAGCTTCCAGAAGTGCAGAAGACGGATCTCCCTTCATATCCTTTGTGAGTTTGTCCACCTCGTCGAGAACAATGACAGGGTTAGAGGTACCGGCACGGTTGATTCCGTTCAGAATACGTCCCGGAAGCGCTCCCACATATGTCTTTCTATGGCCACGGATCTCGGATTCATCGTGGACACCACCCAGAGCTATACGTATATACTTACGTCCCAGAGCCCTTGCTATCGACTTTCCGAGGCTGGTTTTACCCACACCCGGAGGGCCATAGAGGCAGAGGATAGGAGACTTCATGTCTCCCTTGAGCTTGAGCACTGCAAGATACTCTATTATTCTGTCCTTGACCTTGTCCAGTCCGTAATGGTCCTCATCCAGAACCTTCTGTGCATTCTTCAAGTCAAGATTGTCCACAGACATCTCTCCCCATGGAAGATCCAGCATGAACTGGATATAATTATACTGGATGCTGTAGTCCGGAGAGCTCGGGTTATATCTTTCGAGCTTTGCCATCTCCTTGTCGAAAATCTCCTGAACAGCTGCCGGCCACAGTTTTTCCTCCGCTCTTGCACGAAGCTGAGCAAACTCCTCTACATCATCCATACCCAGCTCCTCCTGAATGGTCTTGAGCTGATTGTTCAGATAGTATTCTCTCTGCTGCTGGTCGATCTCGCTCTTCACCTTCTGGTTGATCTCCTGCTTGATCTTCTGAAGCTCCACCTGAGTATCAAGAACTGACAGGAGTTTCATGGCACGGGCTCTGAGGTCACCGTACTGAAGAAGCTCCACCTTGTCCATGAAGTTCTCCACCTCGATGGTTGTAGCGATGAAATTGACCAGGAACTCGAAATTATCGATTCCCTTTAGAGCAGAAGCAGCTTCACGAGGGACAAAAGAAGAAGAACGGATGATGGAAGCAGCCTTCTCCTTCAGGGACTCCCCTATCATTTTTATCTTCACATCTGTCTCAGGGACAATATCTTCCAGATATCGTACCCTGCCAAGCATATATGGGGTGTACTCCACGACAGACTCGATCTCGAATCTCTTGTATCCCTGCAATATGGCTGTTATGGTTCCATCAGGCATTTCAAGTGTCTTGACGATCTTCGCCACAGTACCGTAACCGTAAAGATCCTGCTCACGAGGGTCTTCCACTGCCAGGTCATTCTGAGGGACCGCACCGATGAATGCATTGTTTCTTTCCGCATCCTCGATCAGTCTTATGGATTTCTCTCTGCCGATGGTGATAGGATAGACAGTACCGGGGAACAGCACGGCATTCCTGAGAGCAAGAATAGGAAGCGAATCCGGAAGAAGCGCCTCTTCTATTTTCATCATACCTTCCCCCTGCATGACAGGTATAACACTCACCTCTGTCCCGACCGGAGAGAAAACATCATTTATTAAATCCTTCATATATTTTACCTTATTACTTTATTCAACACCAAAACTTACCTCTTTTAAGAAGGACGTGCATCATATGAGCGTCAAACTTCCTTTCTTTATATATCAATATTCAGTCTCATTGTTACATGAGGACTGGACCTTTACCTGACCACCAAGAGGCGAGGCAAGGGACTGCCATCTGACAAAATGGCAGTTCTTCCCCTTTTTCATGTTCCGATATATATAAGGTCAATCTCTATGCCAGTAACCCAATTGGCATAGACGATGTCAGAATTTCAGTAAAAAACACCAGCAATGCAGTTTTTTCGCTGAAATTTAAGCACTTGATTTGTCTAATTAAAAAATTCAGACTATCTTTGCACGTCTATACCGACAATATTTTTGATTTATAATATAAAAGGAAATAAAGTTATGACAAAGGCAGAAATCGTAAACGAAATCGCTAAAGAGACTGGAATCCAGAAGGAGACAGTTTCAACTGTTGTTGAGGCATTCATGGAAGTTGTGAAGGGCTCACTCGCAAAGGGAAATCCAGTTTATCTCCGTGGCTTCGGTAGCTTCATCATCAAGCACAGAGCTGAGAAGGCAGCAAGAAACATCACTAAGAACACTACAATGACTATTCCTGCTCACAACATCCCAGCTTTCAAGCCAGCTAAGGTATTTGTAAACGAAGTAAAATAAATATATCAATAATTTTAAAACCAAAGTATTATGCCAAACGGAAAGAAGCATAAAAGGCATAAGATGGCTACGCACAAGCGCAAGAAGCGCCTGCGTAAGAACAGACACAAGAAGAGAAAGTAATTTTCTCGCAGTGTCTGCCATTTTAGCAGTCCGCTAAAGAAGGCTGACCAGGATGGTCGGCCTCTTTTTTTGAAAAAATCTTATCATTGAAATTCCTGATGGAGTCTGAAAAGGATCTGATTGTTGACGTAAGTGCAACGGAAGTCTCGATAGCGCTGATGGAAAACCACAGGCTGATCGAGCTGAACAAAGAGTCCAGCCAGGGGCACAGCTTTTCAGTAGGAGATGTACATCTCGGAAAAGTGAAGAAGATTCTTCCGGCCCTGAACGCTGCCTTTGTCGACATCGGAGATGAAAAGCAGGCATTTGTCCATTACCTCGATCTGGGACTATATTTCAATGCTTTCGACGAGTTCGTGAAGCGATTGAACCCCAACACCGATGCAAAGGGAATATACAAGCACATCAAGCCGGGACCAATCCTTGAAAAAGAAGGTCGTATCGAGAATGTGCTGACCCCGGGACAGATGATCATCGTGCAGATCGTAAAGGAGCCGATTTCGACCAAAGGTTCGAGACTGACTGCAGAAATTTCATTGGCAGGACGAAACATTGTACTCCTCCCTTTTGCAGAAAAGGTGAGTGTATCCCAGAAAATCTCCTCAAAAGAGGAGAAAAGAAGACTGGAAACGCTTGTAAGGAGCATTCTTCCTAAGAATTACGGAGCCATTATCCGCACGGCTGCAGAAGGCAAGAACGCAGCAGTCCTGGACGCGGAAGTGATGTCACTCGTGGAAAAATGGGAGAACTCCTGGAAGAAACTGGCAAAATCCAAGGATGTGCAGCTGCTGTTCACAGAATACAGCAAGACAACTACAATCCTCAGGGACCTCCTCAACGACTCGTTCAGCAACATCTATGTCAACGACGAGAACATCTATGAAGAGACCCGCAAGTACATCTCGCTGATCTCACCGGAGCAGGAAAAGATCGTCAAGCTCTACAAAGACAAGACACCGATCTTCGACCACTTCGAAGTAACGAGACAGATCAAGAGTTCTTTTGGAAAGGTAGTTCCTATCAAGCAAGGCGCATACCTGGTGATAGAGCACACGGAAGCATTGCACGTGATCGATGTAAACAGCGGTATCCGCTCCAAAAACAAGGAACAGGAACAGAACACATTCGATATAAACTGCTTTGCAGCCGAGGAGATCGCAAGACAGCTCAGACTTCGTGATATGGGTGGCATAGTGATCGTTGACTTCATAGACATGGATAACAACGAGCACAAGAATGCCCTCTTCAAGAAGATGCAGGAGCTTATGGAGTCCGACAAGGCTAAGCACAATGTGCTGCCTCTGACCAAATTCGGACTTATGCAGATCACCCGACAGAGAGTACGTCCGGCAACCGAGATAAACACATCAGAAGTGTGCCCGGTATGCAACGGAACTGGAAAGATCACTTCAAGCGTAGTAATCGACGAGGCTATCGAAAGAAGGTTATCCTATTATGTGACTGAAAAGAAGTTCACAAACCTGACCCTCAAGGTCAACCCTATCCTCGGAGCCTACCTCACCAGAGGCATCTTCTCATCAATTGTGGGAAAATGGAAGAAGAAGTACAGATGTAAGATAGAAATAGTGGAAACCACTGATTTCACAGTCTTGCAGAATGAATTTTATGATGAAAAAGGTGGGAAGCTGGATTAGCTTCCCACCTTTTTATTTATTCCTCTTCAAGGAACTGAGTCATATTCTCAGAATACTTGCGCCACTTGTCGATCAGGGCCTGCATATCTGACGGAAGATCCGAATCGAAGCGGATTTCCTTCTTCGTGCTCGGATGAACAAAGCCGAGAGTCTTGGCATGCAATGCCTGACGCGGTAGAAGTCTGAAGCAATTCTCTATAAACTGGCGATACTTGGCATAGATGGTTCCTTTGCGGATCTCTGAACCGTCGTAACGGCTGTCATTGAAGAGAGGATGCCCGATCCAGTTGAAATGCACACGGATCTGATGGGTTCGGCCTGTCTCAAGACGGCATTCAACCACTGTAACATAGCCAAAACGCTCCAAGACACGATAATGAGTAACCGCATGCTTGCCATGATCCCCGTCAGGGAAGACCTTGAATCTCATGCGGTCATTAGGATCACGGCCGATATTTCCTATAATCGTACCCTGGTCATCCTTGAGATTACCCCAGACAATAGCTACGTAACGACGTTCGATGGAGTGAACAAAGAACTGTTTTGCAAGATTCAGCTGAGACTCATCGTTCTTGGCAACAACGAGAAGACCTGATGTATCCTTATCGATTCTATGAACAAGTACGCCCATCCTTTCATCTTCGGCATCAGGGCCCTGGGATATTCCCAGATGATGAGCCAAAGCATTCACAAGAGTACCGGAGAAATGTCCGTGTCCAGGATGCACCACCATACCGGCCTCTTTGTTAAGAACCAGCAGATCATCATCTTCATATACAATATTCAAAGGAATGTCTTCCGGAAGGATCTCCAGACCGCGACGCTGATAAGGCATCACAAACTTGACCACATCTCCGGGGCGCACTACATAATTAGCCTTGACGATCTTGTCATTGACCCTTATATATTCAGCCTTTATAGCCAGCTGTATGCGATGACGGGAAGTGTATTCCATATGAGTAGCGAGATATTTATCCACTCGCATAGGTACCTGACCGGAAGAAATATCGAAGCGGTAATGTTCGAACATTTCCTGCTGCTCATCTTCGTACGCTACCTCATCACCTGTCTGAACTGAATCAAAATCCTCTACAGGATCCTCGTTGAAATCAAAAAATACGTCCTTACTCATTCTTCTTAACAGATTCTCTTGTCGGAACCTTATCAGGATCCATTGTCAAATACAAGGAAACATCCTCACCCAAAGCCACCGGTACCTCCGATATATCCGGTACCTGCCTATAGACCACAGCATTAAGACTATCATCATAATCCTTGACGCTGTCATCAAATTTGACAGACTTGACATTGAGCGACTGTCTGCGAACAAGATCCACAGCAGACATATAGCGCTTTCCTAAAAGGTCAGGCACATATGTAGCCGCTTCTGAATCAGGATTAAGTCCAAGCACCAGATCAATGACAGTTTCGCTTTCAACCGAGGTTCCCGGATCGATTTCACGATTCCCTTTAAGCTGACGAAGCACATTATTGGTAGCCAGGTCCTCCACATAAATCAACTTACCCGGCGTCAGTCCCCTTGACTGAAGCTCAGCCAATGCCTGACGCATTGAAAGGCCGACGAGATTCGGCATTGTAACCTTCTTGGCATTCAAAGCATTGATTGTCAGAGATATGCGACGTCCTTCCTTGACCTTGGCTCCAGGAGAAGGATTCTGGTCACGCACAGCTCCCCTCTTCATCCTCTTTACAAATACAGAGTCGGTAACTTCCACCCTCATGCCTGCCTGTGCTGCCGCCACCTGCGCCTGCTCCACTGTCATGTTGGAAAAATCGGGAACGACAAGCTCCTGATTATGCTTTGTAACCACATTCAGGAAAACTATCGCACCGACAATCATCACGACCACCAATATGAAGCAAATCAAGAGATTGCGTACTATCCAATGATTGAAAAAGCCTTTTTTCTGTGTCTTTTCTGCCATTTTATCTTACATTTATCAATTCGTATGCACGACGTCCGAGTCCGATCTTCTCGCCATACTCTACGCCTGCCTGCCAGTTTGTATCCGGATGAACGATACGGAACTTGTCATCCCCCTTGTGATGATGTCCGCATCCACACTCCTGCGAATGTTCGTGATCCTTGTCAGAAATCGCATTACCCTTGAGCGAAGGTGCAGCGATAACAAGATCAGCACAAGCACAGTCGAGAGCAACAGGGTCGAATGAAGCTGCGATTCCGATATCCGGAACAAGTGCCGCATCATTGTGTCCCCAGCAGTCGCAGTTTGGAGAGACATTCATTATGAAGCTGATATGGAAAGATGGCTTTCCGTTCACCACAGCATAAGCATACTCAGCAATCTTGCTGTTAAGCATTTCAGAAGTCTCATAATCCTTTACCACAGCAGCAGATTTCTGGCATACTGCCACACACTGACCGCATCCTACACACTTGTCATAATCTATTACAGCCTTACGGTCCACCACCTTGACAGCATCATGACGGCAATATTTCTCACACACCTTGCATCCGATGCAATTCTCCACATCGATCATCGGCTGCGAAGAAGAGTGGAGTTCAAGCTTGCCACCCACACTGGCTGATCCCATTCCGAGATTCTTGAGAGCACCACCGAAACCGCTCTGTTCATGTCCCTTGAAATGGTTCATTGAAATCACGATATCTGCATCTGCAATGGCTGCTCCGATCTTTGGAGACGGACAATATGTTCCGCCGCATGGAACTTCCTTGTAGTCAGTACCTTTAAGACCATCAGCAATAATCACGTCTGCATGCGCTCCAATCCTGTTGAATCCGTTTTCCATAGCAGCATTGAGATGATCCACTGCATTGGAACGACCACCGGTATAAAGGGTATTCGAGTCAGTCAGGAACGGCTTGCCCCCCAGAGAACGGATTACATCCACTACTCTGGCAGCATAGTTCGGACGGATATACGCCAGATTGCCAGGCTCTCCGAAATGAATCTTGATGGCTGTGAACTTGCCGTCAAAATCAATATCTGCGATACCAGCCCTTCTGATGAGCTTTTCAAGTTTGGTAAGAAGGTCGTTTCCAGGAACTGTCCTGAGATCGGTGAAGAATACTTTAGATTTTTCCATAGCTGTGTTATACTATTGGCTGTCCTTTGAAGAAGACATTGAAAAGTCCCTGTCCTAAGAGGACTATGCCGATTATTACTACTATTGCTCCTGTGATCCTGCTGATCCACAGTATTGTATTCATTTTGAATGATTTGCGAAAGCGGCTCAAAAGCCATGACATTGTAAACCAATAGGTTACTGAGCCCAGACTCACAGAAAGGATTATCGGAGCGATATGCCAGTCACGAGGAGCTTCGTTCGCAAGGCCGAAAAACGCAAAAAGAGTGAACATCACGAATATCGCCATAGGATTCGAAAGTCCGACTGCCAATGCCTGTCCGAAATCCTTGGGCGAAACAGAAGAGCTTCCGTCAGCCTTCATCTTTCTGAACGGATCAGACAAAGCCATATTGAATCCGACAATCATCAGGACTGCACCGCCTGCAAGAAGAATGATATTATGATGGTCATCAATGAACTTCTGAGCAAACGCAAGTGCAAAAATAGCGATGATGGCATACATGGTATCGACCACACTGGCTCCAAGCCCTGATACAAAACCTGATTTATGTCCCTTGCTCAATGACTTCTGCACGACAAGTATGGCTATCGGTCCTATCGGAGCCGACGCGCATATTCCCACAAGAAAACCTTTGAGCATATCCACCAACATAACACTGACACTTTTATAAGTCTGCAATCAGACAAAGGTAGTAATAATTTTCATATCTTTGCGTGCGAATAACTTCGACTGACAATGAAAAAAGAAAATATGCTTATCTGGGGACTTGTTGTGCTTTTTGCACTGATGATGTCCGTCCCTTTCATCATACCTCATACCGGTCTTATCGCACTGCTGGGACTTCTGCCACTTCTTGCAATGGAACGGATAGCAGACCAGCTCGGAAAGAAACGCATATGGATATACCATTATTGCGCCTTCGTGCTCTGGAACACCTTCACGACCTTCTGGGTATGCAACGCGACCGTCGGAGGAGGCATATTCGCAATATTGGCCAATTCACTTCAGATGTCCCTGGTATTCGGTCTGTTCAGACTTAGCAAGAAGAAATTCAGCGGGGCCCTGCCATATATCTTTCTGGCAGTAACCTGGATAGCCTGGGAACGATTTTATTTTGACGCGGAGATTTCCTGGCCTTGGCTTGTGCTCGGAAACTCATTTGCCCGCACTACCTGGGCCATCCAATGGTATGAAATCACCGGAACACTCGGCGGCTCTCTCTGGATCTGGGCCACGAATCTTTCCATCTTCGGACTTATGACATCACTTTCAGAAGGAAGCTTCTTCTATTGGAACAACAAGGCAAAGGCTGCAGTCTTTACCGGCATCATAGTCCTTTTCATAGCTCCGATGCTCATCTCATCATCAATAGGAAGCAAATACGAAGATTCAATGAATCAATCTGCAGAGAATCTCGAAGTCCTTATAGTCCAGCCGAATATAGATCCGTACAACAAGTTTCAGGCAATGACGCAGGATCAGCAGAACGCCTTGTTGGAAAGTCAGATAGTCCCTGCTCTGAGCGACCGTTTCGCTGACAGCACTGCCAGTCCGTTGCTGGTAGTGGCTCCCGAAACCTTCACCAACGATATCATCTGCGGACAATACGACCGCAGCCGCACCTGGAGACGTTTCACTGGCTTTCTCAGTCATTATCCGGGAGTCAATATGCTTTTCGGGGCATCTTCATACGACTATTTCGAATCACAGGCAAAGCCATCCCATACAGCAAGACATCTGAGCGACGGGCGCTGGGTGGAATCGCACAACTCAGCTCTTATGATCGACGGAACAGCCCGCACCGAAATCTTCCATAAAAGCAAGCTCGTTGTTGCAGTAGAAATGACCCCTTATCCGGCGATATTCTGCAAGATCGACGATTTATTAGGCGGAGTGATGGGACGCTGTATCGGGCAAGACGAAATCACGCTCCTGAACGTCCAAGGGACTGACGGACAGATAATCCCGATCGGAAGCGCAGTCTGTTACGAATCAGTCTATGGAGAATACTACACCGACTATATCCGAAAAGGAGCCAAGGCAATGGCCATCATCACCAACGACGCATGGTGGGGTGACACTCCGGGATACAAGCAGCACCTGAGCTACGCAAGTCTCAGGGCAATAGAAACCCGCCGCGCGATAGCACGCTGCGCCAATACCGGCATAAGCGCCATCATCTCCCCTTCCGGCAAAATACTTCAGCCGACCCCATGGTGGGAGCCGGCCGTAATCAAAGGCAGGATTCCTCTTCGAGATGACATCACATTCTTTGTCTCACATGGTGACATCACCGGTAGAATCTGCACATTTCTCTTCCTTATGCTGCTGATGGCGATGGGAGTTAGATTTGTGACAAAGAGATAAATTCCCTGAAGAATATTTAAAAGAGGAGGCTGACTAATAAGTGTCATATTGAACATTTAGTCAGCCTCCAATCATTGGAAAATATTATAATTATTTCTTAGGACCAAAGATAAAGTCATCCACCCAAAGTTTTGCGTTTGGTGTACCACCAAATTGGATACCTACTCTGTCGATTGAGTCAGGATTACCATCGTATGTAAATTCACCTGTGATCAAAGTCCAGTCTTCACCTGCCTTGAATGTATCTGGGCCATATATAGCAGGATATCCGTCTGATGGTTTCTGAGCGAGGAACTGCACAGTGAGTGCTGAATCTGACTTCACATAATACTCATAAGCATATGTTACACCTACCTGAAGATAGTCAGCTGAAGGAAGAGACCAATAAAGCTGCGCTTCCCAAAGATTAGCTGAAGTTTCTGAGAGTGTACAAAGAATGGCAGAACCACCATTCCTACCTTCATCTACGATAGTCTGCGTATATCCGCTCCACCAGCCCATCCAGCCTGATGCTCCATCTTCAAAACTAGAGTTTGTCACAATATTGTCAATTGTATCAGATTCGCCACCTGTATTGATTTCCTTTCTATAAAGCTCAATCTTTGTAACAGTCACATTGTCACCTTGTACGATAAGTCCCTGTCTTGCTACGAGGTCAGCAATGATTTCATCAGTGAGCTCTACTACCAGATCATAAACATTATTGTAGAACTGCTGCGGGATACCATTAATATGTTCCCAATCCGTACCGACTCTGAGGCTGACAACCCAATCCGCAGAAGGATTTGTTGGAGCACAGGTAAATCTGAGATATTGACCAGGTTTGCGTGCCGACCAGTCATATTGTCCGTATGCAAGATCCTGCATACCACCCCAAGAACCAGACTCGAAGTTACCTTCCCAAATAGTATAAGCCACCAGATCTGAAGGGATTTCAGGCTTTTCAGGAACAACCGGTTCCTCTCCACCAGGAACTTCGTCACCTGGCTTGTAGCCCGGAGTCATTACCCATACCTTACCGTTTGCCTTGTCGAAGTAAACGTCATAAGCACCCTCAGCTGCCTTCAGGATGATATTCTCACCACCTGCAATTACAGGGATCTCTGTATTGGGCACATTAGAGTTCTCTTTCTGAGCGTGTGCGTAGCCGTCCCAAGTACCTGTCTCGACGATCTTGAACTCGATCTGGTCAGCACCGTCATAAAGAGTCTTCGCTGTCACGAGAGGAACGTTCTTTGCCACATAATAGTCACCCTCCTTGGTCATGAGACCCTCTGGAGCCGAGTTGTTCCAGTTGATATTGTTCAGGGTTCCTACAACTGTATAAGTCACATCCTTCGGCTCCACCTGGATAGGCTCTCTCTCGCCTGGCTTGTAGCCTGGCTCCATAACGTAAACCTCGAGGTTCTCGTAGCTGAAGTATACGTCATATGTGCCGGCAGGACCGTTGAGCTTGATATCCACGCAGTCACCGCCAAGATTTGCCTTTGAATATTCTGCTGTAACGACTGCAAGTCTTGCATTCACGAGACCCTTCTCTGTACCTGGAGCATAGCCCATATTATGCTTGTCGTTCCAGCTTGCGTTTCCACGGATCTTGAAGGTAAGCTCGGTGAACTGAGCGTTCTTTGCAACGATCCACTCACCTTCCTTGGTCATTGGAACATCTGTAGCCCACAGATTGTCAACGAAGCAGCCCATCATGCCCCAAGAAACTTCAGGACCCTCAGTTACAGGACCGTTGTATACGACCTCCACTGTCATGTTCTTGACATCTCTTGCGTCGATAGTGATAGTGTAGTTACCTGTCTCAGGAACATTATAGATAACCTTCTCGTCATCGGAT
>JBGVCR010000036.1:0-29095 GCA_045118995.1 Candidatus Cryptobacteroides sp.
ACGACGACTACCTCTACTTCAAGCATGAGTTCGAGGCAGCGGGTGCATTGGACAAGTTCATCTCATTCGTGAATACGACAGAGCAGCCGCCTGTAGAGCGACTCCTCATTCCGGATATGGCCCTCACAGCTGCAGAGTATTTCGCTGTGGAGAAGAACGAGAAGGTGCTCGTGCTCCTTACCGACATGACCCTCTACGCCGATGCTCTCTCTATCGTGTCTAACCGTATGGACCAGATCCCTTCAAAGGACTCAATGCCAGGTTCTCTCTACTCAGACCTCGCAAAGATCTACGAGAAGGCCGTACAGCTTCCTGAGGGAGGTTCGATCACAATCATCGCCGTGACAACCCTCAACGACGGAGACATCACACACGCGATTCCGGACAACACAGGTTACATCACAGAGGGACAGCTCTTCCTCCGTACCGATCCGGACTCAGGTAAGGTCATCATCGACCCGTTCCGTTCGCTCTCACGTCTTAAGCAGCTCGTACAGGGTAAGAAGACACGTAAGGACCATGGTCAGGTAATGAATGCGTCAGTACGTCTCTATGCCGATGCGCAGAACGCAAAGACAAAGCTCGAGAACGGTTTCGACCTCAGCGACTACGACCTCAGATGTCTTGACTATGCGAAGGCATATGCTACAAGACTTCTCGCGATCGACGTAAACCTCAAGATCGATGACATGCTCGATACTGCATGGGAGCTCTTCGGTACATACTTCACGAAGGCCGAGACAGGTATCAAGCAGGAGCTTATTGACACATATTGGAAAGGTAACTAATTATGGCTATTAAGTTTCAATATAATAAGACGTCTCTGAACAACTTGAACAAGCAGCTCAAGATGCGTAAGAACGCCCTCCCTACCTTGAAGAACAAGGAGTCGGCGCTGCGTGTCGAGGTGAAGAAGGCCAAGGACTATTCGGAGAAGCTTATTGAAGATCTTGATGCCGCCCTGAAGAAATACGACTATCTCGCAGCTCGCTGGAACGAGTTCCAGGCAAACCTTATCTCGATCGTCGACGTAGACCTTTATACAGTAAAGGTTGCCGGAGTAAAGACGCCGGCCCTCGGAGAGATCAAGTATGAGATCCATGAGTTCAACGCCTTCAACTGCCCTGCGTGGTACGCTGACGGAGTAGCGATCCTCAAGGAGCTCTCAAGACTTGGAATCGAGTCTGAGGTTTATCTCGATAAAGCACGTATTCTTGACTTCCAGAGAAAGAAGACAACTCAGAAGGTAAACCTTTACGAGAAGGTCCAGATCCCTGGATATCAGGAGGCAATCAGAAAGATCAAACGATACATGGAGGACGAGGAGAACCTCTCCAAGGCAGCTTCCAAGATCGTTAAGAGCAGACATGCTATTGAAGAAGAGGAGGAGCAGAACAATGATAACTAAAATGACAAAATATTCCTTCGTACTCCTTACAGGAGAGAAGGAGGGCTTCCTGGAGCAGCTTCAGGAGCTCGGAGTCGTGGACATCAGCCGTTCTGTAAAGCCGATAGACTCTGACTCTTCCGTGATGTTCCACAAGGCAGAGAGAGCCCGCAAGACTCTTGAATTCCTTGAGAGCATCGACTACTCTAAAGATACTGATGCTGAAGCAATTGCAAAGGCCACAGTAAATATAGAAGGCGATCCTGTAGACTTCATTGAAGAATGCAGGGCTAAGCTTACTGAACTTCACGCGGCCCTTGCCCATGCAGAAAAGCAGCTTCAGGCAACTCTTCCATGGGGCGAGTATGACAAGAAAGCCCTGGACGGCCTCAAGGACCTCGGATATGCAATCCGCTACTACGCGGTAGATGCCAAGAAGTTCGATGAGGCCTGGGGTGAGCTCTACCCTCTTCAGGTTGTCGAGAACAACGGAAAGAAGGTATGGTTCGTGACTGTAGCTCCTAAGGGCGAAGCTTATAGTTTCCCTGTACAGGAGGTTGCAGCACCTGAGATCACATCAGCTGAAGCAGCGTCAGATATTGCACGCATCAAGACTGAGATAACAGACTGCAAGGCAGGACTTCTTAACGCAAAGGATTATATCCCTGCCATCAAGGAGGCTTGCAACAGCGACCTCGTGGAGCTTGACCGCTACCTCGCAAAGGAAGCGGGAGAAGGTGCGGCTGAGGATATGATCACAGTATTCACAGGTTTTGCACCTGTGGAGAACGACGCTGAGCTTGTAGAAGCGTTCGACAAGATGGGAGTACTCTACATCAAGGAGGATGCAGCACAGGAGGACAATCCTCCTATCAAGCTGAGAAACAACTGGTTCACCCGTCAGTTCGAGTGTTTTACCGAGATGTACGGAATGCCGGTCTACAGCGAATTCGACCCTACTCCGATCCTTGCCCCATTCTACCTTCTGTTCTTCGCCATGTGTCTTGGAGATGCTGGTTACGGTATCGTACTCCTCCTCTTCGGACTCATGCTGAACAAAGGCTGGCTTAAGGTCGGAATGTTCGACGGTCTTGGCAACATCATCGCTCTTCTGGGAGCGGGAACCATGGTTGTCGGTACTGTTCTCGGCACATTCTTCGGCATCGGCATGCATGACGCATCATGGGTACCGGAATGGATGAAGAGTCTCATGATCGTCGGCGACGTCGACGTCCCAGGAGTCGGAGTCCTGAACATACAGATGCTTCTTGCCATGGGAATCGGTATCTTCCACATCTGTGTCGCAATGACCGTCAAGGCCATATGCTACACAAAGAGATTCGGTTGGAAAGAGAACATCGCCACATGGGGCTGGCTCATACTCATCGTTGGAGGAGTCCTGACTGGCCTTCTTGCTCTTGGAAAGCTCCTCTCACCTGAGGCTATCAAGTGGGCTCTCATAATCATTGGAGCTGTTTCGGCACTGGCGATCTACATTTTCAACACTCCAGGCAGAAACCCTCTGATCAATGTTGGTGCAGGACTTTGGGACACATACAACATGGCCACCGGTATACTTGGTGACGTACTCAGTTATCTCCGTCTCTTCGCTCTCGGACTTGCAGGAGGAATGCTCGGACAGGCATTCAACAACCTCGCATTGAGCGTAAAGGGTGATGCTGTGATGACATGGGTGCCATTCGTGCTCATCCTCATTGTAGGTCACGTAATCAATATACTCCTGTCATCACTTGGAGCATTCGTTCACCCAATGCGATTGACATTCATGGAGTATTTCAAGAACGCCGGATATGAAGGAAAGGGTTCATCATACAACCCTCTCACAACAAACAAAGAATAATTACAAATAACAATAAAAAACAAAAAAACAATTATGGACACAATTACATTCCTCGGTTACATCGGCCTCGCTTGTATGCTTGGTATGTCATTCATCGGCAGCGCATACGGCACAACTATCGCTGGTAACGCAGCAGAAGGCGCATTGAAGAAGAACTCAGAAAGCGCAACCAACTACATGGTCCTCTCTGCACTTCCTGCATCACAGGGTCTCTACGGCTTCGTAGCATTCTTCTTGTGGCTCAGCAAGGACTTCGCAGCAGACGGTATCGCTCTCTTCGCAGTAGGTCTTGCATCAGGTCTTACATTCCTCTTCTCTTCTATCCGTCAGGGACAGGTCTGTGCAAACGGTATCATCGGTATCTCACAGGGACACGATGTATTCACAAAGACCCTCATCTACGGTGCGCTTCCTGAGCTTTACGCCATCCTTGCACTCGTTGCAACATTCATGGTATAATCCGCAGGCAACATAACACAAAAAACTCCGCAGGAATGCGGAGTTTTTTTATGCAAAAATTCAAGATTAATATTCGTCCGGAGCGTACTTGAAAGGATCAAGCGGAGACTTGTATTCGCAGTAGTCTGACTCCACGAAGAATCTCTTGAGCTCGATCTCGGCATTCTCGAGAGAATCTGATGTGTGTACGATGTTCTCCTGAGCGCTGAGGCTGTAGTCACCACGGATTGTACCAGGGACCGCCTTGCTTGCCTTTGTCGCACCGGCCATATCGCGAACAACCTGAACTGCGCTGTAACCTTCCCAGCAGCAGAGAATTACAGGAGCTGTCATCATTCCGTCGCGGAGCCAAGGGAAGAATGGTCTGTCGAGAAGATGTGCATAATGTACCTTAAGGATCTCCTCGTCAAGCTGAACCATCTTCATCGCCACGAGCTTGAGGCCTCTTTTCTCAAATCTTGAGATAACTTCACCGATAAGACCTCTCTGGAGGCATCCCGGCTTAAGAATTACAAGTGTTCTTTCCATAATTTTTATAATATTATCAGTTTACCAATTTACTTTCTGTCTTGACAACGGCATTGTCATGCATCTTGCTCCACCGCCGCCTCTTGGAAGCTCCGATCCGTCTATTGTGACAGCACAAGGGCTCTGGCCATAAACCGCATCTTCCTGCTTCCCGGCAATGAAGTCGGCTGCCTTTACGATATTGAATCCTGCCTTATCCAGTTCTTCCAATGTATGGATGTTTCTTGCATAGGTCAGCACCTTTCCCGGCGCGAAAGCAAAGAAATTGGCTCCGCTATGCCATTGTTCCCTTTCCTGGTCCCACTCGTCCTCACCTCCGCATACCAGAGGTTTCAGATCCATGCCCAAGTCTTTCAGTGCCGGAAGAAGACCTGCAACCGGTCTTATGGCCTCGACTCTGCCCTGCTCAATCGTGATATGTACTGTCTGATATTGATTGGCCTGCATTATCAGAGGCTTGAAAATCATACACTTATCCTTATCCAGAAGAGTAAACACCATATCCAGATGGATAAATGATTCCGGCTGGGAAGGCAACTGCTGCACCAGAACGTGGATTCTTCCGGATGGATGGGCCTTGCAGAAGCGGTCGACGATGAAATCAATTCCCTGAGGAGTAGTTCTCACACCATTTCCGACAATGAGTATATCCTCACGAGCTATAAGAATATCTCCGCCCTCCATAATAATCTGAGAGGTTTCCGGCTGATCCACATTTGCATCCACCACACCGCATTCGAATGCTCCGCTGCATCTGTATATCGCATCCATTATCAGAGACTCACGCATACGAACCTTGTTTGCCATACGGCACACAAGAGCCTGGTTTCCGATTGTCACTGCAGCATCGCGGGTGAAATAGAAATTATACAGAGGATAAAGGGCGTAATATTCATTACGGAGATAGGAAGTCAATGTATCTATCCTCGCAGGAAGTCCCTCGATCAGGACGCGTGCGAGTTCGACGGAATCCATTGCCATCAGAGTGTCAATATATGGAACGACATCCTCTGCGACACATATCCTGTGTATCAGATCCGCACGAGGCTTCCATTGATCCAGAACCTTGACAAGCAGTTCACGGACTTCATATACCGAAGCCAGTTTTGAAAGCACGCCCGAAAGCTGCTCATACTCGTTCTGGGCGATGGAAAGATTAAGGATGTCACTGTACAATGCCCTCTGGACATTTCTCGGCGTCATATTTTCCACCTCGGCGCCGGGGCGATGCAGAAGGACTGCATTCAATCTTCCGATTTCAGACTGAACCTCAATCTTAAGCTTACTGTGTTCCATAAATAGGGGCTTAAACCAATTTTGTAAATATAGCAATTATATGCCAAACTGCCAAAACTACCGTCGCAGAAGCCTTAAAATAACATTATGAAGACCACAGTCGGTGTGAGGAGAAGGCTTTTCCAGAGGTACAATGCTCACTTTTACCTCTTCATCGTTCAATCTATGAGGGAGAGTAACTTTCATCTTATATACCTTCTGATCATCTGCAACTGCCAGACCGATGCATGCCGAATCCTCAAATCTGTTATATGACCTCAGAACAATCCTATGCCTGCCCTTGCTCAGATCAAGCATGACCTTTTCTGTCCTGTCAGTCGTCCTGTACGAGTTCAGATGCTTGGTCATTATCTTTCCATCTACCATCAGTTCCACTGCGTTTCCAGAACGGACATCCAAGATGACCTTGGAAGGTTTATCCACCCATATACTGCTTGCCATCAAGTAATTGGAGAAAGACGGAGAATCAAACTGCAGTGAGCCTTGAACAGCATCACTCCATTCGTTGACCCTCTCCAAGGATATCGGATTGTCAAAAGTACCGCCACGCATCCTTCCGAAGCGGAGACTATCGAGAGCAATATCCTGTGACAGAAGGATTTCCCGGGCACCGTCCAAAGTAACATCCACCTCCATATCTCCCACAGACAGACGTATCTTACGACCGATTTCTTCTTCTGTGTATGTGAGTTCAACTGCTGAAACAGGATGCTTCAGCCCTGTATTCCATGTATATCCGACTGTACTTCTATAATTGCTGTAATAATCGAAGCAAGAATAACTGTACTGCTTGACTGCATTCTTCCATGTAAGTTCAGAATCATACGAATTGAATGCAGAGAAGACTTGATCAACAGGCTTGGCATAAACCAGTTTTATGACCTTCACATCCGGACCGGCATACATATCCGGAGTAGTATAAATAAATGTGTTTCCCCTATAATCTTTCCACTCTGCGCCCTCGACACTGACAGGTCCTTCATCACCATGGAGCATGATATCAAGCTGAGGATACTGACCTGTCAGAAGAAGATACACGACATTGTCCTTTACTGTCGCTGTCCCCCATTCGTATTCATGGGCAAAACGTCCTTGTGGAAATGAAGATGTACCGTAGACGGCCTCACCATTGTCCTTGAGCCATCCTCCGATGCGACGTATCACTTCATCTTCGAAAGGCACCACACTTCCGTCCGATGCCGGTCCGATATTGAGCAGATAATTTCCTCCGTGGGCGACGACATTGATAAGCGTGCGCAGCTTCTCGGCATATTTGTCCTCCACACTTCCTCTTTCCTGCCAGCTGCGGTAGCTCCAGGTCTCGGGGAACATAGAGGCAGCGCTCTGCCATGGAGCATGCAAGGCACTCTCAGGCAACTTGTTATCAGCCATCACTGCAAAGTCATAGACATCATTTCCAAGTCTGCCACTTACCATGCAGTCAGGCTGAAGTTCCTTCACCAGATCATAAAGTTCACGACTCTGCTGAGGAAGAAGTGAACCCATATCGAACCACAGTTCCGATATCGGACCGTAATTGGTAAGAAGCTCCCTGACCTGAGCCTTGCTGAACTCATGGTGCTCAGGTGTGACGAAATCGGCGTTGTGACTGGAGATAGGATATGCATGCGGATAGTGCCAGTCGATGAGAGAAAAATACAGTCCGAACCGAAGACCGTGCTTTCTGCAGGCCTCGGAGAGTTCCCTTACGAAGTCCCTGTGAGAAGGCATCATCACCACGCTGCTGTATGAAGTGGTCTCTGTGTCGAACATACAGAAACCGTCATGATGCTTCGAGGTAAAGACAATCGAGCGCATGCCGCCGGCCTTGGCGAGTTCTGCGATTTTGTCTGCATCAAATCCTGAAGGATCGAAGTCACGGGCTTCTTCAGCATACCAGTCTGAGAATATCCCCGCGAATGACTGGATCTGCTCACTGTAGCCCTGCCGGACAGGCTCGCCTTCATAGACTCCACCGAAATGGGAATAGAGTCCGAAATGGATGAACATTGAATATTTATCTGACTGCCAGTCATTGTTTTGAGCTGTTGCTGCGGTTAATCCGCAAACCAAGGCCAGCAAAAGCATAATGCATTTCTTCATAGGAACTGAATTTGAATGCTAATATACTGAATATATTGATTAACTTTGCAAGAAAGCAATAAACACTATGAAGAAAAAGATTATCGCTATTGTATCACTCATCGTCGCACTCACGCTTGCAGGATTCGTATACTTTAAATTCTTCTTCGTATTCGGAGAGGGCGTGAAAGCGGGAGAGCTTAATTTCGTGGTCTACAAAGGTTATGTATTCAAGACATACGAGGGACGTGTGATCCAGGCAGGCTTCGGCAAAGGAAAGGGAAGCAATCCCGGTGTCATCCAGTCATACGAATTTGACTTTTCCATCACTGACAAGGCAATTGCCGATTCTTTGATGAGATGTGGAGGGAAGACAGTAGAACTTCGTTACAAAGAATATCTCGGAACGCTTCCATGGAGAGGAAAGCAGAAATACATCGTGGACGGAATTGTATCTGTAAGAGAATAAAAATCAGCAAAATATGAAGAAATTATCATTAATCCTGAGCGCTTTATGCTTAGGATGGACATTATCAGCGCAGCCAGGCATCATCAGCACAAGAGAAGCGAATGACCAGGGAGGAAAGGTCCTCACAATGGAGGAGACTATCCTTTCAAGAGAACTTTCTCCTGCCACCATACATACGATGTGGGATGATGACGGCACCCTCCTGACGTATAAGGACGGCAAATTTCAGGCATACGACATAGCTACCGGAACATACTCCGACTATACCAGGAAGAATAAGCTGTCAATGCAGGCGGTATCAAAGAATGGAAGCCTGTACGTCATCTATGCAAACGGAGCCGAGAGGCTTGTAGCAGAAAGAGAAAACGATCAGATCACTTACGGAGAATATGTAAGCCGCAATGAGTTCGGTATAGATGGAGGTACATTCTGGGCTCCAAATAACAGAAAAGTGGCATTCTACCGCAAGGATGAGAGCAAGGTCACATCCTTCCCTCTGCTTGACATCACCACCCGCACCGGTTCTCTCAAGGAGATCAAGTATCCGATGGCTGGAATGGATTCTGAAAATGTCCAGCTCGGAATCTTCGACGTCGTAACAGGAGAAACCGTATATGCCGCAGTCGATGATTTCGGATATGACAGATATCTGACCAATATCACCTGGTCACCAGACGGGGAGATGATCTATATCCAGGTACTTGACAGAAGTCAGAAGCATCTGAAACTCAATGCATACTCTGCTCAAACTGGTGACTTCATAAAGACAATTCTCACCGAGGACAATGAGAAATACGTAGAACCTTTCGATCCATTATATTTTATCAAGGATCAGAATTTCTTCATTTACCGCACAGCCAACCGCGACGGTTACCGCAATCTTTATCTCTGCGACAATGACGGGAACATACGCCGCCTGACATCTGTGGATGCCGATGTGAAATACGTGGGCAATGACGGAAGATATGTATACTACACTTCAGCAGAAGTATCCCCTATCGAGAATCATCTTTTCAGAATCGAGCTCAAGAACCTGAAAAAGGGTGTAGCCAAAGCTTCATTCGGAAAGCCTCAGAGGCTTACATTTGCAGAAGGATGGCATGAAATCCAGCTAAGTCCTGATTGCAGACATTTCATTGACTCTTACAGTTCGCTCTGCACACCGAGAGTCGTGAACATCTGCACAACAGACGGTAAAATCCTCAAGAACCTTCTTACAGCCGACGATCCTACTCTGGATTATGCATATACGGAAATAAGTCTCGGCACTGTCAGGAGCGCTGACGGCCAGTATGACAATTACTACCGCCTCATCAAGCCGAAGGACTTCGACCCATCGAAGAAGTATCCCGTAATCGTTTACGTATATGGCGGTCCTCACTCTCAGATGGTGCAGAACACCTACCTTGCACAGCTGCGCAGATGGGAGATGTACATGGCTCAGAGAGGTTATCTCGTATATGTCCAGGACAACAGAGGTACAGAGAACCGCGGCATCGCTTTCGAGCAGGCTATCCACGGACAGTGCGGACAGGCAGAAATGGCCGACCAGATCGAGGGCGTAAAGATGCTGATGGATCTGCCTTATGTCGATAAGGAGCGCATCGGAGTTCACGGATGGAGCTACGGTGGATTCATGACAATTTCACTCATCACCAATTACCCTGACATCTTCAAGGTAGCTGTGGCCGGAGGTCCGGTAATCGACTGGAAATGGTATGAGGTAATGTACGGTGAACGTTATATGGACAATCCTGCTGTGAATCCTGAAGGATATGAAAAGACCAGCCTCATAAACAAGGCTAAAGATCTGAAGGGCAAACTTCTGATCTGCCAGGGAGCAATCGACCCTGTGGTGGTATGGGAACACAGCCTCAGCTTCATCAGAGAATGCATAAAGAACAATGTCCAGGTGGACTACTTCCCTTACCCTTGCGCCGAGCATAATGTCATGGGAAAGGACAGAGTACATCTGCATGATAAGATTTCAATGTATTTCGAGGACTATTTGTAACGGAATTCGGAATGTTGCCTGTCCTGGAACGGCACAGGTGCCACAGACATTCCGACTCCGACAATAAATTCCCCTACGACGAACGATGCCTGCACACCAAAGGAATAAACTTCCGGTGTAGCAGGCATTCTTATTGCCGCCATATCTCCATCAGGACGAGGGAACAGAACAGGGGAATATACCGCAACAGACTGGAAATACTGGGTCCAGAAAGCTATAGACAGGTTCTCGGAAGGTCGATAAAGAATACCTTCGCGTGTTCCCATCCCCCAGTTGTTGCCTCTGACTCCGAGCTGGGCGCCGTACATGATTCCGGAAAGAAAATAGAAATTCCTGCCCAGCTTCAATGTATTTCCTATCATCTTCTGCTCGGATATATAAAGCTGAGGAACATTTATATAATTGGAGTTCAAGAGGTTCGAGAAAAACTTCTCGGGATGGTCCATATTGAATTCTCCAAATCCGATACTTCCGTCGAAGCCATACACAGGGAGCACATGGAAGACCGGCTTCAGCAGAGGAGCTGCATTCCAGGGAAGCAGTCCGTTCAGATACTCAGCCGGCACAAAAAGCTGAGGAGAAAGCAGATTCGGAATTGGCCTTGGAAAGGAATCCACCTTCTCCTTTACCTGAGCTGTCATCTTCCACCCAAGCATTATCACCAGGATAATAAGCAAAATATAGCGTCTCATATCATTCAATCATTTTCCGATCGAATGACAACTTACATGCCCCAGTTATGCATAGAGCTCCCCTGGCCTACAACCACCAATTGTAAACAGTCTCGTATTTCATATACCTTTTGAGGGTAGGCATGAACCTGGTATCGAAGAAAAATGTACTGAGACAGTAACGTTGGCCTGACTTTGTATAAAAGTACAATGCCATATCACGGCTGCCCGGTCTTTGAATCTTTTCGATTTCAGACCACTTCATCTCCACATGACGGTTGACCCGGAAAAGTTGTTTCAGTGCCAGCTTGGAATCGGCAAAAACTCCTTCCTCAAAATCACGCAGCGGTCCGGTAATGAAAATGGATTCCTTTGTCAGGATGACACGGGCATTCAGATTGGCATATGAAATGAACAGAAACCAAAGCTCCACCAAGAAAAAAAGAATACCCAAGGGCCATCTGAGCCACGCTCCCTCTGGTTCGAAAGGAGCAGTAAAACACAAGGCGATCACTGCAGCCAGGACTAAGGTAAGCACGATTCCCCATATCGCCCCCTTGCGTCCTGTAAAGACCACAGGCTTATCACTTTTCCTGACCTTCCTGTAATGCTTGTCTTCGAGATAACCTAAATAAATATCTTCCATACCCAGAATCAATGTCCTTCAAACTTAAGTTTGGAATAGATCATAATTTGCAATACTGTAAATGCCACATACAATAATACCATCACAGAATATAAGATCATCTGCACAGACCTGCTGAATATAGTGGACATACCTACAAATATATTAATAAACAAGATTATAAATGATAGGTATGCCATTATCTTTAATCTGCCTGAAATTTCTTTACCTATGGACACCTCGAGTTCCCGGATAGACGGTCCTCTGAACAGCAGGAAGCATATCGACACAATCACGACATTCGACAATATCCGCCATATTATCGACATCGTCCCATCCATGTCAAGAAACAGAGATATAGTCTTACTGATTATCAACCATATAATCAATAAGTTCAATAGTATTCCATAATGAACATGATCAAGCAAACCATTATTCTTCATATACTTGCCTGTAATTTCGATCGCTATCACAAAGTTAGATAAATTCTTTATGATTACAATGAATTGGCGTTATGGGCTTGCACGCTCGTTGCCCCGGCCATTGTTGCTTATCTTGAAAATTCTTCCGAAATTTGGAGAAGCATATAGAAAATCAGTATGAATACCATTTTGAAAGACTTCCTGAGCAGTGAAATCTTTCCGCAGATGAAGAAACTCGGATTTCGCAAGTGCGGAGGGTACTTCTACAGACAGAATGAACATTTTGCCTATACTATTCACATTGAAAAACCGGCATGCGCCGTATATCAGGATGAATTCATCATCGGTGCCGGTATCTTTTCATTTGACATAGCAGATATCATGGGCTATAACAGCGACAGAAGGATCATCAAAGACCTCCACGGGGACCATTATAGTCTCATACATAAAGATATAATCAATCTGGGAGAAGAGGGCTCGATATCTATCGGTGATTACGAAATATGCACGCTTGGCAGGCATATCAGAAAAGCGCTGGAGAATCTCAATGAATTCTTCAAGTCCATAGAAGACATTGACACCTTCCTTGAACTTCTTCTTGAAAACGGATGCGGCAGGCAGCGATTCTTCTCAAATATGGTTGTCAGATATGCGCTGCTGACCAGAAGATGGGAATATGCCGAAGAGCTGATCAGCAAAGAAAAAGAAAGAAGAGAAGACTGGGACTTTCCGTCTCTGCTGGTAGAAAAATACAAAGAACTATGCGAGGGTGATACAGGACACAGGGCGTTTGAAGTGTCGTGGGATAAGAGTCTGTTGCGTAATCGAGCCATGACACAAGGTATCAAGATCCTGACAAAGGAATGGGATGATTTCATATTGAAATACACCCGGACAGACCGGTTATATCAAGAAAACCAGGACTGGATTTTCAATAACATACCGGACAATATTGAAGGACAGCTGGATTACAACGACGATTCATGGGACTTTATACAAGCCTATTACATCCGTTCCGGTCTGGTGGCGGCAGTCAGCGGAAGGATCAAGACAATCCTTGAAGAATCGAGTGTTTCAAAAGATGAATATGTTCTGATCCCGGTCCGCATCAAAGAGACAGAAAAGCCATACTACCTGCTGTTCATTCATTCTATCGGGCATTCTGAAATTGACTTCACTGCATCATTATACGACACACACAGGAAATTCATTTCTGTCTCAGAATTCCGCGAAGACCCTGACAGTCATTCTATTGCATACCCTGTCATACCGCAGAAATATGCCGGGCGTGATTTAATATACATCGAGAACGGCAAAGAGACATATATGTCAGCCCGACTGATCAAAGCCTTTCGTGAAGCAAATATCAAAGGAATCTCATTCTCAGCCATCGGCACCTTGAGATTCAGTAAACATTAATTCCGACAGAACTCCTTGTATTCATCTGCAAAGTTTTCATACATTTGTAGCACAACCATCTTTGCAAATTATAGTTATGGAAAAACTATCTCACAAAAGATTGCCTGATGTCAAAGGAATAAGGATTGGAGAAGATATCAGGTTTGATATACCTCAGGGCAGGTTAAAGTTTCTGGGAAGGGCATTATATGATAATATTTTTGTTTTTCCAAAAGCAAATTTTCTCTATGCCGCTATCATAGTAACGGCCGCTATATTTGATATATTGAATTCTGAATTCATTATTTTCCCACTTGCCTGTTTAATCATACTTATACTAAAGGGAAGTCTGGCTTTCCTGATAAACAGACAATACAGTTCATTCAAGGAATCCGGAATATTTCCGGTCATCAGCAAAGATGGAGTCACCCAGGTAGCGACCTATACTGAAGGTGGCATATACATAACGGTTTCAAATCCAAGTTGGATAGATATCGACTCCATCAGATTCTACTCCGATTTCATATCCGTCCAGATTAAAGACAGGAAAGACATCAAGGACGGCGGCCGGCTCATTTATATTATGGCCGAAGATGCCCTGAAATTCAAAGATCAGATAGCCTGCCTTTGGGTCGAAGCGTTGAAGAATCCGGAAGGAAAGAGCAGATTGATGCTGTACTCCGAGAATGAGGAAAAGGAGATTACTGATTATATCACAGAGCATTTCGGGGCATTTGAGAATGTGCTTCATGAAATCGTTTCACCTGATGTGCATCTGGACATTGCAATCATTCCGGCCTCAGAAGACCGAAATTATATAACTTTATGCACCATTGGAGCTGGAGCACGTCCAATGAACATTGATGACATTGATGATGCAATCCGCATAAGTTATGGTCTGCCGGATCGCGCGGAATATGTAGTCTATCTACCTGCAGACTGGAAGACTGATAATGAATCCCTCAAGGATGAAAGATATTACTGGCCGTTCAGAGTGCTTAAAGACACAGCAAGATTGCCTATATGGACTGAATCGTGGCTTGGCTATGGACATACCATAGATAAGGAAGACCATGAACTGCTGACTGAAGGCAAGCCATTTAGCAGCGTATTGCTGACCTACCCCGCCCCTGACTTCGGCACAATGCAATACGCAGAATTGTCAAGCTGGAAGAGTGTCAGCTTTTATTTGATTCATCCTCTTACGTCCGAAGAGATCGATTATAAAGAAGAGAACTGTACCTACGACGAACTCATCGATAGGATATATCCCGAAAACTGTGACGCCATGAAGGTGTTCCTTGACAGAATGAAATCATAAAAAAGGAGGTCAGGAATAACTTTGTCACACACTCGAAACGTTCTGTCTATTGGAATTCACCTATTCAGATCTCGGATATTTCTTATAATATCTTTCGCGTTGTGAATATGGGAATCCCAGCTCGCTTGGGGCCCCTCCACCATACGTCATCACCATCCTGCTGTTATGCGGAATGAATTCTGACTTCTCTGAATACTCCTTGATTGCTTCATCAGACATAGGTATCCGATATATCCTATAACCGTATGAATCAAAACCGACACGCTTGTATTCCAATTCACAGTATTCCGGATCAGAAGTATCTATGGACCTGCACCCTGTTTTTCGAAGAAGTCTTTTGAGCCTGGCCGGTTTCTGCTGGAAAGAGGCCGAATAGGCGTATATCACCAATTCGTCAAACTGTTCTGATTTCCTGTCATAATGCTTTGCCATCTCTACCGCGTCACAAGTATATGCTGGCATCCTCACAAACAAAAACAGCATCAGCACCACAAGATTGATGGCCGAAAGGCTGAGCACAGTCCTTTTAAGGACACCACCTTTCTTCAAGGACCTGAAGAAGACAACAGGTGTGGAAACGATCAGGAGCAGAACAAGCCACCATGCATATCCTAATATGCTCCATAAGCCTATAAACGGATCGACAATAAGCACCGCCAAGATCAGGAATATGACTACTGAGGGAAGAGCATATCCCAATATTGTCAGATTGCTTACCGGAGCTTCCGGAGTTTTGTCTCTGTATAAATCGAATCTTCTCCTGGTCATATTGCAGATATTATTTCATGAATTATGAATGCCGGCCTAAGAATTCCAGTCTATCAGCCCAAAGTTAGATAAATTCGTATTGATTCCAAAAGGATTCTCATTGTGAAGAATCGGTGTGATCATCTGGAACCCATGGAAACAATAATGATTTGTTCACTTCAAATATCTGGCAAAATTGACCAATTTGTCGGTTTTTCTGAAAAATATTCCTCGTTTTCTTGCCATACCTTTGCCGCCGTAAAATCAGTGTAGTAAAGAGATGAAAAGAATTTTGACAATCATTTGCGCCATTGCATTCTCAGGGGAGGAGCAATCACCGATATAACAAACCTTGGTGTCAGAACATTTGCCAGTGAGGCAGTGTATCAGCTTGGATTCTGGGGACATCTTGACGGAAAGCATATTCATAATGTGAAACTTGGAGTAGCATATACATTCTAAATCAAAACATCATGGCAGAAGTAAAACCAAAGAAGACAAAGATTGAGGATACTGTAGTCGGGGCATATCAGAAGATTGAAGACACAGTAGTCGGAACTTACCAGAAGATAGAGGATGCTGTTGTAGGCACTTATCAGAAAATTGAGGATAAGTTCGTAGAAGGATGCCTTTTCTGAACAAAAGGGTGCTTGACGTCAGAGGAAAGCGTGTGGTGATTGATAATCCTATAGCTCCACCTCCTATGATGAGCAACCCAAGCAGACGGACAAGCATGAGAGGGCACCGTCAGTCTTTCGACAAGGACTGACGGTATGCTTTTGGAGACACGCCCTCTACCCTCTTGAAATATTTGCCGAAGACTGACTGCGACGGGAAATCCAGCTCGTCACTGATTTCCTGTATGGTCATCGAGGTTGACGAAAGGCAGCTCTTGGCATAGAGGACTACATGCTTTTCTATCCAATCCAAAGCGGTCATACCGGTTTCCTGCTTGAGCATTGTCGAAAGATATTTACTGGTAACGCAAAGTTTATCTGCATAGAAAGCGATGTCACGCTGAGTCTTGAAATTCTCGGCAACAAGCGACATGAATCTCTCGCATTTTTCCTGCTGAGAAGTCATTGTGGAAGGCTGGCTCTGAAGGCCGTGCATGTAATATCCAAGGCCATAATAATGTGCAGAAAACAAGTGCCTTATAATTTCTTCTCTATAGGGATTGTCTGGCTGATTCATAAGGCTCGAGACTTGTCTGTACACTGATGACAAGGCATCAAGTACCTCTTCTGAAACACTGTAAAACTGCGTATCCTTGATGAAGAGTCTTTCCTGAAGGCTGACAGGCAGATTCAAAGAGTCCGTAAATTCCTGGTTCATCACCATGCCGAACCCGGCGAAATCTTCATCAAGTTCTATCGACTCTACCACCTGACCGGGAAGGAAAAGAGCTACTGCAGGAGCTTTCAGTGACCACATACGAAAATCCACCAGACAAGATAGCTGTCCGGCTGTGATCACAATCTGAGTCACTTTCTTTATCTTATGAGGGAAGCGGAGTCCTTTCAGGATACTTCCGCTCTCCAGAAGTTCTATATCCTGCAACATGACTCTGCAAATTTACCAAAATCAGAAGAATGGAACAAATCGAGCCAAGTTTCAGAGGAAAATCAGAAGAATCTTGAGGAAAAATTGACCAATATTCCAGCTTGAATGGAATATATGACTAATCGTTCAGGCAAAATGGTAACTCTGTGCTGAAATTGATGGCGCGGGCCATAAAACAGGTCCTTTTCTTGGCCGCGATGAGCATAATGACAGCTTCAGCCAGGAAAAGGCCCCTTTTTCTGGCCGGAAGGGTAGCAAAGAAAAAAAGAGACACCCTCGAAAGGATGTCTCCGTAAATGTTTGGTAATGAGATTCCTCGGCTACGCTCGGAATGACATTGACCAGATTACTTGTTGAGCGCAGTAGCAACGTCAACCGCACAAGCAACGCTTAACCTACCACTGGGTTGTTACCGATTCCTAGTTCCGTCCTGCGAACTGTGCGTCAGAGTGCATACGACCCATAGTGTCGGTCACTCATTAAGATCTGAATGTCAGTATTTGCTTTATAGAGTACTAAAGCCATGCAAACTGCTGATTTATATCAGAATAATCACTCCTGGTTAATAAATCAAAGAACTTTAAATCTATTAAGTGGCAACGTGATGTACGCTTCACATAATAAGTGCAAAGTTAGCCTTGAATTTGCATAATCAACGGAAAATCTTCATTTTGCAGAAGATATGAGCACGAAAAAGGAAATATTGAATCATATAGTTTATGTGGGAAAGCAAAATCTCCCACAGGGTGGTCGTTTGAGTCTGTATGGTTCTCGGTTGGGATCTCGGCCAGTTGATCAGTCCAGTTCTATACACTAAGGAAGAATGGGATAATAATTCATTCACTCCTTTCTATAAGGATGTTCAACAAGATGCAATTTATCTGAAAATTACTTCCGCATTTGGTGATGAGACAAACGCCATACACATCTATCTCTGCGTTGACGATTTTTCACAACTATTTCATTGTCTCCTTCTGAAAGGATGACATTTTCCCATACTATCACATTGACTTCATCCGGATATGACTTGCCATAGCTCTTTCCGTTTACGAATAGTTCAGCAGGACCACTGTTGCTGAATGCTCGTACCGTGGTCTCCGGCTTTGTCCTTTCATCATTCCTGCGTCCCTCAATATAGAGGATCTGTTCATCTTTATTCCAGTTGGCCTTATAGAAATAGAAGGCATCTTTCTTGATTTTTCTGTCGTAGGATACAAGTCCCTTATCATTTCTTCCTGGGATTGTGCCTTCCCTGCGTCCGGATGACCCGAAATCAAACAGCACCCAGATAAAGTTACACCAGAGGTATTCCCTGTCTTTCAGGATTCTCCAGTTATTTATATGATATTCGGTCTGCCAGTTCTCAGGGTGCCACTGTCCCCAAGGTTCAGGATGGATAAGGTCTTCCGACTGTTGAAACACGTCAGCACCGGCTCCATATTCGCTTATACCCATACAACGTTCCGGATGAGCGGCGTGCTCTTTGTCTACCCAATCAGCCATGTCTTCAAAACGATTTCCATACCATCCGAAATACTTGTTGAATGCTATATAGTCCGGGTATCCGTTGAACCTGTCATTCTGGTTGCTGGCTCCCATCGTTGGGCGGGTAGTGTCCAGTTCATGAGCCAGTGCGTTGAGTTCAGCAACAATTTCATTGACGTCTTCCATCCAGCCTGAGTTTGCCTCATTGAACAAGCCCCAAGAAAGGATTGATGGATGATTGTAGTATTGGTATATCAGTTCCTTCAACTGAATCAATAAGTTCTGACGATAGGCCGGATTACTTATGAAGATATTGACAAACGGTATCTCAGTCCATGCAACCATTCCTCGTTCATCCATAAGATGATATATTTCGCGAGAGTGTGGATAATGAGCTAGTCTCAAGGCGTTGCATCCCATTTCTTCTGCAATGTCAAGATCTTCGGCGAAATCATTGCCGCGGTATGCATTGGCCCTTTCAGCACGGTCCTGATGGACATTCGCTCCGTTGAGTCTGTATGGATGTCCGTTCAGGAAAAAGCCTTTGTCGGGATCGGCATGATAATATCTTAGTCCGATACGTTCAACACGACGGTCCACCTCACGGCCATCTTTTGTCAAGGTTACCACACCTTTGTACAGATGAGGGTCTGCCTTGCCGTTCCAAAGATGAGGGTTCTCTACTTCAAGTCTGACATCAGCCCTACCTTCCTTTTTAAATTCCGTGCTTGCGCCTGAAGCTATCATCTTGTCTCCGTCATATATGCAACAAGTTACTGTATAGCCGTCAAAAGAACCGTCTTCGCTCAGAAGCCTGGTTTCCACATCAATGACTGCCAGATGTTCTGTAACGGATGTCTGCTTGAAAAACACACCTGATGAAGCGTAAAAGTCCGGGTTGATACAGGTTTTCTCTGTCACGATCAAATCCACACCACGATAAAGACCACCATATATGTTGAAATCGCCACTTAATGGAGCGACCTCGGTCGTATGTGTATTATTTACGCGGATATGAAGAAGATGTTTTTTCCCAGGAGTCACAAATGGCGTAAGGTCAGCGATGAACGCCGTGTAACCACCACGATGCTGGGTAACGAAATGATTGTCGATGAATACATCCGCAATCGTCTGAGCAGCATTCACGAGAAGATAGTAGCGTTTGCCGGCAAGAGTTTCAGGTATGGTCAGTTCGTGTGCATATGTGCACATCCCCCGGTAATACTCCCGGTTTCCAAACAGAGCATCGGAAGCATTCCATGTATGTGGAAGATCAACAGCCTCTCCGGCATCCATTGATCTCAATTCTACTCCTTTTCTAAAGCGCCAACCTTTATTCAAAGACAAGGTGTCAGCTGCATTTATGGAAATACAGACACATACGAGAAATGAGGACAATAAAAACCGTTTCATATATAATATTAATGTTAGGTCCATGGAATAAGTATTGCGATGCTTTCAAGAGACAAAATTAATAAAAGTTAACCATAGGTAGATGACTTCTGCAAACTGTGGACAGACAAAAAAGAGACACCCTCGAAAGGATGTCTCCGTAAAGCTATTAAGTATCAGTGGATTAACAAACTTCGTTTGTTTTCCTCCTTCGCACCTCGGCAAAACAAGCAAGCTTGATTGCACTCGGTTTGTCGTCGGTTACTTATTAAGCGCAGTAGCAACGTCAACCGCACAAGCAACTGTACAACCTACCATAGGGTTGTTACCGATGCCGAGGAATCCCATCATCTCAACGTGTGCTGGAACTGATGAAGAACCTGCGAACTGTGCGTCAGAGTGCATACGACCCATAGTGTCGGTCATATATCCAATGGCTACCATCCGTACGATGTACGGCTGAGTGTAAGCCATTGGACGTTAATACCGTATGAAGCAGTTGTTAGCCAGTATTCGGGTCGTTTTTCTTCCTTTGGTCGCACCATGGGTTCACTGAGAGCCTCCGGAAGTCTATGAGTTTAATCATTTAGATTATATGTCAGACTCAGTCAAGCATAGTTCTTTGACTTTACGGATAGTGTTTACAGAGGTACCGGTAAGGGTTGCGATGTTTCGAAGCGAGATACCTTTTTTTAGCATGACGATTTCTTTCTGATATTGCTGTTTATATGACTCTAGGTCTTTCTTGTACGATGATGGCCGTCCCATCTTTATGCCTTCTTCGCGACACTTCTCAATGTATTGTGCTCTGCCGCTATTCATGCGCTCTCTGATAGTAAGACGTTCCATAGATGCAATCTCCAGGAGTATAGTGCATATGAGACTCGCAACTGGATTGATTGATCTGTCAGAATTGAGAGTTTCAAGTGAATAGTTCTTTATGTACAGGCTCACTTTGTTTTCATTGAGTATCTGAATCACTTTGAGTGCTTCGAAAGTGTTGCGGCCGAGGCGGCTGATTTCGAGACATACCACTCTTTGCACATCGTTGGAACGTACGAACTCAATCATTTCGATTAATTCTTTTCGGTTTTCAAGTGACTCTGCACCACTGATCATATTAGTGAACGTACCGACTATATCCCAATCCATTTTCTGACAGAATGATTTCAGTTCGTTCACTTGTCTGCGGTACTCTTGCTTGTTTGTGCTGACTCTCGCCAATATAACTACTTTATCCATAAATGTTCTACTATTAGACAATTATATATGACAAAAAGTGATTAAAAATACGGATTTATAGATACTAGAGCATAAAACTTAACAAAAAAGTGAAGTTTTGTATCTGAAATAGATAAAAAGTTCTTACCTTTGCAGTCCAAATTAGATTTTATGGGAAATTTTGTTTCTATTACAGAAACTGATGCAGTCAGTATTTACTCACCATTATTTGATGGCGAGCCAATGCATGAGTTTGCTAAGTTCATGAATTCTAATAGAAACCATACTCATCCTCAGTTACAAAAGTTCTTTCATACTATAATTACCAAAATTCATAAGATGGAAGAATGTGGAGCGAAGGAAAATCTGTTCAGGTATGAAGGTGGCAACATTAAGGCGATGCCTTTGTACGTTGAACTCCCTGGGATAAATCGAAAGATAGGAAAAATGCGATTATACTGCATTAGATTATCGGACAAACTTCTGATTCTTGGTAATGGCGGAGTAACCACTGCAAATAAATATGAAGAAGACCCATTCATGACGGATTGTGTGGATAAATTAAGAACTCTGGAAAAACGGTTGTGGAAAGAGGTTAGGAATGCTGGCACAGATTATGACGATTACAAAGCAGTTAAGCAGATAATAGAGACAATAACTATCTAAATTTATATGAAAAGAGATCCACTATTTGAAGAATGTTTGGCAAGTGTACCGGCTGAAATCAAAGAAGAAGTAAGCCTGAACATCGATATAGCCAATAGAATAACAGACATTCTTCGCGAGAAGAAAATGACTCAACGAGAATTTGCTGCTCTTATGGGAAAACGAGAGTCTGAAATATCGCGTTGGCTTACAGGCTCTCACGGATTTACGACTACTACGCTCGCAAAGATCGCTGCCGTATTAGGAGAACCTATTGTAGAAGTTAAAAGCAGAAAGGCACCACAAATTATCCTGGTGCCGTTTAATGCTTTCTATTCTTTAGATGCAGATTCGCATAATACATTTACACATAGTGAACCAACATCATATCAGGTTCGATATTCCAATTAATGCATATGTCTACAACAGAAAATATTCAGATGAGACTTCAATCTGTCAACGAAGTTTCTTTTAGTATGGATTTATCAAATATTGATGAGAATCTAAATCCAGATGATCTGCAGATCGGATTTGCAAATCAAATTATGCCCGACATTGAGAATAATACAATATCAATTATTTTTGGTGTCCAATATGTATATGAGGCTAATAAGGTTTTGGATTGTATATACAAATTCTCATTTGAAGTAATGGATTTAAATAAATTTGTGACAATCGATGGAGATAATATAACAATATCGTATATCATGCCTCACTTTTTGAGTGTCATAATTGGCACGATGCGCGGTATTCTCGTAGTAAGGACAGCTGGTACTTTATTCGCTAAATATCCACTCCCTATGTTTGATGTTAATGTACTGAGCAATAGTCTATCCCAGAATAAATAGATGCTTCAAGCAAATTATTAAAAGTCTTTAAAATGGCTCTCAGGTATTCCTGAAAGCCATTTTTATTATTGAAAATTCTCATTGCGACGGATGTGGACCCAAATCATTGTGATTATTGGGGAATTGTAGTATATTTGGAATTCTCCAAAATACAGGCTAGTTATGAGTGATTTGTTTGATTTTAAAGAGTATACAGAAGAATTGTCGCTAATTATTAATGCGCGACAGAGCAAGGTGTCAACAAAAGACTTGATAAGTTATCTTGCCAACTATGAGCAATTAGTGAAATCTATAAATTGCGCCTTGAATTCAAAGTATTCTTTTGGATATGAAATTATTCAAGTTGATATAGAAGGCCTAAAAGAAGGAAGTTTTGAGATAAAATCAAAGCTTAAGAAACTTGCAGAGATATCGTGCGAAGTTATTATTGGGACATTTATCTCCCAACTATTATCTAATGATCCGACTCCAATAGTGATTAATGTTAATGGTGATATTGTTACCGTAAATGTTACCGACTTGATTAAGGACAAAGGTGTAGTTAAATACCGAAGCAGGATTGCAAGGACAGCCAATAATGACACAGAAGTAGATGGTATTGCTGTGGAGATGGAGACGAAGTCCGGAACCAAAGAAAAAGTCAATATTAGTCGCGATACACTTAAGGGCATTATAGTCGATGATGAGGATAATTCAGAAGCAGAATCAAATTGGTTACATAATGCAACACTGGTTATAGTAGCTCCTGTGCTTGAGAGTGAACCAGCTTGTTGGAAGGTTAGAATAGGAGATCGAAAACTTTCTGCAAAAATGGCTGATGATGCATTTTTAACATCGATGAATAATGAAAAAATCGCTTTTGGTAAGGGAGATTCTATAGTTGCTGATTTAGAAACTGTGATTACTAAAAAGGAAGGTTCAGCTCCAACAACAAAACACTATATTCGAAAAGTTCATCGATATCCAAAATATCCACAAGAGACGACATTGCGCTTATTTGAAGCAGAGTAGTATTACATATTAATATTTTATAGTCACCTTCGGAATCGGAGGTGATTTTTTGTGCAATTGGATGTAATAGCACTATTATTTAGAAAAGTAGAGCTGTATGGAAAGTTTGATAGACAAGGTGAAAGGTGTAATGGCACAAGGTACTATGAAGACTCTTAAAGATGTGTTGAAGGGATAGGTTGTGAGAGGTGTATCATTTTAAGACTTTTGTTTAATTCGATACTGCTGACTAAATTCCCAACCCTTTTTGTCTATATTACTATAGAGGGAGACAGGGCGCCAAGATTCCTCACCAGAAACGTTGGAAGTTGTCCCTGTTATACATACCTTCGAGACACGACTACTATGTTTTTGCTGCCTAATGGCTGCAGCTCGTGTCCGAGAAAGGAAATCAGATGTGGTAGTTCTTTGAAATACTGAATCTTATATTCCCGTCGGATGTCTAATGACGGTATGACCGACACTATGGGTCGTATGCACTCTGACGCACAGTTCGCAGGTTCTTCATCAGCTCCAGCACACGTTGAGATGATGGGATTCCTCGGAATCGGTAACAACCCAATGGTAGGTTGTACAGTTGCTTGTGCGGTTGACGTTGCTACTACGCTTAATATGTAATCAACTGATACTTAATACGATACGGGGATGTTTTTCACCATTCCCTTATTTTTTGTTACCCGGTCCCCGGTCTGTCCCGTACTGTCAAGTCTTCTCAAGTATTCAGGCAACAACTAAAGCCATATACTATTTTATTCTTACAATAGTACAGTCCTCGTCATTCGGGATAAATGAGTCTCCGACAGCAATCGACATAAAGCAGTCCTGCTCGATGACCGGCATAATTCCGTCTGAAGGGTAGGTATTGCGGATATTTACTTGGGATATGACATTGTCGTTGCTGTCATAGAGAATGACCAGGCTGGATTTCGGATTGAGCTGATATTGTTCACCGACGTAGAGTGGAATGTTTTTCCAACCTCGATAACCGGATCTGCTCTGAATTGTCAACTTGCCATCTGTTGCCGCATAATACTTGCCTGTAATCTTAGTAGGTGCGACCTCCTCCATCATATTGAATTGCAGTGTCTCTCCAATAGTGTAGACACGCTTATTATCTTCCTCCTCCACATCAGATGTATTTACAATAATATTGATGTCATCGCTTACGCTTGCTATATTTATAAGCATCCTATCATCCTCAACAACCGGAACGATTTCCGTATTGCCCATCTTTATGCTATAGGCACTGAAAGTATATCCCTCGGAGAGTCGGATTACACCTGAAAACATCTCACCGTCAACGACTTGTCTAACCCCGATATATTCTGCACCATAATCCAGCTGTGTGGAAACAGACCATATCCTTGATGTTGTTCCATAAGGGAAATAATTGTCATATTCGGGATCGTACATATAAGGCTTGAGGCCGTTGTTGATATAGTAGGCAGTGTGTTTTCCGGCATCCGCACCAAGCTCGTTGTAGACTTCCTGCTTGAAATGTGAATTGTCAGGCATTGCGCTGGTGCCATAACCTGCCAATTTGGTAGAAACCATCACAGCTTTGTCATATACCTTACACAAATCTGTCTGAGATCGAATGATTTCCTTGTTTCTCGTCGCCGATGGCTTGTAATGCCCGATTCGGATGACAGCGCAGAATTCGATGCCAGCCTTAAGAATCATCTCCTCAATGATGGCAGTCAGTTTCTCAGCATATTTACTTGCACTCATTCCCTTGCCCGCATCCGTCTCGCCTTGCAGCCAGACCATATAGTCACGCTCTATGGTATAGCCATTTTCCTGGAGCCAGGCTTTGGCAGAGTCGTGTCTTGCAATGGCATCATTCAGCGCACTTCCTCCCGGAGCCCAGAAATCTGTTCCTGTACCACCTTTAGAGCAGGATACTCCGACGATGGGCACTCCCCTATATTTGTAATATTCTTCCATAAAGGCAGAGACCAACGAACCGGTTCTGCCAGCATCTGTCACGCCACTGTCCTGATTGTCCTCATTCAAACCAAACGGTTCTGCGGTATGATACAATCTGGTCGGGTCGGATATAGCCTTGAACTCGTAGCCGTGGCCCTTGGTAACAACCGTAGCCTTAGCGGCAGTGCCGCGCCCAACCATATTTGACTGACCCATAAACATAACCAGGTCAACCTTCTTTTCTTGGACTGTGCCGTCTGATCTTGGAACCGTAAGGACTGTTCCATCCTGCAGCTTCAGGTAGACAAAATGCTCATCATAAGTCACTTCGCTGAACAGGGCGTTGTCTTCCGCCTCCTGATTGTACTCCCTCCACGTATTCCCATTATCCACCGACACATACCATTTCCCGTCAGCCACTCTGAACTGCGGAGTTACATACTCTCCATCCGGGTCGTCTGCAACAACTGCTGGAATCATCTCGCCATTCTCATCCGTCATCCATTCGCCGTCTGCAGTCCAGTAGTACTCACCGTCCTGAGCTTTTCGGATGCTGACCTGTGGTGCTGCGCCATCAGTTCCGTCGGTTCCATGGTAGATGGTCACAGTGCCGCCTTTGGCAAAGGTGATGCTATAGCCCACCTCAACGCCGTCTTCCATAACTTTGACGATGTCGGTCACATAGTCATTCTGCTCCATGGCAGTGAGGATGGTCTGGATAGCTTCCACATTGCTATTCAGCTTGTTGCACAGCGCCTCCAGCTTCTGGATACGCTCCTCGTGGTCGCGGAGTTCCTCCCAAACCTCATCCAGATTAGTGCAGGAAATTACGGATAGAATGGTTAATACTATTGTTATGATTTGCTTCATAGGCGACAAAATTTGAACAAAATTAGCGATACTCGTAATATTTTACAAGCTCATTCATACCAATAGATTTAATGTTCAAAAGTTCGGAAGTTTAATCTAGATTATCAATATCATACATATCACACAACTTATCCATTTCTTCACCGATATACTTGTCAACGATTTTTGCGTAATGACTAGTCATCCTTGTGTTGGTGTGCCCCATCATCTTACTGACGACCTCCAGGGATATACGATTGGTGATAGTTATTGTGGTGGCGAAGGTGAACCGGGCTGTATGAGAACTGATATTTTTATTGATTCCACACATCTCTGCAACCTCCTTGAGATAGGCATCAGTTGAGGACCTGTCTACTATAGGAAGGAGTTTATCCCCACCCTTATATTTCTCTAAAATCAGTTTTGGTATAGGTAGTAGTGGTACTCTAAATAGGACTCCTGTCTTGACTCTCTTCTTCTTAATCCATACACGACTATTTTCATCGGTCTCAAAGTGTTCTGGAGTGAGTGTCTTGACATCAGAATAGGACAGACCTGTGAAACAACAGAACACGAACAGGTCTCTCACTCGTTCAAGTCGTTTGATGGAGAAGTCCTTGTTTATGATTCGTCTCAGTTCCTCCTCGGTTAGGAATACTCGTTCAGGATTTTCTCTCTGGACCTTGTAGTTGAGGAATGAGTCAAAACTGAGATAACGATTCGCGACAGCGACATTGATCACCCTCATAAGACAGATGAATGTACTTACCTGTAGTAAATGTCGCGCGTTCACCATTCATTCTGATGGTGACATAGATTGGCATCAGACCAGTCTTCCGTGCCTTACTGGGACTCGCCCAAAAGTTGACTGTAAAAGTGTGTCGTTCCATACTAGTTGTATTATAAATGTGTTCATACTTCGTATTGGTTTGACATACCGAATCTTACAGTGTTTTGTGCTGCCATATTCCGTTTTTTGGGAAAATGGCTGCCAATAAGCAGCCATTTCCCTTAAAACGACCCTTTTCCAGTCGAGTTTCAAGGACATCTGTTCAGACCTCGGTAGAGCACCACACTTCATCAGGACTTGGGAGTACTTGGGAAGACTTGACAGTGCGGGACAGACCGGGAATCGGGTAACAAAAAAATAAGGGAATGGTGATTCGCCATTCCCTTATCGCATTAAGTATCAGTAAATTACTTATTAAGCGCAGTAGCAACGTCCACAGCACAAGCAACTGTACAACCTACCATAGGGTTGTTACCGATGCCGAGGTCATAAAGGCGAACTGTGCGTCAGAGTGCATACGACCCATAGTGTCGGTCACTCGCGCAAGCCTCAAGCTTACTATTAACAGACTGATGATTCAAATGCCAGCAAATCAATGCTTTATCAAAGAAAAATCACTCCTAGTTAATAAATCAAAGAACTGTAAATCTATAAAGTGGCAACGTGATGTCCGTTGTCAGAAAATATGTCATTTTTCTCGCTGCAAAGATAATGATTCCAGCCTTAAATTTGCATAATCAACGGAAAATTCTAATTTTGCAGAAGATATAAGAATGATAACGCTATGGATGCTAATGTAATTCAGAAAGTAAGAGAATATCTGAGCACTCAGCCGGTATTGAAGGCTTGGGTATTCGGATCATTTTCCCGTGGCGAACAGACTCCATCGAGTGATGTTGATATCATTGTTGTATTCGATGAAAAAGCAGAAGTGTCACTCATCGGATATGTCCGCATTCAATATGAATTAGAGAACATCTTTGGCAGAAAGGTTGACTTGGTTGAAGATGGATCATTATTGCCATTTGCGGTTGAGAGCGCTAACAGAGATAGAAAACTGATTTATGAGAGGGCAAGTTAATGATAAAGCTCATATGGAGCTAATTCTCAAATCCATAGATAATGTTTTAGAGTTTACTGCAAAGCATGAAACTTATGAGCAGTTTGAAACTGATAAGATTTGCTGCCATGCTGTCACATATAATATACAGTGCATCGGAGAATCTGTATATAAGATGTCACAGGAGTTTAAAGAAGCACATCCTGATACTGAATGGCATCTTATCAGTGGGATGAGGCATGTCTTGGTTCACGATTACTATCAGGTAAGTTTCAAGTTCATTTGGAATGTAATCAAGCATGACTTAAATCCTCTACGAGAGCAAATTGAAAAATATCTCGCAAACATGTAATATCAATCACCTTCGGAAACGGAGGTGATTTTTTGTATATGTATCGGCGTTGTATCAATTTTAAATAAAGCAATGAACCGTTGCGTCCGGGATATCTGAAAAGATAGCAGCTTAAGCATTAAAACGACGCGTTTGAGATTTTGATGCGGTGAAATCCTAGTGACTCTAAGGATTACCTGAGAGTTTTTTTATTCAAATATGGCTGCGTAAAGAAAAGGGAAGCCCGTAATCTTATGAGAGGTTCTTCACATTCTGGCAATCGTTTCAAATCTCTACTCCCAATTCGGTAATTTCATTCAAGCAAATCGAATTTTGAAATATTTATCTGAATTCATAACTTTGTTGGCTTAATTATTATTTAATAAACAAATGACGCACATTGACTGCTTTGCCGGACCTGGCGGAATATGTACAGGATTTCATGCGGCTGGATTAGATACTTTGGTTGCTATAGAATATATCAAAAGTTGCTGCGACACATACACTAGAAACCATCCGGAAGTACATACAATCCACTCAGATATTAGAAAAGTTGTGGGGGAAGATATACTTCCTTATATACCTGTCGGTGGAGTAGATATAGTGAGTTCCGGTATGCCATGTGAAACATTCTCTACAGCCGGAAATACATCTAGATCGTTTTATGATGATAGGCAGTTCCTCTTTAGAG
>JBGVCR010000037.1:0-77781 GCA_045118995.1 Candidatus Cryptobacteroides sp.
CCAAAGAATCCTGAGTTTCTTTGGCGACATTGCCCCAAAACACAGAAAAACCCAACAAAATGTTCTGCGACGCCTAAAACAAGGCCATTTCTTTGGCGTCAGTTAACAGTGATTACCCGAAAGAGGTTATATTTGTAGGAATTTATACGATTACATATGGAAGTTAGAGCGAAGAAGGCCCTTGGCCAGCACTTTTTGACTGGCCTGTCTATAGCACAGAGAATTGCTGATGCACTGATCGTCCCATGTCCGGGACTGGACGTGGTCAATGACGAGAGAAACCCAATGCCGGCACTTGAAGTCGGACCTGGAATGGGTGTATTAACACAGTATGTGCTTCAGAGACCAGAAGTGGACCTTCGCATGGTAGAGATTGATACTGAATCAGTTGACTACCTCCTCGTGCACTTCCCTCAGGTGAACGGCAAACTTATCGAAGCCGACTTCCTTAAGCTCAAACTCGAGACTTTCTTCCCAGGACAGTTCTGCGTAATAGGAAACTTCCCATACAACATCTCATCACAGATATTCTTCAAGGTCCTTGACTACAAGGAACAGATTCCGCAGGTTGTGTGCATGATCCAGAAGGAAGTGGCGGAAAGAATCGCCGAGAAGCCGGGAACCAAGACATACGGCATCCTTTCGGTGCTTCTCCAGGCATGGTACGACATCGAATATCTCTTCACCGTAGGCGAAGGCGCATTCAATCCTCCTCCAAAGGTAAAATCAGCCGTAATCAGACTTGTTAGAAACCAGCGCACCTCGTTAGGATGCGACGAGGCTCTGTTCAAGACAGTCGTAAAGACAGGATTCAATCAGCGCCGCAAGACTCTGCGCAATTCCCTCAAGCCACTCATCCGTGCCAAGGCCGACCGCGAGGGCTGGAATGAGGAACAGCTTGCAGAATTCACTGCTGATCCTGTATTCGAGCTCCGTCCGGAGCGTCTGAGCGTAGAAGATTTCATCGGTCTCACTCTGAAATTGGCATAACCTCATATGAGATCCATCCTGATCATATTTACCGTACTGGCCATGCTCTGCCCAAACACACCGGCCTCGGGCAAAAAGGCAGATGAGAGTGCGGCAATACAGATGCTGCGCCCGAACAAGAAGGCCAAGACATTGGAAGGTACGACCATGAAACTTGCCAGACCGGTCCTCAAAAAGACCCCGATGTCCGTTTTTATAGACAATATAGATGCTTTGCTGATATGTCCGTTGGAAAAGTCTGACAAAGCGTACCTCGACAAGGTGGAAACAATGCTCGGCGGCTATGCCAAGGTCAATGAAATCAACGATGACGACTACAGGATGCTGATATACATCGACACCCTGCACGGCAACCGTTTTTCCGAAATAATACTTTATACCACCGACCCGGATAAGACAATAATGGTCTTCTGCGGGGACTTCACTACCGAAGGCCTGACAAAAGTCGGAGAACTTTCAGACCAGCAGAGAGAAAAGAGAAGGCAATCAAGAAAATAGATTACCTGTCGAACGGATCTCCGTCAGGATCCTGACTTACCACCCAACGGAAAGCATTGACAAACAGAAGATTCTGGGTCGCGTCGATATATTCTTCATCGCCGTGGCCCATATTCAGATATATCATCCTGTAATTGCGGTTAGTCCATACTACTGGCCAATCTCCTGAATATACGATATCCTTTATTCCCAACGGATAATTCTTCGGGGACAATGACACAAGAACCTGAATATCAGCATTATCCCTTGGTGACGGAGACCACTGGTACCACTCGCTTGCCGGAGCGATGAAATCCTTCGGAAGATTCTTTGTCACCTGATGATCCTGAGTATCAAGCTCCAGAAGCACCGGCTGCGGAGGCCAGTTATTGCAGAGGAATACACCTCCGCCGAGGAACTCGAGAAGCCAAGGCCAATTGGTGTTGCGGTCGTTGTAGGCTGCAGCGTGGAATCCGACCCATCCGCCACCATTCTTCATATATTGTTCGAAGGCAGACCTTTCCTCTGCAGACCAAGGTGCAGCATTAGGCATGATCACCACATCATATTCTTTGAGTCTTTCATATGGATATTTAGAGAAATCCGTAGTCACTTCAAGGCTGTATCCTTCGCCGTAAGTAAGCTTCCTGAAAAAGTCGATTGTCTGATGAGCAAACTGAGCATGAGCCTCCTCCACATTCTCCGAATAATAGAGCAATGCCTTGAATCTCACTCTCTTACCGGCATAATTTGCAGGGCGGGTCGCAGCATATTTTTCTCCCAGAATCGCCTCGGCAACAGTCTTGCGAAGATCTCCTTCCTGATTGTCACCATCATAATCCCAATACATAGCACCCTTGAGGCCATTCTCCAATGCATACTCGCATTTGATCCTGAGTGAGCGCGGATTCTCATATCCCAGCTGAAGGACACCTTCTTCATCTTCAAGATACGGAACCATCGCCTTTTCATCCCACTTTTCCACGACACCTGTATGACGGTGAAGATCCTTATAATCATTGAAACTTGAGATTTTCAGGCCGCCACGACCGTAGAAAGGCATTCCGAGAACGAGCTTCTCAGCCGGCATTCCGGCAGCAATGTGAGCCTTGACAGCCTTGTCGGAGGTTATGCTTCCACTATTTTCGGACTCGTACAGAGCACTGTGATGCTTAGGAGCATTAGCCATATCATAGGCCATAATGTTCACGAAATCCATATAAGGCTCAATTGCCTTGAAGTCAATATATTCCGCAGATGCTGCGCTGGCCAGTGTCAACAGTTTATCCTGACCGAGGGCCTTGCGAAGATCCTTCATCAGCTTGGTGAAATTGTCTGTATCCTTAGGAGAGGATGATATGTCGGCTGCGGAACTTGTAGGATATTCCCAGTCAATATCGATTCCGTCCAGGCCGAATTCCTCGACTACTCTGACGCAATCCTCGGCAAAGGCTTTGCGACGCTTTCCTTCCATAGCCATTTCGCTGAAACGGCCGCTGCCCCAGCCACCTACAGACAACATGACCTTCAGGTCTGGATTCGTCTTTTTAAGTGCAACCATCTGACGAAGTCTCTCTGGATTATCGACTCTGACTCCGTCAAAGGTATCGTTCACGTGGCCGAAAGCATAATTAAGATGGGTCATGCAGAACGGATCTGGAATGACTCTGCTCCACGAAGTTACATAAGCGACCACTACTCGGTCCGATTCAGCAACAGTTGCAGCTGAAACGCAAATAGCACTGACAATAGCCAGAATAGCTGGAAGGAGGATTCTTTTCATAGTATCGGTATTTAATGTCGATAAAGATACGGATTTTTGCGGACATTGGCAAAACCACGATTCAGCAACCACCTGATTCACTGAAGCAGTTCCACTCAAAGCACATTGTCCGTATTTTAGCTTGATTTTACGGACAACGAAGATTTGGCAGAGCTGCGAAGCCTGCTTTGTGCTGCCAGAGAGATACACACCACCCATTATTACATCATATAGCGCTGTAGAACATTCGTGGGACAATTTGTCTTGCTTTTTATAAAAATACAACAAATTTCGTCGCTAAAATCTGCCTCAGAAGCACGTAGAAAGCCGTTTTCGCCAAATAGACGTATTCTTTTTGGTTATACGGATAATGCTCCGGAACTTTGCGGAATAAAATTATGACTATGGCAACAAATCTTTATCAGTCGGAGAGATCACAAGACTATCGGTCAGGGGAGCATTTTGGAACGAAGTGATATAAATAGCTCGTAATTTGCTTTGTTACCAAATATTGGTAACTTTGTGGAAATTTTAATTGGTATGAAAACTACATCAGTGGCACTCGGTCCATATTTCGAAGACTTTATTAAAGCACAGATTTCTAAAGGGCGGTACAATAATGCCAGCGAAGTCATTAGAGCGGCGCTGCGTCTTCTGGAAGATAACGAAAGCCGTGTAATGGCATTGAAAGCCGCGATTCAGGACGGTCTGGACAGCGGCGAAGCTGAAGGTTTTGACCCACAGGCTCATCTAACAACACTTAAAAATGTCTAAAGTCCGATATTCTAAGAAAGCAGTAGAAGACTTATCGTCAATCTGGAGATATACGGTCAGGAAATGGTCCGAAAAGCAGGCCGACCGATATTACCAGAACCTCATCACAGCGTGTAATCATCTTATGGATAGCTCGTTACTATCGAGCAGACGTTACCAAGAGATTGCACCCGATCTCTTCGGTGTCAAATCCGGACATCACATCATCTTTTATAAAACCATAAGCGAGAGCGACATCTTCATCATCCGCATCCTGCACGAAAAGATGGATATAAAGGGGCATCTGCAAAGATGATTGTTTCAAGACATTTGCAGCACGCTATCGCAGGAACTTGTTACTGATAGACTACACTTTCATCATTCCGGTCTGAGAAAATGAGAAGGCGAGGACTCCCAGGCACATCGCACTGAAAATCAGGTTTTTCCAGGCAAGGACGAACTGCACGACAGAAGAGCCTTCCGAAAGCCGAGGCAATAAGAAATACACCGCCACGAAAAGAACGGAACAAAGTACAATATCAATAATCAGCGTCTTGACAGCCTGACGACGGTAACGCTTACGAAGCGCCTCACGGATAAGGGCCAATATCCTCATATTTTCCTGTATCTTTTCCTCATCGACACCGTTTAAGGATGCAGGAACCGGCAACAGGTCAATCTGCCGGACAAGGTCGGCCATAAATGCATCGTCCTTCGGCACAGGAATCTTATTGTCCTGAAAGAATTTCCTTATATCTTTTTCTGTTTTCATAATCTTTCCAGATATTGTTTCAAATGTCCCCTCGCCCTCGAAAGATGCGACCTTATTGTCCCTGACGGCATCCCTGTAATCACCTCTATCTCCTTGACCGACTTTTCCTCCATATAAAAGAGCAGTATCACCGCCTGTTCCTGCCGGGTCAGGCTCCCGATGGCAGCGTATAGCTGCTGATATTCGTATTTTTTGTCGGCCGTTGAACCTTCATCCTCGACCTTTCTAACCTCTTGCAGATCAATGGATTCATTGTCAGGATAATTTTGCAGCTGATCGTACCAGCAATTGTATGCGATCCTGAAGAGCCAGGTCGAGAAACGCGATCGGCCCTGGAAACGTTCGAAAGAAAGATATGCCTTAAGCAGCGCTTCCTGGGCAATATCGTCAGCACGGAAACCGTCCCCTCCACACAGACCGCGCAGGAATCTTCTCAAAGACTCCTGCTCGGCTGCTGCCAGCTCTATGAACTGCTGCTTAGTCATTGACCAAAACCGTAATATGACTGTTATTTCTGAAGTTTCTTCTCCTCAGCCTCAATCTCTGGTGCCAGATACTTCTTTCCGACGAAGAATACCACCGCGAAAGCAATTCCTACAGCGATAAAAACTCCACCACCGATATAAAGCATCTGAAGTCCAGCCACGTCCTCAAAGGTATCAAGCGACGGACAGATGAGCAATGCCACACCGATAATGAAGCACACGATACCTGTGGTAAGTTTGCGGATGAGTTTCATCTTTGTGTTCCTGCTGCTTTCAGTCTCACTGATCAGGAGTTCCGGATCGATCTCAACACCATTTTCGATAGCCTTCACCAGCACAGCCATCTTCTGATCGTTCTTCTTGACTCTTGCACGTGTGATAAGCCATACTACCATAATCGGCAGGACGCACATCACACATATAGGAATGAGAGTTTCAATGATGTCAACAATAGCGTTCATAATACAATTTATTAAAATTAAACTTTTCCCGCCGCCTCTTGTGCGGTTCCGGATGTTAGACTGCCCGGTGGCAGGAAATGTTGCAGTAAATGTACGAAAATTTTGCATATCGCCACCGAGTCACTATCTTTGACGTATTATGCACGTCCTCGAAAAAAGAAATAAGTTAAGAAATGTTCAATAAAGCTGACAATTCGAGCGAAGCGATGGCAAGTCCCCTCTCCGAGAGAGGGGATTTAGGGGAGAGGTAACGTAGACATATTTTCATATTATGCACGTCGTTGAAAAAAGAAATAAGTTAAGAAATGTTCAATAAAGTTATAAGGTAGAAAATATGAAAGTACTACTTGTAAACGGAAGTCCCCACAAGGAGGGATGCACATACACAGCTCTCACAGAGGTGGAGAAGGAACTCAACGCGGCCGGAGTGGAAACTGAAATTATATGGCTGGGAGTAAAGCCTATATCGGGATGTCTGGGATGCGCTCAGTGCATCAGAAGAGGTCCGAATGGCGAACCGGCTTCATTGCGCTGCTTTATGAATGACCCTGTAAACGAATTCCTGGATAAGGCTGAAGAAGCCGACGGATTCGTTTTCGGAAGCCCCGTGCATTATGCAGCTCTTTCCGGAGCACTCACATCATTCATGGACCGAGCATTCTACGGCAAGGGAAAGGTATTCCGTTACAAGCCGGCTGCAGGCATCGTAAGCTGCCGTCGTGGCGGATCTACAGCGGCATTCGACCAGATAAACAAATATTTCACCATCTCGTCAATGCCTGTAGTATCATCAAAATATTGGAACATGGTTCACGGCAACACTCCTGACCAGGTACGTCAGGATGAGGAAGGAATGCAGGTGATGCGCGAACTCGGCCGCAATATGGCCTGGCTCCTCAAATGTATCGAAGCAGGCCGTGCTGCCGGCATCCCTGATCCTGTCAAGGAAAAACCGGTCATGACCAATTTCATCAGATAAGCAACAATGCGGGTGACAATCTCATTTTAGAGAAAGCAAATAATTTCTTGCCAAGATCCTTGAGTGATGCACCTATATGATACACATCATCATCCACGATCAGAAAACGGTCGTGGATGTTTTGTATCTGTATTATATTGATAGGTTCGTATTGACTATTGTGTCTTTGTAAATCAAGATGAAGAGATTTAGAGAGCCTGCCTGTACGGATTTCAGCTGACACACCAAACCCACGTTTGGACAACATAAGCAGTACATTTTCATCCACATAGTTATCGATAAGCACTAGACGAGTTCTTGCCGACTTGATCAAATCATTGACAAATACATATGCATCAAATATCTGGCCATCATAAAAGATTCCTTCCACAGGCGGTAACGATGTGCGTATAAAGAAATCTATATGTTTCTGATGTTCATCAAGGCGTCGTTCTATCGCATCAATACGAGAATGGACCGAATATCCTTTTAGCAGGTATTCTTTTATTATATGATTAGCCCACTGCCTGAATCTAGTGCCTTGGATCGATTTCACACGATATCCTACAGAAATAATGACATCCAGACTGAACAATTTTACGGGTTTGTCAGAATTTGCAAAGTGCAAAAAATGCACATTGCTATTCTCATCAAGTTCTTTTTCCGTAAATATATTTCGAATATGTTTAGTAATAACCGTCCTGTCTCTACCAAATAAATCTGCCATTTGTGACTGCGTCAACCATACTGTTTCATCTTCTACTCTTACTTCCAGTCTCGTTATCTCATCCGGCTGATAGACCACAATTTCACCTGCCTCACTTTTACTATGCATACTTCAAGTTTTTAGAATATTATCCATCAAATTTCCATCTTCAGATAACAGCAATCAATACACTTGTTCTTATTTTTCTGTTTTTTAAATAAACATTTTCTCTTTTTTATGTGTTTTTAACTTTTCTTTCGTGCCAATGATTCCTCATAATACAAAACAAGAGGCGATCCGTTTTGGATCGCCTCTTCTATTATATAAATTTCATTTTTGGTGAGTGGCTGCAAGGCACTCGATGCTTCATAAACCGGAGCAACCTCCCGGTTGTGAGGATTTAGGAAGCGAGAGTAACGCAGCAGACGCCTCCAAAAATGGAATTTAGTCTTCTTTTTCTTCCTCGAGATAAGCCTTCAGGAGCTTCTCCTGTACATCACCAGGAACAGGCTGGTAGTCAGCGAAGTCCATTGTAAATGTCGCGCTACCAGATGAGAGTGAGCTGAGGGTAGTCGAGTAACGGTAGAGCTCTGCGAGCGGAACACGTGCCTTGATAACCTCGAATCCCTTCTCTGAACCCATTCCCTCGATGAGGGCACGACGGTTCTGGAGGTCTGACATACAAGCACCCATGTATTCAGATGGTGTGAGCACCTCTACATTGTAGATAGGCTCCATGATCTTCGGACCTGCTGCACGGAATGCCTCCTTGAAGGCGTTGCGTGATGCGAGAACGAATGAGATTTCATTTGAGTCTACCGGATGCATCTTACCGTCGTAAACATAAACGCGGATGTCACGAGCAAGCGAACCTGTAAGAGGACCTTCGCTCATCTTCTCGTTGATACCCTTGAGGATAGCCGGCATGAATCGTGCATCGATAGCACCACCGACAACACAGTTATAGTACTCGAGCTTACCACCCCATGGAAGGTCATACTCTTCCTTACCCTTGATATTGAGGACAACTTCCTTGCCATCCACCTTGAAGCGGTTACCTGGGTCAACACCCTCCTGATAAGGAGCGATAAGGAGGTGAACCTCACCGAACTGGCCGGCACCACCTGACTGCTTCTTGTGACGGTAGTCAGCGCAAGCTACCTTAGTGATAGTCTCACGGTATGAGATCTTAGGAGCTGAGAATTCGATCTCAAGCTTGTTTTCGTTCTGGAGTCTCCATTTGAGAGTGTTAACATGCTGCTCACCCATACCCTTGAGGATAGTCTGCTTCTGCTCCTTGTGGTACTCGATGATGTAAGTAGGATCCTCGGCTGCGATCTTAGCCATTGCCTCACTTACCTTCTCCTCGTCCTTGGCATCCTTAGCCTTTACAGCGCAACGATACTTATAGTGAGGGAATACGATATCCTTGTAAGCGATCTCAGATCCCGGTGCAGAAAGAGTTACGTTAGTCTTGGCTGCGCGGAGCTTCACTGTACATCCGATATCACCGGCAACGAGCTCAGTAACCTTCTCCTTCTTCTTACCTGCTACAGCATAGATAGCTGTGATTCTTTCCTTGTCACCTGTCTCGCAGTTCTCCAGGTCAGCACCTTCTGTAAGCTTACCTGACATAACCTTGAAGTAAGCTACCTCACCAAGGTGCTGCTCCACAGCTGTCTTATATATAAAGAGTGATACAGGAGCATCCTGCTTGCACTCATATGTATTTCCATCCTTAGTGACGCATGGGCGCTCTGCTGGAGAAGCCGCTACGCGGATTGTGAACTCCATAAGACGCTTTACGCCGATATCCTTCTTTGCAGAAAGACAGAAGATAGGCATTACAGCACCTTCGCGGATACCGATACCAAGACCCTTTCTGATCTCATCCTCTGAGAGAGAACCCTGCTCGAAGAATGTCTCCATAAGGGTGTCGTCATACTCAGCCGCACGCTCGATGAGAGCATTTCTGAGCTCCTCAGCCTCGTCCATCTTGTCAGCTGGAATCTCGAGATCCTGACGCTTGCCTGTATCTCCTTCAAAACGATAATATTTCATCTTGAGAACATCGATGAAGCCGTCGAATCCAGGACCTACATTTACAGGGTACTGAACTACTACAGGCTTGTTACCGAATGTCTCCTTCATAGACTCAAGAGTAGTCTCCCAACCTGCTTTCTCGCCGTCGAGCTGGTTTACAGCCACGATAAGCGGAATGCCATATTCTTTTGCATAGCGTGAGTAAATCTGAGTACCAACCTCAACGCCCTGCTGCGCGTTCACAACGAGAACACCTGTATCGCACACCTTGAATGCAGAAACAGCTCCACCTACGAAGTCGTCAGCACCCGGAGTGTCGATGATATTGAATTTTGTATCCATGAACTCAGCGTAGAGCGGAGTCGCATAAATGGATCTCTGGTTCATCTGCTCGATTTCGGCATTGTCAGAAACTGTATTCTTTCCTTCTACAGTACCTCTTCTGTCGATCACCTTGCCTTCATAAAGCATAGCTTCAGATAATGTGGTCTTACCTGCCTTGGTGCTACCAAGCAGAACCACATTACGGATGTTTTGTGTAGAATAAGTCTTCATCAGTTTTTGTGTTATTTTGTGTTAATTATGTTTCTCTCAGTGTCATTCAAGACACATCCTCGCAAATCTAAAAAAATTTTATCGCAATATCAACAAATCAGCTCATCTTTTTATCAGTAAATCTTTTGCCTCCCCTTGCGAAGCATATCTATAAGGTCCTCGCAGGAGATACCGAGCCGTTCATAAAGCATATTGTCAAAAGCCATAGAGGCACCTCCGATGCGTTTATACAATTCCGAGAGTTCTTCTGCCCTGCGCTTGCATCCGTAATCGGCAGTGAATATTGCATAGACCTGTTCAAACAATTTTTCCATAACACAAATTTTAACTGCAAATCTGACTGCCATCATCGACATTTCCAAGGATTTGATCCGAAATCACCGGAAAAATCAAAAGATTTTTCTTTTTTTATGTGTTTTTAACTTTTCTTTAGTCGGGTTTTCTTGCCATTCATCGGATTTTCTTGTTTAATGCACGTCTGCATAACCGATAATTTTGCCTTGACCAATACTATGAAAATGGACAATTCTTCTATAAAAGACAATATCCGCAAGGTCAGAAAGGCAAGGAAACTCACCCAGGAAGAGCTGGCTGACAGGCTGGATATTTCCCTTACCGCATACAGAGATCTGGAGAAAGGCAATACAAACATAGTCAATTCCAATGTCATCAGACTCGCCGAACTGCTCGACACCACTGCAGAAGAGCTTGTACTGGGATACCGTCCTGTGCAGGCACCGGGAAAACTGCTGGAGGATGTACGCACCGAATATGGCGGAAAGATCGAAGCAATGGAAAGAAGAATCGCCGATCTGGAGAAATTGGTCCGTTCCCTGGAAGAAACCATCGCAACCAAGAACGAAATAATCGCTATTCTGAAGAAATCCGCTCCGGCAGAGAATTAACCATGCTCTTGCGAAACTTGGAGCGATTGCGTAAATTTGCAGAATGCGCAATGAAACACATCTTTTGAATTATCTCAACGCAGACCTGATCGAAGCTGGCTGTGACGAAGCCGGAAGAGGCCCATTGGCCGGTCCGGTCTTCGCGGCAGCCGTCATTCTTCCGAAAGATTTCCATCATCCTTTGCTTAACGACTCGAAGAAGATGACGGAAAAGGCCCGTGAAGCTTTAAGGCCGATAATCGAGCAGGAAGCCATTGCATGGGCTGTGGAAGAAGTCAGCGCAGAAGAAATAGACACGATAAACATATTGAATGCATCCATCACCGGTATGCAGAGAGCCGTACGTCGCCTGAGCGTCAAACCGGAATTCCTCCTTATAGACGGAAACAGGTTCAAACCCTTCGACGGCTATCCCTACCAATGCATTGTCAAGGGAGATGCAAAATTCGCATCAATTGCAGCGGCATCAGTCCTTGCCAAGACTTACAGGGATGAGTACATGAGAAAACTGGCGGCAGAATATCCCGAATACGGCTGGGAAAGGAATATGGGATATCCGACCAAAGAGCATATCGAAGCTATCATCGCCCACGGCTATACTCCCCATCATCGCAAAAGCTTTCACCTGAAGCAGTTGGAACCGACATTGTTCTAGAACCATATCAGAAAAAACAAAAATATCATTGGATATGAAAAAATTAATAAGCATCATCACAGCACTGACCATCTTCGCAGGCAGTGCGATCGCCGACGAAGGAATGTGGCTTCTCCCGCTCCTTGAAAAAATGAACGGCAAGGCAATGAAGGAACTGGGCTGCGAGCTCACTCCGAAGCAGATTTATGACATAAACAACACATCCCTCAAAGACGCTATCGTGCAGTTCGGAGGAGGATGTACAGGAGAAATCATTTCCAAGGACGGCCTTCTGGTGACCAACCACCACTGCGGATACAGCAATATCCAGAAGCTCAGCAGCGTGGAGCACGATTACCTGAAGGACGGTTACTGGGCAATGAACCGTAGCGAGGAACTTCCTTGCGAGGGTCTCACCGTGACCTTCCTTGAATACATGCAGGACATCACAGGAATTCTTGAAAAGGTCGACAAGAAGGCCCGCAAGCAATTCAAGGATGATGACGAAAAGGTTATCGAAGCGCTTTCAGCAAAGGTGGATGAACTCATCAAGGAAGCAGAGAAGAATCATCCGCACTGCACTGCGCAGGTAGAGACATTCTACAATAACAATGTTTATTATCTGATTGTATATAAGGTATATACAGACGTACGTTTCGTAGGAGCACCACCTTCATCGATCGGCAAGTTCGGAGCAGACACAGACAACTGGATGTGGCCTCGTCACACGGGAGACTTCTCTATGTTCCGCGTTTATGCAGACAAGGACAACAATCCTGCGGAATATTCTCCTGAAAATGTGCCTCTCAAGGCAAAGAACCACCTGAAGATTTCTCTCGCAGGAGTCAACGAAGGTGACTACACTATGATCATGGGATACCCCGGACGTACCACACGTTTCCAGACATCCCCTGAGCTCAAGTCTCAGATCGAGCAGAATGACATCCGTATCGCCGCTCGTACCATCCGCCAGGATGTTATGCTGGAGGACATGCTGGCAGACCCTAAGGTGAAGATCCAGTATGCAAGCAAGTATTCAGGCTCATCCAACGGATGGAAGAAATGGCAGGGAATGAAGCTCGCATTCGATAAGCTCGACATCATCGGACGCGCAGAAAAGGAAGAGGCTGAATTCCAGAAATGGGTGAATGCCAATAAGAAGCGTACAGAGAAATACGGTACTGCCGTTCAGGATCTGGCAAACGCCATCGAATCAGGCAGAGATGCCAACAATGCCTTCACCAAAGCACTTGAGACCATATATAAGATCGAGCTGACAAGTTTCGGACTGACATTTGACAGATTGGCTGCCCGTGCCATAAGAAACGGACAGGACACACTCGCGGCACTCAACACTGCATATGAAGCAATAGCTCCTCAGTATGGTGATTATTCAGCCGGCACTGACCGCAAGGTGGCAAAGGCCTTGATGAAGCACTACCGTGACATAGCAGAGCCAGCGAACCACCCTAAGAATCTGAGCGAGGATTTCGCGACAATGGACATTGATGCCTTCGTGGACAATCTGTTCAATACCAGCGCATTCACTTCAGCCGAGAGTCTGAAGAAAGCCATCGGGGAAAAGGGTTCCGAAGTGCTCACTGACCCTGCGTGCACAGTAGGAATGTCCATCTACAACGAATGTCTGCAGGCACAGATGCTGACAATGAAGTCTGCAGAGGATCTGGAGCAGGCCCGTCAGATATATACTGCCGGACTTCTTGAGTGGAAAGAAGGGGAGCCTTCATATCCTGACGCAAACTTCACAATGCGATATACATACGGTACAGTAGGAGGATATTCTCCTAAGGATGCAGTGGTCTACAAGCACTACACCACCCTCGACGGAGTGATGGAGAAGGAAGATCCGGACAATTGGGAATTCGTTGTTCCTGAGAAACTTAAGGAGCTGTGGAAGAATAAGGATTACGGCCAGTACGGTACTGCAGACGGTGAGATGGTGACTTGCTTCCTTAGCAACAATGACATCACAGGCGGTAATTCCGGCAGCCCTATCATGAATGCACGCGGTGAGCTCATCGGTCTTGCGTTCGACGGCAACTGGGAGTCAATGAGCAGCGACGTGATGTTCGAGCCTGATCTCCAGAGATGTATCAATGTAGATATCCGCTACGTGCTCTTCATCGTGGACAAGTTCGGTGGAGCAGGATGGCTTATTGATGAAATGGATATTGTAAAATAGAAAATCATTTCAGGATTTACACCTTGGATTCACCTGACTATTATGAAAGGATAGATACGGATGAGACATGCCACCCCCGGCTAGGGGGTGCCTGAGCGCAGCGAAGGCGGGGGTCTCAGGAGTATCTACCTTTCATAATAGTCAGCACAATAACGCAATTTAAGAAAATGAAAGAACAGGAAATCAAAGAATGGCTCCTTGAAGTGGAGCACCCTGCAAAGGGAGACAAGAATATAGTGGAGCTGGGAATGGTGGAGAATATCGAAGCCGGAGAGGATAGCATTACTGTTACATTGGCCTTTGCCAAACATCGCGACCCTCTTGCTGAATATCTTATCGGCAGCGCAAAGGCGGCGATCATCAGAAACGCTCCCGCTGGAACTCAGGTAGAGGTAAAGACCATCATCAAGGAGGAGGCACCGAAGAAGAAGCCGGGACTGGATCTCGGTTTCGAGGAGCTTGCGAATGTAAAGCACATCATCGGAATCGCTTCCGGAAAGGGAGGAGTAGGTAAATCCACCGTTTCGGTCAATCTCGCCACAGCACTTGCCCGCTTGGGTTATAAGGTCGGACTTGCCGATGCAGATGTCTACGGCCCGTCAGTTCCTAAGATGACAGCCACTGAGGCAGAAATGCCGGACGCTATCGTAAACGGCGAACAGGAGGTGATCATGCCACTGGAGAAATATGGCGTAAAATGGATGTCGATCGGCTATTTCGCAAAACCTGAGCAGGCACTTATCTGGAGAGGTCCTATGGCTTGCAATGCATTGAAACAGATGATATTGCAAGTACGTTGGGGTGAACTTGACTTCCTCCTCATCGATATGCCTCCGGGAACAGGCGACATCCACATCAGCCTCGTGCACGACATCCCTATGGAAGGAGCTGTCATCGTCAGCACCCCTCAGGATGTGGCTCTAGCAGATGTCGAGAAAGGAGTCAATATGTTCCGTAACGAAAGCGTGAACAAACCTATATTCGGACTTGTAGAGAATATGGCCTGGTTCACTCCAGCCGAGCACCCGGATGAAAAATACTACATCTTCGGACAGGGTGGCGGACAGCGCATGGCCGACAAATACGGCATTCCTCTCCTTGGTCAGATCCCGATCGTCCAAAGCATCCGCGAAGGCGGCGACAACGGCGAACCAGCAGCCCTCAGCACCCGTCCTGACGGCCTTGCCTTCCTCGGTCTTGCAGAGAAACTTGCAGAGATATTGAAATAAAATTCCATAGATTATTATCCCCGATAAAATATCGGGGATTTTTTTATGAAAAACTTTATCTTTGCGGCCGTTTTTTGAAAAACTTCGTAGTGTAGTATGAGATTCGGTAATCTTAGCCGTCAGCTGGCATCACTGGCCGGCCCTATTTTCGTCGAGACCCTGCTCGTGATGATGCTGGGTGCCGTGGACACGTTTATGCTCAGCCGCTATTCGGACAATAGCGTTGCGGCTGTGGGAGTGGTAAACCAGCTCATGAATCTGGTATTCCTCCTTTTCGAGGTTATCTCTCTCGGAACTTCCATTCTTTGCTCTCAGTACATCGGAGCAGGAAGAAGGGACAAGGTGGTGCAGGTAGTGGGAATATCATTGATATTCAATCTATTGGCCGGACTGGCCATAAGCGCCTGTCTCTCATTGTTCGCGGATGACATGTTGAATATCATGGGGCTCAGGCCGGACCTTATGTCGGAAGGATTCCCATATATGAGGATTGTGGGAGGATTTGCATTCCTGCAGGCCATTTCACTGTCGCTGTCGGCATCGCTGCGAAGTGCGGACAAGGCCAAATATCCTATGTATGTAGCTATTGTAGTCAATATATTGAACATTATCGGTAATTATACCCTCATCTTCGGTAAGTTCGGAATGCCGGCCCTCGGAGTCGAAGGAGCCGCCATCTCCACATCGGTATGCCGCTTTGTCTCGGTGGTGATTCTTCTTGTGGTGCTCTTCAAGAAGCATATTCCTTCTTTCCCGAAGGAACTTTTCACCCCATTCCCTTGGATCGAGCTGAAGAATCTCCTGAAGATCGGTATCCCGTCGGCCGGCGAGCATTTCTCCTACGCCCTCTCACAGGTGGTGATCTCATATTTCATCAATATGATCAGCAACCAGGCCCTCGCTACCAGAAGCTATGTGGTCAATATCGTGATGTTCACTTATATTTTCGCACTGGCCATCGCCCAGGGAGGAGCAATATTGATCGGCCATCTGGTCGGAATGAAGAAGATCAATGCCGCCTACACCATCGGTAAAAGGATAATGAGGCTGGGAACGACCACCTCGGTGACATTGGCCCTGCTGACCGCCATCTTCGGAAAGCACATTCTTGGAATGCTGACCTCCGATCCATGGATCATATCCACCGGTGCGGCAATCCTATGGATAGAGGTCCTTCTGGAGAACGGTCGTGCCCTCAATTTCTTCGGCGTAAACTCCCTCAGAAGCGCCGGCGATATATATTTCCCTGTGATCATCGGAATCATCGTGATGTGGGGAGTGCAGGTAGTCGGCAGCTATATCCTCGGAATCTCACTCGGCTGGGGACTCGTCGCGATGTGGGCAATCTTCGCCCTCGACGAGAACATCCGTGGTCTGATCTTCCTTCGCCGCTGGAACAGCTTCAAATGGGTAGGAAAAAGCTTTGTGGGCAGTAAATAGTCGCTCCACAAACTAACAAAGCTATAAGGCAGGCTGAAAATAATTTCAGCCTGCCTTACAGCTTTTTGTATATTCCTGACTATCTCAGAATACCATAAATCAATTAGAGTCTCTCGAGCTTAACAGTGAAGTGGCGCATCAACTCTGTCTCCCATACGATCTTCACACCGCGTGTGATCTCGTGACGACGGTCGTAAACGTTCTTGAGAGCTGCTGCGATAACGTCCATGTGGTTATTTGTATAAACACGACGTGCGATGCAGAGACGGAGAAGGTCGAGACCTCCGAAACGGTTCTCACGAGTTACAGGGTCACGGTCAGCGAGGATATATCCGATCTCGCAGCCACGTACACCAGCCTCGATGTAGAGCTCAATTGCAAGAGTCTGTGCAGGGAACTCTTCCTTAGGGATCTGGTCGAGCACCTTGTCAGCATCTACGAAGATAGCGTGACCACCTACAGGGCGCTGGTAAGGAATTCCGTACTCATCGAGCTTAGCTGCAAGATACTGCACCTGACGGATACGAGTCTCGATAGTCTCAAGCTCAGTGTTCTCGTCAAGACCTACAGCGAGAGCAGCCATATCACGACCGTTCATACCACCGTAAGTAAGGAAGCCTTCGAACGGAATACAGAACTTCTTTGCTCCCTCGTACCAGTCCTCGTGACGAGTAGCAATGAAACCACCCATATTGACGAGACCGTCCTTCTTTGATGACATTGTCATACCGTCAGCGTATGAGAACATTTCTGCGCAGATCTCCTTGATGGTCTTGTCAGCATAGCCTTCCTCACGAGTGCGGATGAAGTATGCATTCTCAACGAAACGTGCAGAGTCGAAGATCACGCGCTTGCCATACTTGTCGGCGATTGCACGTACCTCGCGGAGGTTCTGCATTGATACAGGCTGGCCACCTGCTGTGTTGTTTGTAACTGTAACGATGATGAAAGGAACGAGCTCAGCCTTCTCAGCGAGAACAGCCTCAAGTTTCTTAGGATCAACGTTACCCTTGAAAGGAACCTCGAGCTGAGTATCCTTAGCCTCATCCACTGTGCAGTCCACTGCGAATGCCTTGCGGCTCTCGATATGACCCTTTGTAGTGTCGAAGTGTGAGTTGCCCGGAACGATTGCACCAGCCTTCACGAGGTGGCTGAAGAGGACGTTCTCAGCAGCACGACCCTGGTGAGTAGGGATAACATACTCGAATCCTGTGATCTTAGTGATAGTCTCCTTAAGCTGGAAGAAAGATGCAGATCCTGCATAGCTCTCGTCACCCATCATCATAGCTGCCCACTGGCGGTCGCTCATTGCGCCTGTACCTGAGTCAGTAAGACAGTCGATATAAACCTGGTCTGATTTAAGCTGGAAGAGGTTATAATCCGCTTCCTTGATCCACTGTTCGCGCTCCTCACGTGTGCTCTTGCGAAGAGGCTCTACCATCTTGATCTTCCACGATTCTGCAAAAGGTAATTCCATAACTATTAGTATTTTAAAGGTTATTATTATGATTTCGTATCAATTCAGCCGCTAAAGATAATGATTTTTAATCAATAAACACATTATTCCTTAACAATAAATTTTCCCTCAAGTTCTGCCTCACAGCTCTCACCTACCCAAAGGCCGAATTCACCAGGTTCCTGAGCAAATTTCATATCCTCACGGCAGAAAGCCATATCAGCAGCTGTGATGGTAAACAGAACCTCGGCAGAAGCACCTGGTTCAAGGCTGACCCTCTCAAATCCCTTGAGTTCACGTACCGGACGGGTAGTCGATGCAACCTTGTCCCTGATATAAAGCTGGGCTACAGTAGTTCCAGGAACCTCTCCGACATTGGTCACACGAACCTTCACGCGCACATCCTCTCCCATTGCCACTTCAGGATCAAGCACCTGGAGATCGGTGAACGAGAACCGAGTATAGCTGAGTCCGTATCCGAACGGATAGAGCGGAGAGTTAGGAGTGAAGAGGTAACAAGTCTGGTAGTTTTTCTTCGCCTTGTGGCTCTGGGTATAATCCATTTCCTTGGTAAGCGGACGGCCGGTGCTCTTGTAATTGTACCTGATAGGAATCTGACCGTCACAGCGTGGGAATGACATTGTAAGATGTCCGGAAGGAGAATAGTCGCCGCTGAGAAGGTCAGCCAATGCATCACCTCCCGCTGTTCCCGGATGCCATACCACCAGAAGGGCATCCATCAGTTCGTCCACCGACTCCAGAGCCATAGGACGGCCTGTAACAAGCAGCACCACCACCGGCTTGCCTGTAGCCTTGACAGCAGCCAGAAGCTCTTTCTGCGCCTGAGGAAGCTCGACCGAAGTCATCGAAGATGTCTCACCGCTGTGATTGCCCGGAAGTCCGAGAGTCAATACAGCCACATCAGCCTCACGCGCAGCACGGACAGCCGCAGCCACACCTCCGTCAATATGACTGTAGGCATCGCATCCTCTTGTAAAGGTCAATGTACCTTCAGGGAAACGTGCCCTCATACCCTGCTCGATGGTCACAGTCCTCTTTGCCTCCGAAAAACCGTCCCAGGTACCGTTCATCGCCCTTGCATCCGAAATGAAAGGACCTATCATAGCGACCTTTCTACCCTCCTTCAATGGCAATACGGAACCTTCGTTCTTCAGGAGCACCATCGACTCTCGGGCGATCTGGCGCGCCAGGGCAATTGACTCCGGCTTGTATGTCTCACGGGCGAATCTCTCAGCACCGCCATATCTGAACGGATCCTCGAAAAGGCCCAATTCATACTTGACAATCAATATGTTACGACAAAGCTCATCAATAAGCTTCTCCGGGATAATTCCGTCATGGACAAGCTGCTCGCCATGATTGATATAATCTCCGGAGGTCATTTCCATATCGAGATATGCCTCAAGAGCCAATCTCGCCGCATCCGCTCCATCGGCAGCGACTCCGTGATTGACCATTTCGTGAACAGCGTCATAGTCGGAAACCACGAAACCGTCGAAGCCGAGTTCATCCCTGAGGACGGTCTTGAGAAGCCATTTGTTTCCTGATGCCGGAATACCGTCGAAATCATTGAAAGACGACATCACAGTAGCGGCGCCGGCATCGATGGCCGCCTGATATACGGGAAGATAACGATCACGGAACATTCTTTCAGACATGTCCACCGTATTGTAATCCCTTCCGGCCTCAGGAGCTCCATAAGCTGCGAAATGCTTCACGCATGCAAGAATGGTCGTGCTGTCGGAAAGATCATCACCCTGATAGCCCTCAACCATTGCCACAGAAAGCTTTGCGGCAAGATAAGGATCTTCACCCGATCCTTCGGACACACGGCCCCAGCGAGGGTCTGCGGAGATATCGCACATCGGCGAGAAAGTCCAGGCAAGTCCCATTGCAGAGGACTCGACAGCAGCCACTCGTGCAGACTGTTTTACAGCCTCGACATCCCAAGTGCAGGAAGAACCCAGATTGATCGGGAATATCACCTTGCAGCCGTGGATGATGTCGTGAGCGAAAAGAATCGGAATGCCGAGTCGGGAGCTATCCACTGCAAGTCTCTGATAAATATCGAAATACTCCATTTCCCTGAGACTCAGGATGGAACCCACTTCACCGGCCTTGATCATTGTCTCCAGGTCGTAGGAAAAACCTTCAGGTCCTGTGACTACTCCCGAACGAGGTCGGAACTGACTCATCTGGCCGAGTTTCTCCCTCAATGTCATTTTACCAAGAAGATCATCAGCGAATTTCTCAGCTTCTGATTTTGGAGAAGAGCAGCCGACAATCATAAAGACTGCGGCTGCGATTGACATAAATCTTTTCATATTTAATTGGCCGGCTTGACAATAGCGGCAAATCCGCCGCCAGGCATCATATTGACTGTGAGCTTCTTGTCTGCAGGAAGGTCGAAAATCACCTTCTTGTAATCGCAGGCAGCACGGTCAGCATTGACACCGTCCTTGTAGAGCTCCACCTTGTACTGTCCCTCCGGGAGGAAGGTAAGGTCGAGGGTCATTTCGCGGGCAGACCAGTCAGTCATTGCACCGATGTACCAGTCAGAACCGCTTCTGCGGGCCATTGCGATATATTCTCCCACCTTTCCGTCGAGTCCGCGGGTCTCGTCCCACACTTCAGGAACAGCAGCGATGAAGTCTGTGCATTCCTTCTCCTTCATATAGTTCGAAGGGGAGTCGCAAAGCATATTGATAGGTGAATCGAAGATGACATACTGGGCGAGCTGACGGCAGCGTGTACCCTGGCTCATTGCCTCTGAATTCACCGGACGATAGTTGCCGCGGGTGGCATTGCGCATAGCTCCCTGGGTATAGTCCATAGGACCTGCCATCATACGGATGTAAGGAACAGTAACATCGTAAGTAACCTGATCTACGGTTTCCTTAGACCACTTCATCTGCTCCAGACCGTGAACACCCTCGTAATTGACTACATTAGGGAAAGTTCTGTGAAGACCTGTAGGCTTGTATGTTCCGTGGAAATCCACCATCATCTCATACTTTGCAGCCACCTCAGCCGCTCTGCGATGGAAATCCACCATCAGCTGGTCGTCGTGGTCCATGAAATCGATCTTGAAGCCCTTGATTCCCATCTTCGAGTAATGCTCGCACACCTTATCCATGTCGCGGTCGAAGGCATGGTAGCCGGCCCAGAGGATAAGTCCGACATTACGCTCCTTCGCATATGCGGCAAGCTCTTCAAGGTCAATTTCAGGAATTACCTGGAAAAGATCAGCCTTAAGATTTACCGCCCATCCCTCATCGAGAATCACATATTCGATTCCGTGCTCAGACGCGAAATCGATATAGTATTTGTAAGTAGCATTGTTGATGCCTGCACGGAAATCCACTCCGTAAAGGTTCCAGGCATTCCACCAGTCCCAAGCCACCTTGCCCGGCTTCACCCAGCTCCAGTCGGTTGCGGGATCAGCAGGAGTCGCAAGTCTGTAGACCATATCATTGTCCGCCATCTGGACATCTTCTTCAGACACAGCTACAATTCTCCAAGGGAAATAAGTCTCACCCTCACACTCTGCGATATAATCCTTACGGCTCTGCACCAGCATCTGGAGCATATTGTGTCCACCCTGTTTTCTTTCAGCAGGCACCTGGGCGAAACGACCTTCAAGCTTCTTGTCAGCATCTCCATTGTAAACGTGCATTCCCGGATAATCAAGAAGGTCTGCCTCTGTCACGATGATCTTCTTGCCCTGCGGACCGTCGATCATAATAGGAAGAAATGCCATGCGGTCCTTGTTCCATGCAGAAAGAGGGGTATATTCGTAGGTGTTCTCGAATGAGTTGAAGAACTGAGAGTCCAGGGTCTGTGTATGCTGACAGACATATGGAACCCACATGTTCCAATCCTGCGCGAAATTGAAATTTGCAAATTCCTGCTCGATGAAATAAGTATCTTTAAGATGAGATACAAATCTATAGGCCATACCATCATCGTAGGCACGGAAGATCAGAGAGAACTTCTTGAATTTCAATGTCATTTCATTGAATTCATCCTTCACTTCAGCTTTCTTGTAGAGCACTGTCGGAATGGTCTGCGAAACGCTTCTGCGCGAAACTTTCCTTACAGGCTGGATGCCTCCGAAAATTTCTCCGTCTGTAGTAGCCATCGAAATGACGGTCTTGTCCAGAAGAAGATCCTCTCCATGAGTCAATGTGTAGGAAATCCCCTCTCCGGCCTCGACATTGACCTGAAGTCTGCCGTCAGGTGATTTCAATTCGTAGTTCTTGACTGCGGCAAATGCCGATGCGGCGATCAGCAGTGCCGCCAATGTGGTCATCAGTTTATGCATAATTATTGGTTTAATGTTTATTTCATTGTTATTGTGAGGCTGTTTCGTTGTCATTCTGAGCAGATTCTCACGTCGCTGCGCTCCTCAGAATGACAGTGATCAGATTCCGAGCTGTTCCTTCATCGAACGCAGCAGGTCAAAGGCCTGAAGCGGAGTCATATTGTTCAGGTCGGCGCTGTCCAGCTGATCCTTGAGGGATGACAGGAGTGGGTCCTCCAGCTGGAAGAATGAAAGCTGGAGCGATCCGTCGCTCTCGACGCGGCCTTCCTTGATATTGTACGGCTTGACTATGTTTTTCTTTTTACGAGATCCCTCGACTTCGCTCGGGATGACAGCATTGTCATTTTGAGGGGCAGACGTGGTGCCATGGTTGTCATTTCGACCGACCGAAGGGAGTGGAGAAATCTCCCTATCCCCCTTCTCCAGAGCTGCAAGAGTCTTCTCCGCAGATTCCAGCACCTGCTTCGGCATACCTGCCATACGGGCCACATGAAGACCGAAGCTGTGCGCCACGCCGCCCTCCATCAGCTTGCGCAGGAAGATAACATTCTTGCCCACTTCCTTTACGGCAATATGATAGTTGCGCACGCGTCCGTATATTTCCTCCAGATCGTTAAGTTCGTGGTAATGAGTAGCGAACAATGTCTTTGCACCATCTCCGTATTCGTGAATGTACTCCACTATCGCACGGGCAATCGACATTCCGTCGTAAGTCGAAGTACCTCGTCCGATCTCATCAAGAAGCACCAGAGAACGTGAAGAAAGATTGTGCAGGATCATCGAGGTCTCGAGCATCTCCACCATGAAGGTCGATTCTCCGCGGGATATATTGTCCGAGGCACCCACACGGGTGAAAATCTTGTCACAATATCCGAGGGTCGCATCTGAAGCCGGAACGAAGGAACCTACCTGTGCCATCAGCACGATCAATGCGGTCTGACGCAGAAGTGCCGATTTACCGGCCATATTGGGACCGGTCAGGATGATTACCTGCTGCTTCTCATTGTCCAGATATATGTCGTTCGGAACAAACTCCTCGCCCGCCTGCATCATTGTCTCGATCACTGGATGGCGACCCTGCTTTATATCTATCACCTTGTCGGAAGTCATCTTCGGACGGCAGTAGCGGTTCGACATCGCCAGATCTGCAAATCCGCTCAGGACATCCAGACGAGAAATGATTCGACAGTTCTTCTGGATCATTGAGATATTGGCCTGTATCTTTGCGACGAGCTCCGCATATATCTGAGCTTCAAGGGCATAAATACGCTCTTCAGCACCCAGGATCTTCTGTTCGTATTCCTTAAGCTCCTCTGTAATGTAACGTTCGGCATTGACCAGAGTCTGCTTTCTGATCCATTCTTCAGGCACACTGTCCTTGTAGGTATTGCGGACTTCGAGGTAGTAGCCGAAGACATTATTGAAACCTATCTTGAGCGAAGAGATGCCTGTGCGTTCGATTTCGCGCTGCTGCACTTCCAGAAGGTAGTCCTTTCCGTGACGGGCGATCTTTCGCAGTTCGTCCAGCTCCTCATTGACTCCGGAAGCGATGACATCGCCCTTTCCGAGCTGGGATGCCGTCTCGGGATGCATTGTCTTTCCGAGATATTCCAGAAGCTCAGCACAGTCGCCCATTCTTCCGATCATATCGTCGAGGGCCTGCACTCCCCTTCCTGCGCAAAGCTTCATTATCGGCTCAGTCTGGCTCAGACCACGGCGAAGCTGCATCACCTCACGAGGCATGATCTTGCCTGCAGCGGCACGGGAAATGATTCTTTCCAGGTCACCGATGTCGCTTATCATTGTCTGGATACGTGTCAGATCATCCTGATTATCCACGAAATGCTGAACCACGGCATATCTGTCTTCCAGCTCCTGCAGATCCATCACCGGCATTGACAGCCAGGTACGGAGCATTCGGGCTCCCATCGGGGACGAGCACTTGTCCATCACCTCCACGAGTGAGGTGCCTTCCTTTCCTGCCGTCGAGGCGAAGATTTCCAGATTACGGAAAGTGAAACGATCCATCCATACGAACGAACCCTCATCGATACGGGAGATCGAACAGATGTTGCTGAGCTCCTTGTGCTGCGTCTGCTCCAGATATATCAGCAGAGCACCAGCCGAAGTGATTCCAAGAGGGAAACTGTCGATGGCGAAACCTTTGAGCGAATCCACTCTGAGCTGCCTCTTGAGCTTCTCCACCGAGCTGTCATATACGAATGCCCATTCTTCCAGAGTGGAAATGTAGTAATGATCGCCGTATCTTTCCTTCGTTCCCTTTTCATAGCCTCTCGGCACGAGAAGTTCCTTCGGAGCGAACGAACTGAGAAGGGTGCCGATGTAGTCAAGACTGCCTTCAGCCACCTGGAATGTTCCTGTCGAGACATCCAGAAAAGCTACTCCGCACTTGTCCTTGAAGAAAGTCAGACCGGCGATGTAATTGTGCTCCTTCTGCTCGAGAAGCTGCTCGTTGAATGCCACGCCGGGGGTGACAAGTTCGGTGATGCCTCTCTTGACTATATTCTTGGTCAGCTTCGGGTCTTCAAGCTGGTCACAGACCGCTACCTTGTAGCCCGAACGCACAAGTCTCGGAAGATATGTTTCAAGTGAATGATGAGGGAATCCCGCCATCGGGATCGCGCCCGGAGTAGCGCTGGAACGCTTTGTAAGCACGATGCCGAGCACCTTGCTGGCTATCAGTGCATCATCTCCGTATGTTTCGTAAAAATCGCCGCACCTGAACAGAAGCACTGCTTCCGGATGTTGAGCCTTCATCGCGAAGAACTGCTTCATCATAGGGGTCTCGGTCGGTTTCTTTTCTGCCATTTTTTCTGAATTTTATAATCTTACAAATTTACCGCTTTTTTTGATAAAATGAAAGTTTTGGATGCGGGTGGCATATAAAACACTATCTATCAGCGATTTATGAGATATGCCTGCTGTATCCGCGCAGCAGGCATACGACATAATGCGCTGACAGGCAAGATGTTATGAGCCACCCGCAAATGTCAAGTTTTTTTGCGTATATTTGCACGATTATGAAAAGGGTGCTGATCATATCGTATTACTGGCCGCCGACAGGGGGGTCTGGAGTGCAGCGATGGGTGAAATTCGCCAAATATCTGCCGTCAGAGGGATGGCAGCCGGTGATTTACACTCCCGAGAACCCAGAACAGCTGGCCGTGGATGAGTCGCTCGCGGCAGAAGTGCCGGAGGCTGCCGAGGTCGTGAAGACCCGGATCATCGAGCCGTACGAACTCTACAAGAAACTGCTGAGACGTTCGGGACACAGCAAGGAGGCAGTGGAGGTCAATCCGGTCAACGCCCAGAACAAATCTCTTTTGCAGAAAGCTGCAATGTGGGTGCGAGGCAATCTTTTCCGTCCCGATCCGCGATGCCTCTGGATCGGGCCGTCGGTGAGATTCCTGAAGAAGTACCTCTCAGAACATCCGGTTGATCTGATCGTAAGCACGGGACCACCGCAGTCGATGCATATGATAGGCCTTCGACTTTCTCGCGAGACAGGACTTCCCTGGATAGCCGATTTTCGGGATCCTTGGACGAAGATATTCTATTTCAAGCACCTGGCAATGACTCCCGCCACAGAAAGATGGCATAAGAAGATGGAGAAGATGGTGCTGGACGAGGCTTCTGCAGTGGTAGCCGTATCGCCATTGGTCCAGCAGGAATTCCAGGCTATGACCGACACTCCGGTGGAGCTTATAACCAATGGCTTCGATGAATGTGACTTCTCTACCGAACCGTGCACGGAAGCATACGGCGGAGCATCGCAGGAATTCACCATCACACATACAGGACTCTTCGCAGCAGACGGCAATCCTACCGTCCTCTGGGATGTGCTTGCAGAGAAATGCCATGCTGACGAAGCATTCCGGAAGCTACTGAGAATCAAGCTTATAGGAAAGACTGACGACCAGATTCTCAAAGCCCTGAAAGACAGAGGACTGGAGAGTTCGCTGATCAATATGGGCTATCAGACTCACTCCGTAGCAGTAGAGCAGCAGAGACAGGCTTCAGTGCTCATCCTCCCTCTTAGAAAAGAACCCGAATACAAGGCAGTCCTTCCGGGAAAGCTTTTTGAATATCTGGCATCACAAAGGCCTATCCTCGGCATCGGACAGCCTGACGGGGCAATGGCGATGATCGTGAATGAGACCGGAACCGGAACCGTCATCGACTGGAACGACAAGGAAGGAATAAGCCAATATATTGAGCAATGCTGGAAAAGGCATCTTGAAGGAAGGCTGAGTTCAGATGGAGCGGATCTTTCGCGTTTCACCCGTCGCAACCTGACCCGTCGGATGGCCGGACTTTTTGACAAAATCATTCATCCGTAAAAACAGCCATTTTTACGGACAACCATAAGAAAAAACGACTTTTGTCCGTAAAACACGAGGATTTACGGACAAACCCAAAGACAGAAAAATGAACAGACAATTATTGAAGAACATCGGAATCTATGCAGGAATCTTCCTGCTGTTCGTCGTATTGGCTTACGGCTACACGCCTCAGGTACTTGAGGGCAAGATCGTGAACCAGAGCGACATAGCATCGTGGAAAGGTATGGCCAACGAGGCTATGACATACAATAAGGCCAATCCTGACGACCCTACAGCCTGGACCAATTCGATGTTCGGAGGTATGCCTACCACAGCCACCATAGACAGTTTCGACGGAGACTGGACCGACGCGATCTATGATTTCTTCCTGACAGGTAAACGCCCTGCCAGCTACCTGCTTCTGGCTCTTATAGGAGGCTTCCTGCTGATGCTTTCACTCGGCACAAGCAAGGTAATGGCCGTGGCAGGAGCGATTGCAATAGCCTTCTGTTCATACAATATGCAGATCATCCAGGTAGGACACAATACAAAGATGCAGGCCATCGCTTACTTCCCTTGGGTGCTGGCGGGAGTGATATTCACTTACCGGGCGGCGATGAGATCCGGTTCTGTCATTTCAAGCGAGCGACAACCAGACGAGAAATCTCATTGGCTGCTACAGACAATATTGGGTGCAACCCTCTTCGCATTCGCCCTCAGCATGCAGATAAAGGCCAATCACCCTCAGATCACCTACTACCTCGCCATCGTCATCTTCGCATACGCTATCGGCCTTTTCATCTACCTGTGTATCAAGCGAAAAGACCTTATCAAGCGATTCTTTGCAGCATCGGCGTTCCTGCTGGTTATCGGCTGCATAGGCATTGCCACCAATGCGAACAAACTCATCCCGACATACGAATATTCGAAATTCACTATGCGTGGCGGCTCGGAACTCTCCTCAGACAGCGACAGCCATAACGCCAAGGGACTTGATCTGGACTACGCCACAGCCTGGTCGTACGGAATCAATGAAATGCCAAATCTCCTGATTCCTAACTTCAATGGAGGTGCTTCTTCCGGCGAACTCCCGCTGGATTCCGAAACAGGAAAACTCCTGAAGATGGCCGGCCAGCAGAACCTGAAGCAGACAATGAAGCACCTGCCTCTGTATTGGGGTCCGCAGCCTTTTACAGCCGGTCCTATGTATATGGGAGCCATCACCATCTTCCTCTTCATCCTCGGACTCATTCTCTGCAAAGGACGTGAAAAATGGTGGCTTGTCGCCGCTGTAATAACCACCGTTTTCCTTGCATGGGGCAACCATTTCATGTGGTTCACCAAACTCTGGTTCAACTATGCCCCTATGTACAATAAGTTCAGGACAGTGTCAATGGCATTGACAGCCCTCCAGGTGCTTCTCCCTATGCTTGGATTCTATGCTCTGGACAAAGTATTGAAAGAGAAATACAGCAAGAAGGAATTCATGAAGGCGGGATATATCGCATATGGAATCAGTGCCGGATTCTGCCTTCTGTGCGTACTTATCCCCGGTATTGCCGGAACTTTCACAGGTGCCTCGGATGCAGGAATGAACGAGATGATCGTAGATGCTCTTGCCGCTGACCGTCAGACACTTATGACCAAGGATGCCATCCGTTCGCTCATATTGATATCATGCGTCTTCGGATTGCTTGTATGGGCGTTCAGGACTCCGAAGACCGACGCTACGGGAAAGAACGGTTCGTTCGTACTCAAAGGCAGACTGACAATAGCAGCAGTGGCCGTGGTATTGCTTGTATTCTTCGACCTTGCGGGAATCGGAAAGAGATACCTCAACAAGAGCCATTTCATTACTCCTAAGGATTTCACCGCCCATTATGAACCACGTCCTGTGGACGAGATAATCCATCAGGATACAGATCCGGACTTCCGTGTCCTCGACCTCAGTGTAAACACTTTCAACGACGCCATCCAGAGCTATCACCACAAGTGTATCGGAGGCTACAGCCCTGTCAAGCTCCAGAGATATCAGGACCTCATCGACAGATATATAACAAAGGAAATAAGGGATATATATGGAGCAATGGAAGGTGCTGCGACCGTACAGGAAGTAGCGGAGGCACTGCCTGAAACAAAGGTGGTGTCGATGCTCAACGGCAGATATATCATCCTCGACGGCAATATCTCCCCTGTTGTCAATAAATACGCCTACGGCAACTGCTGGTTTGTGGATTCTTACATCCCTGCAGCCACTCCGGATGAGGAAATAGCCCTCCTGGCACATACAGACCTTCGCAACACCGCAGTAATCGGGGACGACTTTGCCTGGGCTCAGGATGCGATCCGTCATTTCGAGCACTCTTCTGATTGTCATTCCGAGCACTCTTCTGATTGTCATTCCGAGCACTCTTCTGATTGTCATTTCGAGCACTCTTCTGATTGTCATTTCGAGCTTGTCGAGAAATCTCCAACAATCGCACTGACCCACTACGCCCCTAACGAACTCCGCTACTCATTCAGCACCGACACCGAGCGTGCCGCCATATTCAGCGAAATATACTATCCAAAGGGCTGGAAGGCATGGATCGAGCCGGAAGGAGCCTATGGAGAAGTCCGTAACGGACATTATCATCCAAGCGGCGAGGGACGTCCTGTAGAGCTTTTCCGTGCAGACTGGATGCTCCGCGGAGCAATGATCCCATCGGGCGAAGGCCAGCTCATAATGCGATTCGAGCCTGATTCATACCAGGTGGGAGAAGACATTTCCCGCGCAAGTTCGATCGCCCTTATCCTCCTGCTCGTAGCATCCGCTACGGGAATGATCATCTTCCGACGCAGAAACGGTGACGCATAAAACATTAACATTCAATATATTACGTAAAATGCCTGCTGTATTTACGCAGCAGGCATTTTACGTAACTATCTCATAATCAATAAATAGCGTGGCAACCTATCTGGAATATGGATTCTTAAAAGAAAGTCTGCCACCTTTACGCACCCTCAAATTTATCCGATCCGTATTGAAAAGAGGATGATATAACTGACTGATCTTTAATATGACATTTTTACCATCTGAATACCATCTGCCTGCAACCCTTTCCTGATGCCATAATAGTTCATATGTATAATCTTCAAGCAGTGACAGTTCGACTTCTCCTGCCTCAAAGCAATATTCACCTACCAGATCATTATGAAACCTATCTAAATATAATGCCGGCCCTGTCTCTGAACCATATACCTCAAAGTGTCCCCATTGAAGCCTGTTTCCGCCGATGATTTCCAGTTCCTTCACCACATACTGACCCCATTGGTCATATCCTTGCAACGGATCTTGTTCACGTTTGTCAAAATTCAAGAAAATTTTATTCTCCTTGACTTCCCATTTACCATAATATCCGGACATAACCTCGTTAAAAATCACAAACGTGCTATCACCACGTAAATGCAATTCCAGTCTGGTCTTGAATCCAGGCATCTCATTATATTTATAGGTTCCGACCAGATCATTCCGGTCATACCCTCGTTCGCTTCCCAGTGCAGTCAGGCCGCACAACAGGAAGACAATTGATATCAAATGTCTTATTGGTTTCATTATTGTGTGCTATTTAAAGATCTACTAATCTTCGTCATATCCGATTCTTTGCGCATATAAATCTTACGACCTTTTCTATATGATCCAGGTTGGAAAATCTTTGGCTTCAGCATATATCCCCATAACAGCTTGTGTTTTCTACGGACTTTTACAACTTTTACATCCCAGTCGCGAAGACCGCGCCCCTCAAGAGGATGGTAAACAGGAGTCTCGCGATTCAAGATAAGATTCTTATTTGAGATAGTCCACCTCCCCGTATGCATCACTTTGCTCATACCGGCGTACTGAATTGTAAATTTACCATCTGGATAAAGGTGCAGTATTGTAGAGGAATCTTTTGTATTCCAACAGCCAGATAACTCCCCCGCCGAATATGATCTTGCATTGCCATCCAAAGACAATAAGATAAGCAGCATTAAAATCAAAGTTATTTTTTTCATTGGATTCCTTTATATTTATAAAACATTTTACTTGCTTGATAAAAAGGTCGATTATCAGAAGTCAGCTTACCTGTGTATGCCATAAGTACAACACTATATGAAGTTTTTGTGGTTATGTAGAATTGAGCAGTATTACATAGTCCCCCTGGTGCATACAATGGCAATCCGGTATAAGGATCTTTCAGACTATATAAATATTCTTTAGTATACCTTATAGGTTTACCACCCACATAATCTTTCTGAGCTTTATATGCCGCGATCTCATCAAATATATCCTGAGCATACATACTACCATTTGTTGGATTAAAAGCAAGTTCTCCTGCTTCAAACTGCCCAGCATGGGTGACTTCGTGTATAAAACTACCAACACTGCCTTTAGTGTAGTCTATTTTTATAAGATTTTTTTCAATCTCCAATGTTACCCCTCCTAGTGTTCCATCAATTGATGAGATCACATATCCATTATTACTTGCTTCAAGTGTACTCATCACCGAAAGGGTCTGCTGTAATCCATTTATTCGATCATTTAATTGTCCTATTCGTACCTCTGATTTACCCTTATGTTCCAATCTTGAAACCCTATTTTGTAAAGCACTGACTTTATTGGTAATCTTCTGTTTATTTAGATTCCACAACTGTATGTTTTTTTCTGCAATATAACTTCCATCCGGATCCACAAAATTCACCGGATTATTATTGCAGAAAGCATACGGCGAAATGCCATAATACTTCTCCGAAAGGGGATCCGTGGTCATCCATCTGCGGAGGGCCGGGCTGTACTGGCGTGCACCGAAGTCGGTGTAGCCCGTACCGAAGTCCTGGTGCTGGTCTTCCTGTCCGGTGTATGCGTCTCTGAAGGTGATCCAAGCCGGTGTCGATGCCGTCTGCATCGATTCTGCGTCAGACTGTTCTCCGTATGGAGAGTAGTCAGATGCCTTGCAGATCGCGCCGGTGCCGCCATTGACTACAGCCCGGACACTGCCGAGGTAGTCGGTCACGTAGAGCATCGCTCCGCCTGGGGTCAGTCGGCCGCCACCGAATGCGGCGCTTTCCAATGTCAAAGAACTGGTTCCGCTGCCTGTGCTCCTTCTGTACACGAACGGTCCCCTATATACAAGTCCCTCACCGCCTCCGTCCAGTGCACTGATCTTAGTGCCGTCTGCAAGATACGAATAATTGGGGTGGTCTTGCTTGTGTTGAGCGGGAAAATAGCAAAAACTCGCTTAAATTCTTCGAAAACGAATGAAATAAGCGAGTTTTCTTTCATTTCTCGCTCGCGCAGAAGCATTTAACCAACGACTTCCTGCACCACCTGTTCTATCAGCTCTTTCCAGACTTCATTCCTGGCTTTACGCTTAGGGGATGATTCCTTTGGGGCGTACCATTATTATCTCCATTTGCTTGATTGATTTGCTCGGGAGTAATCATATAAATAAAATCATCCGCATCATCAATAAAAGTCACAAAATTACCTATCTCCGAATTATAGTACCAAGTGTAAGCTTCCCCCCCCCTTTTTAGAACTCTTTGATTAACAATAACTTATAAAACGCCTACGAAAATATGTAAATCAGCCGATTGCCTCGATAAACTGATCCTTGTGCAGCGGATTCTGCTCCAGGATCTGGGCCTTCATCCTGCTTTTGCGGATATAGACTGTGTTGGCGGTGATGTTCAGGAGGTTAGCGATGGTGGTGACATCAAAGCCGATGAGAAGGAGACTGAAGATCATATAGTCCTTGTCCTTCAGGATAGGCATCTCGGTGCGAAGATAGGACATGATGTTATCGAGGTCTTCGTCGAGCATGGCCTCGAACTTTTCACGATTGGTATAGTCTTCGGTAAATTCATCCACCAGCGAGACGACTTTCCGGTAGATCGACTTTTCAGCATTGACCAGATCATGAGATTGGGCATACTGCTCGCACAGGGCACCGATTGTCTCAAATCTTGATTTGTAAAGAGCCAGGTATTTTCGTTTCAATGCAGGATAGTCGTCCTTCTTTGCCTCCTCCAACTGATGATGGATCTCGCTGATATATAAGAGGTATTGTTCTTTGGTGCGTTTCTGCTTCCTGGTATACCATATGACGAAGGCTCCAACAAGCATCAGAACCATTGCAGATGAGAGAATTACGAGCGACAGCCATAGCCTCGAGCGTTCTGCTTCCGACTCCGACAGTTCGGCCTGGGATTCATAATAGTCTCGCTGAGAAAGGGCCAGGGACTGTTTCAATGCATCGGAAACCTCCACATTATTGTACTCGAAAGAATCTTCCAAGTAAGACAGGGCTGATTCCAGATCATTGTCTGACTTCGCTATCATATATTGCCAATATGACGTGGTCCCGGACTCTTCCTGAGCAAGCTGGTCAATCAGACCTTTTGCCTCTTCCTTTCGGCCTACGGCATTGAGGGAATAGGCCCAGGCCCAGTAGTCTTTAACTGTCAGATATTCATTATCTATATTTGCGTTGAATATTTCAAGTGCATCAGTGAATGCTTTTTGATGCGTCACCAGTACATAAGCTTTTGCTAACAACGCTACCTCTTTCACTCTCTCATCCGTATTCCCATCATTTATTAGCTCATTTATCATTTCAAAAGCTTCATCATCACTATGATAATCAAATAATGGCAAGGCCAATCTAAATTTCGCAACTTGCAGATAGTATAAATAGTCCTCTCTGGCAGCAATTTCCAATGCCTCGCGCAGGCAAGATTCTTCTTCAATGAAATTATATGTCTTTGCATATGTATCTGCTTGAGCGATTTTAATCATCACTAAATACAGACTATCCATACCTTCCGCAACCTTCTCAGCTTTTGTGAACTCCACGATAGCTTTGTTGTATTCTTCTTGGTAATAATATGCCACTCCCAGATAAAATAAAGCACGCGCGTAATACTTCCTGTCCCCATGCTTAGAATAATAATCGACCGCGACTCGCGCAAGCGAATCATCCGAGACATCGATGAAACTCTTGTCCAGTGCCATCGCATTGAGAAGGGCGTGGTGTGCACGGTCGGCCTGGGTGGAAAGCAGGCTTCTGTCCATTGATTCCAAGACGGCAAGGGCGCTGTCCGGACGCTCCATAATGTATGATTCAACATCATCGAGTGTCCTGGGGACAGTGCTGTCTGCACACGCATATATGCCCAGCAAAGATGCAATTATGAGTATAAGATGCTTCATTATACCAGAACTAATCTCCAGCCCAGGTTATCGTGATAGGAAATGTAGGATAGTCAGATGAGGAGAGTTCACTCCACTCACCATTGCATACCTGTGCCAATGAAATGAAATCCACTGAAGCGGTAGGGGAAATAAGCCTGTGAGCTGTACCCGTTCCCCTCATGCAGAAACAGATTGAAACATCTTTTTCAAGGGCTTTAAATCCAGACCCACCTCCTCCATACATCCAGACTTCGCCGACATTACCGTCTCCAAGATCCCTATATCCGATAATCTGGTTTTTCAACTCCCACTGATAGTTGCCCCAATTCCATACAAGTACAGCGGCAAATTCATCGGAAAGACCACCATAGCCAGTCATATAGTAAGAAGAGCGATTTACCCTCTCTGTAATCCTGATTTTCTGTTCCAAACCATTCATACCCTTCAAAGTCCACTCCCCGATCCAAAAGCCATAGTCGTTATATGAGGACTGGGTAACTTCAAACTCTACAATGATATCATCGTATGAAAGAGTGATTTCAGCCGAACGCGGGTCACGTTCACCATTCCGTTCAACATTAAATAGTATTGAATTATTATTAACTCTCAAAGATTTTATCCATCCTGCCGAGGTATATGCTACTGGCGAAACGCCCTTTCTTGCATTCTTTACGACAAAATCAAATCTACCGTAACCGGATGTATGTTGAAAACTGGCCAAAGTATCTTCAACCAAAATATCCACATCTCCTCGTTTGACTTCTACAACCCGTTCACCTGCGGTAGGATAATACAGCACGAAGTTTCCTGTCCTGGTTTCAACTCCTGATTCTACTTTGAAACAGATCTTGCCATCCTCTACAGAAACATCGCTGCACCACTGCGGTGTCTGAACCACTTCCAGTTCATACTCATAAAGAGGATTGACAATCTGAAAATCCCACTCAATACTCTTATCATCATCAAGGAACTGAGTCTTATTGGATTCAGAAAGTATGATTTCAGAGTAATAGGACTTGCTGACTTCCTTGATCAGACAACATTTCTGATCCCCCATCATCAGTTCATTACCTTTACGCATCAAAGGTATCTGCACATCATTAAAATAATTGGAATAATGGAGGATGCCGTCTTCCACCGAATACTTATACCTTGTACCGTAATTATCCGATGAGGACAATACTCCCCAAATGATATCGTCATGTATATAGTATACCTTATCTGACTTATACTCAGTAAAATATCCCTTATCAAAGACATAGTATTTCGAAGCCATATCATATTCGTCGACCACGGCCCAGATTCCTGCGAACTGTGTAGACTCTACTTCCTCCATCTGCTCGACACAAGATGAAAGAATCAATGTAGCACTAAGCAAAGCTATATATATCTTTTTCATTGTACAGATCCATTAAAGTGTGAAACCAATCTTGAAAGATGGGGTCCATGCGGACTTCGGATAATAGATATAGGATGCCGGACGAGATCCCAGCCCTTCCTGTCCGCTATATTCACGGAATTCACCATAAGGAGTAGTGCGGCAGGACAGCAGGAAGTACATATTCGCAGTCCTGTTTATACGCCAGTTTGCACCGACACCGATTTCAAACATACCCTCGGTATTTGGAAGGTACAATCCTCCTGATACCGACAGTAAAGGCTGGAACTTTCCTCTAGACATATACACCTTCGTATTGAGGAAGACAGGGACATTAATAGGTATAAAATCTTCTGCATCTTGATATTCAGGGAGAAACACATCATCGTATCTGCAAAGATTGACTGTCTGGTACTGCAATCCGGCTCCGATTCCCACAGATACGAAATTATTGAACCTATAGGCAAAGGTATAATTCACTTCCACAGGATGAAGGCTGCCGTAATACCTGTAGCCGAGGTTCTTATATATCACATCTGCCTTAGCCAACTGGTATCCATATGATAATTCGAGGGAATGTACAAAGCCGATGTTCTTATACTGTTTATTATACGCAGCATCGATTTCCTTCCTTCTTTCGTTCCTCTCATTCTTTATTCTGGCAGCTTCAGCATCTATGTATCTTCTTTCAGAGTCTCTGGCCAGCTTTGCTTCTATCGACGCGAACTCATAAACCTTGGACGCATATCCCTTGTCGATCTTCATATTGAAGACCATAAAGTTTCCGTCAACCTTAAGAACAAGCTTGAAATATCCCGGCGACGCAACCTGCAGCTGGGTTACATTCTCTGGAACCTTGATGGTGAACAAACCATCAGAATCAGTCTTGGTCTGCACTTCAGCTTCGACTGCAGACACTATTGCGCCAGGTATAGGACCTCCTTTCTCAGCACGCACGAAACCCTTTACGACGATGTCGCTCTGGGCCGCACATACAAATGGCAGCATTGCAAGGCAAATCAAGCACAATACAATATTTCTCATATTCTCAAATTTTAAAATGACAATTAAATTTCAATGACCACAAATGCTCTCGTTTCTGCAGCAAAGTTATGAATCAATTATGGGAAAACAATGACTTCCTGTCTTTCAAAGACTTTTTGCAATATAACATAAAATACTGTATATTAATACATTACAAAAAGTACAGAAATTTACAATCTTTCAGTATTCAGAAAATCAGCCGATTGCCTCGATAAACTGATCCTTGTGCAGCGGATTATGTTCCAGGATCTGGGCCTTCATCCTGCTTTTACGGATATAGACCGTGTTGGCGGTGATGTTCAGAAGGTTCGCGATGGTGGTGACGTCAAAGCCAATGAGAAGGAGGCTGAAGATCATATAATCCTTGTCCTTCAGGGTAGGCATCTCGGCGCGAAGATCGGACATAATGTTATCGAGGTCTTCGTCGAGCATGGCCTCGAACTTTTCACGATTGGTGTAGTCATCAGTAAACTCGTCCACCAGCGAGACGACTTTCCTGTAGATCGACTTCTCGGCATTGACCAGATCATGAGACTGGGCATACTGTTCGCACAGGGCACCGATTGTCTCGAACCTTGATTTGTAAAGAGAGAGATATTTACGTTTCAATGCCGGATAGTCTTCCTTCTTCGCTTCTTCCAACTGATGACGGATCTCGCTGATATATAATAAGTATTGCTCCTTTGCGCGTTTCTGCTTCCTTACATACCATACGACACTGACTCCCGTAAGCATCAGAACCATCGCAGAAGAGAGGATCACAAGCGACATCCATAACCGTGAGCGTTCAGCTTCCGACTCCGACAGTTCGGCCTGAGACTCGTAATAGTCCCGTTGAGACAGGGCCAGGGACTGTTTCAATGCATCGGAAACCTCCACATTATTATACTCAAAGTAATCTTCCAGATGAGATAGAGCTGATTCCAGATCATTGTCCGACTTCGCTATCATATATTGCCAATATGACGTGGTTACGGACTCTTCCTGAGCAAGCTGGTCAATCAGACCTTTTGCCTCTTCCTTTCGGCCTACTGCATTGAGGGAATAGGCCCAGGCCCAGTAGTCTTTAACGGTCATCCAATCCTTATACTCGCTATTAAAAATATCATTATATGTTGCTGATACCTTTTCAAAATCAGGATTATTATGATTTGTTACGATAATAAAAGCTTGTGTGCATCTTGCTAAAGTCTTTATATAATCTTCAGCATCTTCTTGCAGGAGTAACTCCTCCAATAATACATCCGCTTCTGCATTATTACTTTGATTATATAAAGAATGAATCAATTCTAATTTAGTAATATATACATAATGCAGATCTGAATTTTCCTCAAATATCTGATTAGCATCACGTAAATACCTCAGTTCCTCAATATAGTTGTAATACTGGGCATAAGTATCTGCTAATGCACACTTTACCAACGCAAAGTACTGACTATCCACCCCTTCCGCCATTTTCTCTGCCTTAGTATATATCACAATTGCTTTATTATATTCCCCTTGATTATAGTAAGCAACTCCAAGATAATACAAAGCACGAGCATAATACCTCCTATCCCCGCGCTTGGAATAATAATCGACCGCAATACGCGCAAGCGAATCATCCGAGACATCGATGAAACTCTTGTCCAGAGCCATTGCATTGAGAAGAGCGTGACGAGCACGGTCGGCCTCAGTTACAAGCAGGCTTCTGTCCATTGATTCCAAGACGGCAAGGGCACTGTCCGGACGCTCCATAATGTATGATTCTACATCAAGGAGCTGATTTTTCACCTGAGAAGGAGTACACGAAAAAAGAACTGCGGTAAGAGATACCAGCAGGATCAAATGTCTTATCATTGCTTGAAGTTTATTTATGCAAGTTAGCAATTAATACGATAATTCGATATATTTGCGACTGCTTAAAAGGCTGATTTTCACATACATATTCATTACCCCTATCGTCGCAACCAAAACTGCTACATTTTTCACTGACCGATAGGACGTTAGGTGGTCCTTGTGCTTAGGCACGGGACGACCTGTTTATTGGTAGGCTGTAGCAGGTCGAAGGTTGCACGGGAAGTTCAGTATATAAACGCCTGAACAATCAGAAGTTCAGTGCGATTCCAACACCGCTCTTCTGTGCACCGACGGTCAGATTACTGAGATTCCGGCCGGCTCTTCTCTTTTTGGAAGTGCCACAGATCGAAGTCACAACACCTCCGATGCAGACAACGCCTCCTGCCATCATTGATCCCTGGATGATCCTGAAAGTGGCTTCATCTCCTGCAGTAAATATGAACATAAGTCCGGCGACTTCAGCCAATCCACCGACTCCGAAAGCCACTGCTCCCCAGATTTCCATCTGCTTGCCTATCTTGAAATCACGGGTGTATTGCAGATAATCCTGGGTCCGGTCTTCACCTGTCACATTTGAAAAGTAGTCAAGCGACTGCTGATGAGTCAATTGGATACCATCACAGTAAAGTTTGCCGCGCTTAACAATGATATCACTGTCGGCATATTGGGCGGCAGCTGACAGAGATATTGCCATAAGACAAAAGACTAATATCAGCTTCTTCATATTTAGCCTATCAGTCCGGAAACAAAGATCGCGATGATGGCGAGAGGGCAGACGAATCTGATGAGGAACCAGAGCACTCCGAAAAGCTTTGCATTACGGCTGAGGGTGCCTCCATTGGTGAATTCATCATAGACGTCGGTCTTCTTGAGCCTCCATCCGACGAAGAGGACGGTCAGAAGGCTGCCGAGAGTCATCAGGATATTGGACGAGAGATTGTCGAAGAAGTCGAAGAGATTGCCTCCGTCTATCTCTATGTGCGAGAGCGGGCCGAATGAAAGCGAACAGACAGCTCCGATCACCCAGCAGATGATGAAAAGCACGATACAAGCCGCTATTCGGGAGAATTTCTTTTCCTCTACGAGATAGGCCACGGCCACTTCAAGCATTGAAATCGATGATGTAAGGGCTGCAACAAGAAGGGCGAGGAAAAAGAGGATTGCTACCAAACCGCCTGCAGGCATCTGTCCGAAAACTAATGGAAGGGTCTCGAAAACCAGACCAGGACCAGACTGAGGATTAAGTCCGAATGCGAAGACTGCCGGCATTATCGCCACTCCGGCAATCATTGCAAACATCAGATCGGATACTGCTGTGGCGGCACTCTGGAACATTATATTTTCCTTCTTGTCCACATAGGATGCATATGTCATTATTGTTCCGAATCCCAGCGAAAGAGAGAAGAATGCCTGACCGAGGGCAGCTGCACACGCCTTTGCATTGATCTTCGAGAAGTCCGGATTGAAGAGATAATCGACTCCCTTCTGCGCTCCCGGCAAGGTCAGTGAATATATGGCAATACCGATGACAATGAAGAAGAGCAGAGGCATCATTACCTTGCTGAACTTTTCGATACCGTCCTTGATTCCTACTACGACAATAAGGGTGGTGACCAGCAGGAAGCCGGTATGGGCAAGAAGCGGAGCCCAGGTCGAGGTCACAAGGTCGGTGAACATTGTATTGACCCCAGATGCTCCGGTAAAGGAGAAGGTACACGACTTGAGGAGATAATCGATTGACCATCCGCCTATTACACTATAATAAGACAGAACGACCAGAGGGACGATTATCGTAAAGAGTCCCACCCAGCGCCATGCAGATCCACCGGACAGGTCTCTGAATGCTGCATAAGCGTTCTTCTGGCTTCGGCGACCGATGACGAATTCCGAAATGAAAATCGGAAGACAGATGAGGAAGCTCAATAAGATATATACAATGATGAAGGCGGCACCTCCGTTCTCTCCTACAAGATATGGAAAGCGCCAGAGGTTTCCCAGACCCACTGCCGAGCCTGCCATTGCTACAAGGGCGCCGAAACGGCTGCCGAAACTGTCTCGTGACATAGTGTAATACTCAAGTTTCGCAAATTCTAAATTATTGATAATTCGAAGGTTTGTGCAGCTTGCGAAACTTTTACCCACCGCACTTTCTTCTTTTACGTTACCTATCCCCTAAATCCCCTTTCTCGGAAAGGGGACTTGCTATCGACCTAAAGGTCTCAAAATAAGAATATCATGTAAACTATTAATAATCAATAAAATATTAGATATGCCTACTGTCTTTATGCAGTAGGCATTTTACTTATATCACTAATAATCAATTATTTGAGAGCCACCCGTTTATAGGTTACAAATTCAAAATCGAAGCCGGACTCGTCGTCGTGGAGCATTTCAGAGCGCTCTTCCACCTGCCAGATGGAAGGGTCAATCTCAGGAAAGAATGTGTCTGCATCTTCGATGATGGTGTGGACGTGTGTGACGATGAGGCGGTCAGCGTCCGTTATGGCCTGAGCGTAGATTTGGCCGCCTCCTATGATGAAGCAGCGGGAAGGAGATTCCTCGACAAGCTCGGAATGACAGGAAGTGACAGGCTCGGAATGACAGGAAGAGGCAGACTCGGAATGACAAGACAGGTCCTGAACAACAGCATTATACGCTTCAGCCAAAGAGGATACGACAATGACGCCTTCCGGAGCAGTGAAGCCCCTGGAAATCACGATATTGGTACGCTTGGGAAGTGGACGGCGGATGGACTCGAAGGTCTTTCTTCCCATGATGACCGGACAGCCGGTAGTTGTGCGTTTGAAAAACTTCAGATCCTCCGAGATATGCCACAGGAGGGCATTGTCCTTACCGATGGCGTTATTGTCCGCTATTGCTACGATTATGCATTTTTCCATTGTGGGATGGTGTTATAGTATCAGACTGCTACCGGTGCAGGGATTCGTGGGTACGGATCGTAATCGACGAGCTCGAAGTCTTCGTATTTGAAGTCGAATATATCTTTTACGTCAGGATTGATCTTCATCTTCGGAAGGGCGCGAGGCTCACGACTGAGCTGGGTAGCCACCTGCTCGAAATGATTGACATAGATGTGAGTATCTCCTGTAGTATGGACGAATTCTCCCGGCTGGAGACCGCAGACCTGTGCGATCATCATTGTCAGAAGGGCGTAGGAAGCGATATTGAACGGAACTCCGAGGAAGACGTCGGCGCTGCGCTGGTAGAGCTGGCAGGAGAGTTTTCCGTCAGCGACATAGAACTGGAAAAGGGAGTGGCAAGGCGGAAGGGCCATTTTTTCCACTTCAGCTACGTTCCAGGCAGAGACGATCATTCGGCGGGAATCCGGATTATTCTTTATCTGGTTTATTACATTTGACAGCTGGTCTATGGTGCCTCCGTCCGGAGTCGGCCAGCTGCGCCACTGGTGTCCGTATACCGGTCCGAGGTCGCCGTTCTCGTCAGCCCATTCGTCCCAGATGGTCACACCGTGGTCCTGGAGGTATTTGACATTGGTGTCTCCGGCGATGAACCAGAGAAGCTCGTAGATTATCGATTTCAGATGGACTTTCTTTGTGGTGAGAAGTGGAAAGCCTTCACTGAGGTCAAAACGCATCTGATAGCCGAATACGCTCTGGGTACCGGTTCCGGTGCGGTCTGATTTCATTGTTCCGTTGGTGCGGATATGGCGTAATAAATCCAGATATTGTTTCATAGTGGTGGTGTTAGATTCCCGATCAGGTCGGGAATGACAAATAAGCAGGCTCGGGATTATGTCAGTTAACGTACTGAGAATGCAAAGATGATGGCTTCTTCATAGACTTCGCCAGGGCAGAGGACACAGTCAGGATAGTCTTCCTTGTTAGGCGCGTCAGGATAGTTCTGGCATTCGATTGCTACGCCTTCATAGTCCTGATAGTCGTGTCCTTTCTTTCCTGCCGGGCTGCCTGTGAGCCAGTTTCCTGTATAAACCTGCACACCTGGCTGGGTAGTGTAGATGGTAAGAAGTCGGCCGCTTTCAGGAGCATAGAGTTCACCGCAAAGCTGCAACTGTCCTGGTTCTGCTCCATCGATGACCCAGCAATGGTCATATCCCTTTCCGATCTTGAGGGCTTCGAAGTCGGCGTTGATATCCTGTCCGATAGGCTTAGGATTAACGAAATCCATCGGGGTACCTGCTACAGGCTCGCTTTCACCGAGAGGAATCTGAGTGGCGTCTGTAGGGAGATATTCGGAAGCGTTCAGCATAAGGGTGTGTCCGAGGATGCTGCCGTTGCCTTCGCCATTGAGATTGAAATATGCGTGATTTGTGAGATTCAGGACTGTAGGGGCATCAGACTCGGCTGTAAGAGTGAGACGGAGTTCATTCTCCTCTGTCCATTCATAACGAGCGACTGTCTTCAATGCGCCCGGATATCCCTGCTCTCCGTCCTCGGAATAGTAAAGGAATTCCACTCCGCCTTCGTGCTCGCGACTTTCCCAGACTTTGTTCTGGAAACCTTCAGGACCTCCGTGAAGATGGTTGGGACCATTGTTTACCGGCAGTGTGTATTCCACTTCGTCGAGGGTGAATTTTCCAAGGGCTACACGGTTTGCATATCTTCCAGGGATCTTTCCCATACAAGGTCCGTCACCGAAATAGCTGACAGCTTCTGCATATCCAAGGGCTACATCTGCAAGTACACCGTCCTTGTCTGGAACCACCACAGAGACGATTCCGGCACCGATATTGGTCAGCTGTACATAAGCTCCACTCTCATTTTCAAGGGTATAAAGAAGAATCTCCTTACCACAAGGGGAAGTGCCCCAAAGTTCTTTAGTCAATTTCATGATATGTTATTTTTATTTATTTCGCATAGAGATTCCAAATTTAGAGTTTATATCTGAAATTGACAATAGCATTTAATTAAGGAATAATAATTACGACCGAGCGTAGAGGAGACATTAAAGCCGGTGAGCGTAACAATCTACCATATATGCCCTCAGTTTATGATTCACATGCTCATCGGTAGAAAAATGCCACCGCTGAGCACGTCAAACGTCTTTATAGCTTATTCAAAGGACGATTGGCCTGCTCACCGGCTTGAGTTTTATTTTGGGAACGGTATACATAGGGCGCCTATGCCCTCGGGGGCTGTCGTCACTAGACGACTGGGGGATTGGAGCGAAGCGATAGCGCCATCAGGCGCGCGTCCGGGGCGGGTATTTTTGCGATAGCTAAAATACGGAAAGCCCGATAGGGCGCCTATGCCCTCGGGGGCTGTCGTCACTAGACGACTGGGGGATAATAAGATATAGCCACCCCGTCCTAAAGGACTCAGCCCAGGGGTGGCTATTGCTGAACGATGTATTTGGAATATCAGGCTGCTATTGTAATGGGTCCAGAATAATCGGACCGGAGAAATCGTTTAGTGTATTGAGATTGGTGAAAGTCTTTATGTATGTGACACCATCCTCAACATACTGGAAATTCACTCTGTCTGTCATCCAGTCGTATCTGTACTCGCTTCTGAGTCTGAGTTCGAACTGACCTCCGTCAGAAACCGCTACCGTACCGATACGGTTATATGTCGACTCCATTTCGAACGGAACGAATGAACCTGCAGGAATATTTCTTACCTGACCATCCTTGCGATACTGAAGGGTTCCGGCAATCGAACTGTTCTGAACTCTGAATCTCTTCTGGTAGAATACTACCTTAGACTCATCGGAACTGATCACTATATCTCCAGCTGATACGATGCTCTTGGTCTTGAAAGGAATGCTCTTTCTTTCGCCATTCTGATTTGCCGTAGTCTTTGAATCCACGTTTGCCTTAAGAGTTCCGAAAGTCCTCTCCACATCTCTGGATGCATCCACATGGTATATAAATCTTCCCGGTTTCGAAGGGTCTTTGGTCACCTTTCCACTCTTGTAAAGGTCACTGGTCTCGTCGATTTCGAGCATCGGTGCATCGATATAAATATCGAATGCCGTTCCGAAAGGATCTACCGACACCTGCTCACCGTCAGGAAGCACATTTCCAGTATTATCCGGAAGAGAGTGTGAGAAGCTGGTGACATCGAACTCGATATTGATGGTCATGCCTGGAGCATAACTCAGAAGCACATCATCCACCACTTCCTCATTTCCACCCTGAATGTTGGTTCCTGTTCCATTGACAGTGGCAGCAAAGTGGAACGGATGATATGTAGCAAGCTCGAAAATGCAGGACTTGTACAGACCGGTACCAGTGCTCTTTCCCTCTGGCGCCACATACCCGTTATGTGCCAATTCTCCTGCTGTTCCTGTAGTTACCGAAGGTGCACCAAATACGTTTGAAGCAATACGGATGACCTCGTCCGCCTTCGGCTTGTTGGTCTTGAGGTGGAAAGTAGCACCATAGTCTGATGTTCCTTCAACCGTATTTCTGAAGAATCCCAAAACTCGACCGCCTGTAGCAGACCAGTTGGCTGGGTTCAATCCCTTATAGAAATCGAAATAGAAGTCTCCGTCATGGTCATGGTTATGATCCAGATTCTGAGAGTAGAAAAGGAATTCATCCACATTGTAACCTCCTGCAGGATCAAAATCAGCATTAGGAGATACATACTTGAAGTGTGTTCTTTCTCCCTTAGGATTAGTGAGAGTAAGGTCGGCTCCCTCAGCAGAATCTACAACTCTACCTAGGTGTGAAACAAACTCCACCGGCGCATTGATCTTCTGAGGCACGAGATAGTAATAGATGTACTCATCCGCAGGCATCGCACCTGCATAAGACCTGAGATTATGAATGAGGATTCTTGTATCTACCGCTGTCTGGAATGTAGCAGTCTTGGTAAGGCTTCTGAAATGAGGTGCCTCAATAGTCACATTGACGGTGCTCTGATTCTGATGCTTGAGGATCGTCTCCAGATATGCACGCTGCATACCAGGTTCTGTAACTGTCAGGACATATTTGTAGCCTATGCCATTATCTTCTCCATATCTTGGATCGTCCTCTCTTATCACCGGAAGCATCATACCTGAAGCATTACGGATATCCATATCGTTAACTGAGAGAAGCACATCCATAGGGAAAAGTTCTGCAGGACAATCCTGTGGTACAGTGAACATTACGGTCACGTTCTCGCCGGCTTCCTCACCATAGATATTAGTAGTGATCCATGCCGGTTCAAAATTCTGCTCCTTTACAGTGATGACCTTTATCTTTCTGGTAAGACGGCCATACTTCACGAACAAGGTGCCCTCGCGCTTCTGAAGTTCTCCCATCTTATTCAGAGTAATAAGAATCGTACCTTCACCGGTAGAAGGGTCGAAGTGATGAGTAAAGTTGGACAATGCGACATTATTTCCTTCCATCCACGACACCTGAGCCTGAGACGGATCTGTACCATCCATATTCTTTACAGTATAGTGGAGATAATATGTGTTAGGGTCCTTGAATTGATTTTCACCGATGACTACATAAGTCTTGTCCACCTCCAGGGAGTTTCGGCTGTCCTGGATCTTCGAGATATTGTCAGAGATAGAGACCCATACGTTGTTGGTAGCCGGAGCCTCAAGCGCCTGCTGGAAAGTCTGCTGACCATAGTACAGTTCACCTACCACATTGACAGTATAGTGATGGTTTCTCATAATCATTACGTTATCTCCATTCTCATCGATGAGAGAGATGCGGTAATACAGATCAGGACCACCTTTCTGAGAACCCTTAAGAATAAAATCTACTGGATCTGCTGGAGTATTCTCAGTTTCAAAGATATATTCTACATCATTTGTACGCACATCGAGATAATCAGCGAGCTTGGCTCTGTTGTCAGGAAGAGTGACAAATGGATCCGATATGGTAGGAGCAACGAAGCCTCCATGATCCGGGCTGTAAGGTGCCACTGTTCCGAATGCATTGGAATTCACTACAATCCATCCTTTATCTTCGAAAGACACGGAAGAATCGATATTCAAGCTGATCTTCGCCTGATTACGCAGAAGTTTCACTGGAGAAGGATTTGAGACAGTAAAGTCAGCAATCGATTTCCTTGCCCAATAGATCATACGTCCGGCAGAAGCCTCAAGCGCCGCCATCACATCGACCTCTGACATTCCGCGATAGTCATCCTCGCGGAAATATGTCATATTCTGGTTACCCACCAGCTGAAGTGTCTCAGTGTAGTCCGGAACTGAAACAGAGAAGGTTCCCGCCAATGAAGGATTGTTTCCGTCACTGACGATATCCGCCGTCACAGTAGTGATGAAGAGGCCGTTCTTATCAAAGCAGAAAACGCTTATCCTCTGCACACCACCGCCGTCAGGATCGACAGCCTTGGTCTGCACGATATCCATGTCAGGGACCTCGACGCTCACATTCAGACGAATATGACCATCCTCTGCAGGGGAAGCTTCAGGCAAAAGAAAATCCTCTCTCTGACAGCTTGCACTCAATGCCAGAATTCCCGCAAGGGCGATGATTATATTTATAATTCTTGTTCTCATATATTTGTTTTCTACTCTATTATTTTAAATCGCGCTTAAATTGGAATCAATAAACATCTCTGATGCATCGGAGGAAGTATCCGTCATTATTACCTGTGATTCCTGTTCCGACTGTTCCGGATGCGCAGAAATAGTATCGTCCGCCGAGCACTACATCCATTACTTCAGATTTAGTCTGGAACTTTACGATGATCCCGATTTCAGCTGCTGTAGGAAGCCTCCAGTCTGTCAGGTGTACCACTTCACCTTTTTCATTCACATAAGTCTCAGCATATTCCTTGCAATGCGTCCTTGCCCTCTTGCGATTTGACTCGGTATCTTTTCCTGAAGCATATACGGCACCCAGCTGGGAAGCGATCATAAATGACGGAGAGACCAGTTTAGAATTTTCAGTACTGTCGTCAGTGTATCCGTCAGCATCCTGCATAGGAATTCCCACGACATATGTATTTGATGAGGAAGTAATGTTCACATGGTACATTCTTGCATTGTCAAGTCCGTCTATCGAATTCTTACCCACACTTGGAGATGTTCCGTTCTGACTGTATGAATAGAAATGTATATCCGAAGTTCCATCGCTATTCTGATCCGCTACTTTCGATGTAAAGAAATAATCGTCTCCTGTACCGGTACTGTAACTCCAAGCACTATTTGACCATGAAGCACTTACATATCTGTCGCCTTTATACTGGTATGTTGTCGGAAAAGCATCGTTTTTTTTAAAGTCCGTTCTATATGAGTAATATGCCTGCTGGTTTGTTATGTACTCCAAAGGATATTGAGTTACATTGACTCTTTCTACAAGGCCATCTTCATTGGTTATCACAAGCGTGAAATAGCGGATGGCATTGTTGGTAGGAACCGGGCTGTTTACAGTGATGTTTCCTGCTATTCCCCCATCAGTAGTTCCCTTTATCGACACATCGGCAGGAACATCCTTTTTCTGACCGAATTTATCGTAATAATATCTATTCTCGACTTTAATGGTAACAGGTGAAGAAGATGCAAATTCAAGCGTCTTAGAATCAAGGGCAATATTATGCATATCCATCTTTGACTTATTGACCATCAGATACTTAGGTTTATCATCTCCTCCTACATTGATAGCCTGTCCTGACCATTCTTCCACGATATACTGCATATCGTCTATCTCTACAGGAGTGATTTCCGAGATTGCTCCGGGACGGTTCAGATTGATATTGACCTCATAATAATTGTTTCTTCTGATCACCTTTTCTCCTGTCATGTGAATCTTGTACCAACTGTTGTGATATTCCACTGGCGATCCTGCATCAGGAGTGAATATCATAGGAAGATTCATTACCACACACGTTTCATTTTCAAGAAGACTTCCTTCAGACCAGCTGTTCGGATAGACATAAGTCAATAAAGACACGTTCTTATTGTCCTTTTCCGGATCCCACGAAAAATGTCTGTCTCCTTCTTTGGCAGTATTCCTTACAGCAGCACTTACTTGATCATCATTTTTTGCCTCAGCAAAAAGGAATGCATTGTAAGGAAGATTTCTTATATAATAACGGGCACCTTCAGAACCCTGAGCAATTGTAAATGATTTGAATTCCACATTTTCTCCTGCCTTGATATTGATTACCACCTTAGCAGCTGCACGACGAAGGACAACAGACAGCATAGTATTATCAGCCGGATTTCCGTTATTCATCGTAACATTGTGCAAAGAGGCATCCATGAGGAAATACTTCGGAGTACCTTCGACATTGAGTCCTGTGAGATGGAGAAGTTCATCTTCCTGCTTTTTTGCGATGATTCCGTCATATCCTTCTGCTTCAAGAATAGCTCTGAAATCATTTTCAGCAATATTGCTGTTGGCAAGAACGTAGATATGATAAGGTACATTATTCTGGAAAGAACTTCTCTGAGCAGACAGAGTGATCTTGGAAGCACCGTTAACCTGATATCTTCCGTAATGGCTTACTGAAGAAGGCATACCCGCATTATCCGAAAATATGAAAACATCCAGATGATTCACAAAAGATTCTACAGATGTATCCTCGACAACGGCCTTGGTAATACCTGAGGAAAGGTCCAGGACTATCTCCCCGTTCATTGGAACTTCATAAGACTCCTTCATTTCACAGGAGAACAGAAGCACCGAAGCTGCCGAGATTAAAAGAGTATTTATTATTCCTTTCATTTTTCTTCTAGTTTACCATTGTTATTGTCACAAAATTTTCATCGTCCGAGCCCGGCCAGAAATAATTGTTGTAGGAGCCGTTGATAAGAAGATATTCCATTTCTTCGAGTCCGCTCGGCGTGTATGTAATAGCGAGATTTACTTTTTCGCCGACCTTGACATCTCCATTCGGATAGACTTCTATTCTATACCATTTGTCAGAAACAGGAAGGGATACCGGTACCTCTGAAGTAAACACCAATTGATCTTCCCTATAAACCTTTATGCTGCAATTTGATGCCTCAAGACCGGTAAGAGTAGGTTTCCAGGTATCATTTTCAGGATATGTCATCTGGAAGTATCCGATAAAAGGTACTGTCTCTGACATTACTGCTAGAGAGCTCGGGCTCTGTTCAAGCTGCTGATCTGTCTGAGGTATATTGTGCCTTATATATGAATGTGTCGGATAATCAAAGAACCAGTTATTCATATTTGCGTCCTCCATATCCCATTCAGCTACAGTATATTGGATTATCAGCTGACCTTCGGCATTGATAAGGATGCAGACTTTTATATGATTGTTTCTTTCCACTCGAGGAAGATAGACATAACGTCTCTGGATTTCCATACCCTCTCCCAGTGCGTATTCTACAAACAGAACAGCCTCTTTGTCATCTCCTGAAGATGCGTCCCATCTATATGAAGGATTATTGACCGGATATCCTGCAGATACCTCCGGAAGATAGGTTCCTGACAAGACGAGATCATAGTTTGCCGGATCAGCAGCTGCTGACGAACCTTTTTCCACTTCCTTTGAAATCAGGACTGGCTCATCGACCAGCGATCGGTCATTAGAGCGAGAAGGTACCGCATCAAGAATTTCCTCTGTCTGAGGGAAAAGATAGCTATACTCCCTTGTCCCGCTATTTACAAGGTCCATCTTGAGTATCTGAGGCTCTGCAGAAGTTCCTTTAGATTTCGCTGCATATACAGAAAGCTTGGCAAGGGAACGGGCAAGGAGGAAATCCACCTGGCGGTTAAGCTTGAGATGGCCCTGATGTCCTTCTGCTGCAACAGATTCAGAAGCATAATCAGATGCATTTATCGTTTCTGTTTTCCTGCAATACATCGGAAGAGAGGTTCTGCTTACCAATGCAGTAAACTTTAAGCTTTCCAGCTGTGCCCTGGTCATTCTTTCCTCTATCCGGACCAAACCATTCTCATAAGTCATCTCCGCTTCGTTCGCAATCAGATAGAAATCCACATCACTTTCTCCCTCAGGAAGCTCCAGATCCATAAGAATCGGACCATCATATGCAGTTCCCTGATAATAATGACCGCACAACCTGTTTCCATGGAAAGCGTAGATGCGAAGTGTGTTTATCTTCATCTCGTCCGATGTCGGAGCTTCTGCAGCCTTTGTAATCTCGCCCTCGGACGAAACATTGAGCATTATCATCACGTTCTGCAGTCCGGACACTTCGTATTTCTCGAAGATGCAACCGGTAGAGAGAACTGCCGCGATGATCATCAGAGCCGTCTTTTTGAATATGTTAGTAATGTTCTGCATAAACGTGACCGTTAAAATTCTGGTTTTACAAGTTCAATTATCCATGAAGGAATCGTAATGGTTATATCTGCACATATCTCATCGCTTGGATAAGGAAGTTCCGGAGTTCCGAATTCGATCCTGAAAGGAATCAGGCATTCATGCTTTGTCGGATCGATATACAATCTGAATTTCTCCAGGTGTTCCGCAAAGTTTATCAAAGCCACCTCTGTTCCATCCTCTGCCGTAACCTTCAGATATACATCTTCATGGTTTGTATGTCTCATTATATTATTTCTGGCTGTAGTGGTTTTCACACCATCATGTACAGTCTCCATAATATAGTCTGTAGTCTGTCCTTTCGCGACATTCTCGAAATCTGTCTGAGGAGTAACTCCCAGAAGTTCGATCTTCGGATGCTTTCCCACATATGGCGGAGCATTGACCACCTCCACAAGAATATCATAGTGCGAACTTGCAAACTGCGCCGTCCTGGTCTCCTCATAGATCATCGGGCTGAAAGCCTTTATTTCATAATCGACAGATGCATAATAAAGAGAATCATTGCCGGCTACCGTTTTTCCATTCAGGTAATCATCAGCCGCGAAAAGAATCTTTGAATAATCTTTCGATGTCAGGTTCTCCACTCCTGTGTCATATGTATTTCCCACACATATGATTCTATAGTCACCAGAGGGAAGAGGCGGAAGAACGGTCACTCTTGCTTCCACATCCTTGTCAGGAAGGACTGTAGAACTGACACATGTAGCCGACTCGTCGAAAACATACATCTCCACACGATTTATCTTTTCCGGGAATATCTCGGAAGTACCATCTCCCTTATAGCTCATCTCGAGCTTGTAGATATTATAGCACTCGCTATAATCCTCCTGGAAGCAGGAAGTGGAGAAAAGTCCTGCCACGGCGATAGAGAGGGCGATCAATCTGGATTTCATAAGCAATGTATGTTTGTCTGGTTTAAAAGATTAAATAAATATTGGAGGGGCTTGCACTACGGAGAGGAAACCCCTCCACTATTTATTGATGTTGTTTTATCTAAAAGCCCTGAGGGCTGAATTTCTAAATTAGAACTCAGGAGTTACGAGAATCACTTCCCAAGCCATTACATCTACTGTGATATCAATACATCTGTCTGCAGGATCTATATCATCCTCATCGATAACGATGTCACCGTCACCACCTGTGTCAACGCTTCCGGCAGCATTCATACGGTAGATATGTCCTTCCTCGATCTTCTCGATAGGAGTACCGTCTGTAAGCTTGATGGTCTTTGAATAAAGGTATGCAGGGAGACCGTCTGCCTCAAGGTCGATCATGATTACAGGAACTGCATCACCTGAGAAGAAATGATATGCATAGCAGTTGTTTGCGCCTGATATTGCCTGGCCTGACGGAGCTGCTGGAGTTACCTCTACAGGTGAAGCAAATACATCTCTGTACCAATCCTTCACACCATTGTGGAGCCATGCGAATGTAGATGCCTGATCTGCAAAATTTGTAACATGCTGTACAAGGCTACCGCTCTCATTTCCTGTATTGAACTGTGTCTCAGGATAATAGTTCTGAACTGCGATCTGCTTGAACTTGATGCTGCTGTATGTAGGATCAGATTTGAAATTCACATAGAAACCATCCATCTCGAAACGTGAAACGCGTGGCTTTACTGTAACCTTAGCCTTGTAAACAGGGAGCTGGTAAGTCACATTGTCCTTTGTCTCATTGTGGAATGATCCAGCGCTTACAAGATCAGAATAACCGTAGAGTGCAAGCTCAGATGCATTCTGCTGTGCGCCAATCAGAATCTTATCGTCGATCTTATCCCATGCGATGTCACCCATGTTGGCAACTACTACAACTCTTGTACAAGCCGGATCCACGAAATGAAAAGAAGCCTTTGCATCTGCATCAGTGATGTCATATTCTGCAGAAGTGAAGAAAGTCTTTGCAGCAGTTGTTCCGTCGGTACCGAAAGCCTCATAAACCTTCGAATAATTATTGTCAGTAAGGAAGATCTTGAAGTTATTGAGATTAACCTTTGTACCCTTAGCGATAGTTGCTGATTCCGACTTAGTAAGAATCATGTTTGCTATGGATACATCCACAGACTTCACCTTAGCCTCTACAGGTACTGAAGGTCCATCCTCTTTCTGACAAGAAAGGAGTGCCAAAGCTGCTACACAAGCAGACAACATCAATTTAGTAAGTTTCATAACTTTAGTTTTTTAAATGTTAGTGAAATAGTGTTAATATGTTATTTATTCGAATTTCTTGAGATAATCCTCGATTTCTGCCTTCTTGCGAGCCTCATATTCGAGTTCGGCATTTATAAGTTCAATGTTTTCCTGAGCCGATGCAGTATTGCTTTCCACTGCTTTCTGAAGCCAAGGAAGAGCTTCCTCGAATCTGCCCTGCATCATCAGTGCTGTTCCCACTGTATTGTAAGCTCTCAAGTCGTCTGAGTAAGGCTCTACTGTATCGTATGCTTCAGCATATTTTCCTTCTCGGATCATCTGATTGGCCAGATTTATCATATCCACAGCCTCATCCTGTGTCGAATCATAGTAAACAGCCAGATAACGTGCGCATCGCAGATGAGGATATACTTCCTTCAGCATTTTCTGCCATACCTTGCCATTATCGATCGACTTTATCTTGAGCTTTCTCTCCTCGTCCGGAAGATCCATGTCTATGATATCCACCACCTGGTCCTTTTCTTCGATTGTCGATGCAAGAACATGTCTTCTGAGGCCTTCCCAATTTTCTTCTCCGTTACGGAGGCGGAAATTGTCTGCTGTGAGATTGTACTGAGGTCTGTTCTCGATTATGTAGTCGATGAGAGCCTTCGCACGATTCTGACCAAGCCAGTTGTTGAAGCTGCGCTTTCCCTCTGGGGAAGCATATCCTGCGATTTCAATCTTGTCGACCTTATATTTAGGATTTGCGAAAATCTTGTCAATCGCAGAGAGAATCTTTCCGAAAGTAACCTCATTATTGAAAACCGTAGAATCAATCTCTGTCTTCGAAACTTTGAAGATGATCTCCAGCTCATCTCTTCCGAAATCCCACTGTCTGGTAGCATCAGCAAGAGTGAAGGCTGTCGGGATTCTTCTTGCAGGAAGCATCGGCTCTTCAAAGAGGGCCACTCCTTGGGCGAGTGTCTGATCTGCGAGCTCATCTTCGCAGTTGCATCCGACCATCTGTCTCTTGATACCGAGATTTGTCGATTTCATCCATCTCTTGAGAGGCACTGAAGAAATATAGTGATAGACATCTCCCTTGAGAACCTGCTTTTCAGTAAGCTGCCAATCCTTGTTTCCCGCAAGGTGATTCTCCTGAACCTCTCTCTTGAATCTTCCCTTTCCATAGACTTCGAGAGTCTCAAGCCAGAGAGTGTCCTTTGCATTATAAATGAACGGCATTATTATCTCCTTGCGGTTTGCGGGAATGCTCTTTACATCTGTCTGTACTTCGAAAGAAACCACCACTCTTTCTCCGTCTTCAGTCAGAGACTGGCTGCTGATAACCGTCTGTGCGTTCATCGCCGCTGAGAACATGAGCATCAATGCTGAAAGTATAATTGTCTTCTTCATAACCGTCTCTCCTTATCTTATCATGTAAATAAATGAAAGTCCCAGATCTGTAAGTCCGAATACGTGCTTTATGGCAGAGTCCTGGAAAAGACCGCATTTACGGCTCTCATACCTGTCATAGTCTGAATACCAGTAACCGAGGCCGAGATTGAACTCCATATTCCAGCGAGGACTTATGATCCAGGAATATCCATAAGTGATTCCTGCACCGGCAGCCCACCCTTCTACTCGTGAATTAAGACAGGCATCGATAAACGGACCGTCACCTGCAGACTTATAGAATGGATTGAGAACATGAACGCCTCCTACATTGAACTGGGTATAATTGGCATTCACACCTAAGAAATGTCCATTGAAGCTTTCGCAGAACCAGTATCTTACTTCAGGAGTTACAAGAAAGTGCTTGACCTTCATATTAGTTTCCTTGTCCAGAAGCCATGGATTATATCCACCTGCAATCTCGAAAGTCCAGCGAGGACCCATAGAGAACTCCATTCCTATATTAGGAGTAGTCGTAGCCCAGTAAAGAGCATTTGTCTTCACGGCCACCTTCTGGGCGGAAGCTGTACCGGCAAAAGCCAGAAGTAAAATTACTGCAATTGTAAGATAGCGTTTCATCAGCAAATCTCCGTTTAATAGTTAAAACAGGTGCTGACGGGTAAAGAGATTGTATGAAATCCGGACATAAATCCGGGATCTCTTTTCGTTCAGCGAGAACAAAGTTATGATGCTGTGAAAACGCTTTCCAAATCTTGCATTTCGATTTTTCGACAAATGCAATTTTTATTTACGGAAACGCATTTTTTGACGAAAATCCTATTTTGGAAGGGGGTTTTTCACGTAAATACAATTTTTATACATTGTATGAACCCTAAAAATTGAGCACACGCAACTTTTTATTTTAGAAAAATTCTATATTTGCACAGCAGAACGATATAAGATGGATATTGCACATATGACATATATAGTATTCAATTTCGGATACATCAGTATATTCAGCATTCTTACCGCAGTAGTCACATTACTAAATATGCCTAAGAAGGATCCGGCATTGAAAAGCTATCGAAAATCAAGATATGTTCTTGGATGCGCGACAGGACTGATGGTAATGTATTGTACCTTCAGAATACTGATGCCGTTACATTTTGGAGACTATATTGATTTCTGGCTGTTATCGACCTTCACCCTTATATTTTCATGGCTTTCATACGCATCATTCCTGTTTCTGATAGAAACACCAAGATACCGTATGAAGAATTTCATTGCAGACGGTGTGATACCCGCATCATGCATGCTGATTGCCGGAGGAATAGGTGTCCTTTTCCCCCGTATCCAGAAAGCGATGATGATAATATTCGGATGCACATATGGAATCAAATGTGCCTGGATGCTGTATACCTGCCTGAAGGAATACAGGAAATGCACAAAGGAGATAGAAAATTATTATGATGAAGGACCGGATATGAAATGGATGTATTCGACTCTCATCGTATCCTTCATATTGTCTATAAGTACTTTAGGAGTATTATATATTCCTGTATTACAGAGACCGTATTATTTTCTGCTGCCTGTAATCTATGTATATCTGACATTCAGGGTTGTAGGTTTTGCCACAAAGAAGATCGACGTAATCAGAAGAAAGAATCTTGAGCTCGAAAAAGAGCCGGAACCGGCAAAAAAGGAAAAGGCACAGGACCTCTCATCCAAACTCGGTCCTTTGGTGGATGAATGGGTAAGTGAGAAGAAATTCTGCCGTGAGGGATTGACAATCAAGGATGTAGCCCTGGAAATGGGAACAAACCAGAACTACCTGTCACAATATCTCAACAATTGTCTGAACAAGACATTCCAGGTGTGGCTCAATACCCTCAGAATTGAGGAAAGCAAGAAACTGCTCACCTCATCTGAGAAAATGTCAATAGAAGAGATTGGCAAACGTGTGGGCATCCCTCAGAACTACAACTTTTCAAGATGGTTCAGAGTGGTTACCGATATGACACCATTCCAATACAGAAGATCACAGCTGTCCGGAAAGTAAATACTCGAACAGACGGTTCTCAGGGGCATCCTTCAGGATGACCCTTTTTTCTTCATCAAGAAGATAAAGAGAAGGAATGGCACGGACATTATAAAGATTATCCGTACGTATTACAAGATCGGGATCGAAACCGTTATACCACTGCTCCGGATAAACCGGCATATAGTCACGCCATCCCTGCAGGTCCTCATCTATATATATATTAAGGACTGCAAGCGTTCCGTCTGCTATCATTCCCGAGATTGCAGGTTCACCTTTGAGTACATTTATGATTTCCATGCAGGCATTACAGCCGGGATTGCTGAAGAAAAGCAAGGTCAGAGGCGCTTTGATTCCGTGAAGAGTATGAATACGGCCATACTTATCGGCAAATCTGAAATCAGCTGCTACAGTACCAGTACGGTTCAAGGAAGTCATTCTGGCGTCAAATTCATACTTTCCTCTCATTTCATCAGATAAGCCTTCGTATCCGGCGAGCTTACGGACATAAGCATTGTAATAATCCTCATTTCGAAGAGGAGAGTTGGGATCATAGAAATATTTATATGCGATTTCATTGAAGAATTCAAATACAGCAGAAGAAGTATCAGCCTGTTCACAAGCAAGGGCCTTGGAATAAAGTCCGGAAACAGCCTTTTCAGCTTTCTGGAAAGGAAGTATCCCCAGAATATAGCTCCAGTCAGCAAACTTCTGCTCTACATCTCCTTTCTTCACACCGCTTACCAGCAAAGAGTCCGAAGGATAAGTGCGTGAAGGATCTGTAAATCTGTCCCAATAATGCTCTGCCAGATATCCTGCAATATCCTGCGGATCCGACATCATAGCAGGGGTAGTGATATCGGGAAAAGGCAGAGCTTTGAACTGCTCTGCCTTCTTCCCCTGTGAGCAACTTACGGCAAGCACCGCAAGAAGCAATATTGTAAAAATCCTATTTGTCATATTTTCCTACAACCGCCTGAGAAACATTGATAAGGAAGTCTCCGATCCTCTCAAGTTCTGCAATAACATCCATGAAGTAAACACCTGTGAGGTAATTGTAGCTGTTGCTTTCGATATTCACGATGTGCTCCTCACGGAGATGATTTCTGCATTCGTTGATATTGTACTCTGCATTATGAGCATTGGAAATATCCTTGAGTTCAGGATTCTTAAGATTCTCGATCATTACATCATAACCCTTCTGTACCAGATCCATAATCTTGTTCAGACGGTCGAGAAGCGGCTTGTCGAATACCTTGCCGTGCACATTCTTTCTCTTGAGAATACGTCCGATAGCCTCGCCTGAATCTCCGAGAGACTCCAGCTCACCGATGATCTTGTACATCGACTTGATGGTATTGGCAGCTTCCTCACTGATCTCATTCTTGCCCACCTCGTTAAGATATGTAGCGATTTCATACTCGATGCGGTCTGAAATCTCCTCATACTTGATGAGTTTCTCATTAAGCTTGTCAAACTTCTCAGGATCCTGCTCATTGATAGCCTGACGGATGTATCCGAAACCGTTGCGGCAGATTTCCGCAAAGTGGATAAGCTCCTGCTGAGCCTCGTTGAGCGAAAGTTCCGCTGTGCTGAGAGGACCACCGGCAATATATTTGAGTCTGAAGACCTCTGTTTCACCCTTAGGTTCCTTGACAAGCCAGATCACAGCCTTCTCGATAAGTGGAGTGAACCATATAAGGACGAGAGTATTTGTCACATTGAAGAGAGTGTGAAGCATTGCAATACCGTAAAGAAGCGAGTTCTTATACGTTTCGATCATCTCCGCATCTGCAGCAACACTTCCTCCAGCTATAGCTGCAAGCTGCGAACTTGCCATTGTAGGATCCACGAATCCAAGCTCAGACATTATAATACAGATAAGCTTCACGATTGGTCTGAACAGGCAAAGCACCCAGATAACTCCGATTATATTGAAGATTGTATGAGCACGGGCTGCTCTCTTGGCCGATGTATTCGCCACAGCCGCCGCGATATTGGCTGTAATCGTAGTTCCGATATTCTCTCCGAGCACCATTGCCACTGCAAGCTTGAAGTCGATGAGACCCGATGCTGCAAGGAGCATTGTGATCGCCATTGTCGCACTTGAAGCCTGAAGAACGATGGTAAGTACTGCACCGGCGATAAGGAAAAGAAGGATAGAACCGAAACCGAAGCCGTTGATGCTTCCGAAGAAGTTCATCATACCTGTCTGATACTCACCGAGAATGGCATTCGAACAATCCTTCATGAAGGTAAGACCGACATACATGACAGCGAATCCCATCAGGAACTGGCCTACGTTTTTCAAAGTAGCTTTCTTAGAGCTATGCATCAGATAACCGAAAGCCATCATAGGGACAGCGAAAAGGGCAATGTTCACAGAGAATCCCAGAGAAGTGATCCAGGCTGTCAGAGTGGTACCGATATTGGCTCCCATGATAACTCCAATGGCGTTGCCAAGAGTAAGAAGTCCTGCATTCACGAAACTTACCACCATGATGGTAGTCGCAGAAGACGACTGCACAAGGCAGGTCACTACAGTTCCGGTAAGCACACGCTTGAAAGCATTGGATGTCATCTTGGCCATGAAGGCTCTGAGTCGGTCACCTGCAGATTTCTGGAGACCCTCGCTCATAAGTGCCATACCGTAGAGGAACATTGCAAGTCCTCCAAGTACGGAAAGCACATTAAGAATTGTTGTCATATAAAGTCAGTATTGTTATAGGCCTATTTATAGGCAATAGGTCGCAAAAATATAAAAAATAATTAGATTTGTAATCGAATTTGAGACAAGAAAATGAGAATTTTAAGACATATATTCGCATTAGCGGCATTTCTGTTGCCTTTCATTGCATCAGCGCAGTTCTATGTGACAGGCGACGATCCAGGCAGACTGAAGTGGTATTCGATCGAGACAGACAATTTCAAAGTCATTTATCCGGAAGGGACAGACTCTCTGGCCAGAGTCTATGCTGAAAAAATCGAAAGATTCCGCATACCAGTATCATTGACCACGGGATATCTTTCCGGTCAGGGTGACGGCAAGAAAATGCCGGTGATCATGCATGCCTATAATGCAGCCAACGGATCCGTAGCCTGGGCGCCTAAGAGAATGGATCTTTTCACTCTTCCATCCGCATATGACCCGGAACCTATGCCCTGGAGCACAATGCTGTCAGTTCATGAGTCACGCCACGTCACCCAGATGCAGTTCGGAATGACAAGGGCTCAGAAACCATTCACTTGGGTATTCGGAGAAATGTGGAACATACTGGTATCATTGATTTATCCCGGAATTTCCAATATGGAAGGTGACGCAGTCATCACAGAAACAGCCTGGACTCCATCCGGAAGAGGCAGAACAGCAGATTTTCTGAACTATTACTGGGTCGCATTCGACAACGGAGACTTCCGAAACTGGGATAAATGGAGATTTGTATCCCAGGTGAACAATGCACCGAACTATTATTCTCTGGGCTATCTTACCATAGGAGGATTCCGCTATCTGTATGATTGTCCGGAATTCATGAATGCAGGCTATGACCTGGCATCGCACCGCCCATATAATCTCGGAGCATTCTACACCACAACCAAGAAACTCACCGGCAAAAAGTTCAATAAAGCCTTTTTAGAGGTATGCGACACCATGTACACCCTCTGGAAGGCTGACGCTGAAGCGAGAAAGCCATATATCCCTTCTGAACAAGTCACCTCAGACAGACGATTCTACACAGAATATAAGAACAATACCGTCGCAGGAAACGACCTCTATGCCATCAGGAAGGGACATATAGATGTGCCGACTCTCGTACGTATCGACAGCACCGGAAAAGAAACCAGAATCAGCAGTTTCGCATCAGATGCCGGCAGAATGTGGTGGGATGCGGATTCGAAGCGACTTTACTGGAGCGAGACAAGCACAGATGAGCGCTGGAGCCTTCAGACAAAGTCTAAGATCAGATACATTGAAGAAGGAAGCGGCAGAAAGCATACTGTCAGGAATTCCGGACTTATGTACAATCCTGCATCATCCCACTCTCAGATAGCAGCCACAAGATACGAGCAGGGCGGAAAATCTTTCCTTGACCTTATCGGAAGCCATACAGGAAAGACGATCCGAAGCTTCCAGGCACCGGACAGCCTCCAGCTTCTGGAACCCGTATGGATCGGAGATGACATCTATGTCACAGCAATATCGGACAACGGTTACGGAATATACCGCATCAGTATTGATGACAATCTTCAGGCTCAGGACGGCTGGAAAACCGTCCTTGAACCGCAGCCTGTCAGAATCAAAGACTTCTATTATGCCAAGGATGACCAGCTGATGTTCACCTGTGACCGCACAGGAGTCAATGAACTCTACCATCTGGATCCTGCCACAGGAAAACTCGTCCAGAAGACATCCACACGTTATGGAGCCGAGGATTTCCAATACATCGGAGACTGGCTATACTATTCATCGCAGACTCTCGACGGCAAGAAAATCTATCGTACCAGGGTGGATTCCCTTATGAATAAAGCCGTCGATTTCCGCGACCTTCATCATTACCATATCGCTGAAGCAATCACCGCTCAGGAAAAGGCCATCGCCCTGGAAAAAGAGGCAGAAACCGACAAGAAAGTGACCGTTTCGCAGCCACAGCCATACCGCAAGCTTCCGAATGCATTCAACCTGCACTCATGGGCTCCGGTATATGTGAACGTCGACAACATCATGAACATGTCCTTCGACCACATATGGCAGGCGGCATCCTTAGGAGCCACAGGTATTTTCCAGAACCGTCTCTCCACTGCAGTCGGAGAAATCGGCTACTCAGCCCACAAAGACCCGTACAATCCGGCAAAATGGAGACACTCCGGTCACGCAAGATTCACATATTCAGGATTTTACCCCGTTATTGAAGCTACTGTCAATTTCAATGACAGAGCCGCACGCCAATACAATGCCTACGCCTATCTCCTCCCTGACGGAAAAGCTTCTATGGAAGTATCCTCACGCGAACTTTCAGCACCTTATATAGAAGGAATCCTCTCTACATATATCCCATTCAACTTCTCTTCAGGAGGATGGTACAAGGGACTTATTCCGAAACTTACCTACAGAATAGGAAACGACAAATTCAACACAGGCCTTGTCATTATGGAAATGGAAGAGCATGGCACCCTCGGACAAGACGGAGAATACACCTTAGGACACAATCCTGTATTCATCGGACAGAACCCGGGAAAAAACACCTTCAGACACAGCCTTACCGGTTCTCTACGCGGATACACAATGCTTGGAACAGCAAGTTCTGCAGTCTATCCTAAATGGGGAATCGGAGCCGAAATCGGAGCGTCAGGTAGTCTGGAAAGCAGCCGGTACCTGTCTCCTATGGGATATTTCTATCTCTATGGCTACGTACCGGGAATCCTCTCAGAACAGGGACTCAAGCTTACATTGATGACCCAGCAGAAGCTTCGTTCAGACTCAGTTTTCGGACAGCCGATTGTCAGCATACTTCCGCGCGGACTTTCATCCAATGCCTCCATTGCCAGCTGGCTCTCCATCCGTAACGCCAATATCACCAAGATAACAGCCGACTATGCGGTGCCTGTCTTCATCGGAGATATCGCACTCGGAGGAAACTTCTTCTCCATCAAGAGACTCGTGGTCACACCACACTTCGATTATTCATTCATTGGAAGAAAAGGGTTATGGTCAGCCGGAGCAGACCTGACACTGGATATGCACAGCATCCTCACCCTCGAATGGCCTTGCTCATTCGGAGTGACAATGTCATACAACGGAGGTCCTTCGTGGAAAAGCATCTCCACCGACAGCGGCATTACCCTCGACCGCTTCCACATCGGTCCTACATTCAATGTTTCATTTTGATCCAACTGTCATTTCGAGCGAACGCAGTGAGACGAGAAATCTACAAACCACTTTTAAAACAATATAATATGTCCATCATAAACGAAGCACTTGCCCCCTGCACCAAATGCGGGCAGCAACACAAAGTAACCGTATACAGAAGCATCAATATCTCCGAAAATCCCGAACTGAAAGCCAAAGTAACCGACGGCTCCCTCTTCCTATGGGAATGTCCTCACTGCGGCCAGGTCAATCTAACCAAATACGAAACCCTCTACCACGACCCATCAGGCAAGCTTATGGTCTGGCTCATCCCTGAAGGCGAAATCTCGGAAACCCAGATGCACGCCATCACCATGCATACCAAGGCAATGGGAGGCTACACCCTACGCCGCGTAAACGATATGGGTTCCCTGATGGAAAAGGTTCTGATCAATACAGCCGGACTCGATGACGCCGTGCTGGAAATGTGCAAATATGTCACAAAACTCGAAATGATACAGAAAACTGTCGGAGCAGACCAGAAGGAAGAATTCCTCGCCACACCTTTCCATTTCTACCGCAGCGAAGGAGAAGGTGAAGAAAGAATCCTGACATTCATGTACGCCCTTGACGGCCAGATGCTAGGAGTCAATATAGGCTGGAACGTCTACCAGGACTGCGCCGGCATCCTCGAGCGCAATCCCCAGATCCGTCCCGAAGAGGGTTTTGCAAAGATCGACGCCGCATGGCTCGCCTCGAAGATGGCTTAAACTTGGATCAAATGAAAAAACAGGTTAAAAAAGTCAGAACACACTCCTCAGTTTCGAGACAGGGAGCGTAGCACCTAACACATCTACTATCAACACTTTAAATAAACAAGGGTCGGAAAATTTTCCGACCCTTATATAGATAACAATCTAATATTCAATAAGATAAGTACTGTTCACTTATTCATTTTTGAATAATCCAAGCGAGTTTCTGCTGTTTTCTCGCTCAAAATCTTTTAAGGAACCTATGCAAGTTTGCGTGCTCCGTCGCTGATAACTACCGGAATCTCCACTGGCTCGTGACCGTATTTCTCTGCAAATGCTGTCTTGGCCTTGGCGATGAATGCATCGTAAAGCTCAGCTTTGACGAGGTTGATGGTACAGCCTCCGAAGCCGCCACCCATTATACGTGAACCTGTCACGCCGCACTCCTGAGCCACTGTAGCGAGGAAATCAAGCTCCTCACAAGAGACCTCATAATCCTTGGACATTCCCCAGTGAGTCTCATACATACGTGCTCCCACTGTCTCATAATCACCCTTTCCGAGTGCGTCACATACATCAAGGACTCTCTTTTCCTCACCGATCACATAACGTGCACGGAGATAATCTTCCTCAGAAATCTGATCCTTGACAGCCTCAAGCTGATCCATTGTAGCGCCACGGAGGAACTCCTGTCCGAGAACCTTTGCCACACGCTCGCAAGATGCTCGACGGTCATTATATGGAGAACCTACAAGCTCGTGCTTTACAAGCGAATTAAGAAGTACAAGCTTATAGCCATGCTGCTCAGGATCGAACGGGAAGTACTCAAACTCCATCGAACGGCAGTCAAGACGCATAAGATTGCCAGCCTTACCGAAAACTGAAGCGAACTGGTCCATGATTCCGCACTTCACTCCGCAGTAGTTATGTTCTGTGCTCTGGCCGATGCGGGCAAGCTCGAACTTATCGATTCCGAGGCCGAAAAGTTCATTGAGTGCAAAAGCAAATGTGCTCTCAAGGGCAGCAGAAGACGACATTCCGGCTCCAAGAGGAACATCACCGGCGAAAACAGTATCGAAACCACCTATCTTTCCGCCTCTTTTCTGAATCTCACGGCATACACCGAAGATATATCTCGCCCAGCTCTGTGCAGGAAGATTTTCCTCTTCGAGACCGAACTCACAGTATTCATCCAGATCAAGTGCGAATGCACGTACTCTATCCATACCGTTGAGCTTTATCTCAGCGATCATACCTTTGTCAATGGCACCCGGGAATACGAATCCACCGTTATAGTCGGTATGCTCACCGATGAGATTGATTCGTCCTGCAGACGCAAAGAACTCACCCTCAGTCAGAAAGAGAGTCTGGAATTTTTCAGCAATTCTGGTTTTCATATCATTGGTTTTATTAGATTCTTCTCTTCGATCAGAATGACATAAACATTAAATCTTTCAAATATAGGAATAATCGTCAATAAAACAATGAGATGGTCAATGGAAGATTTTCAGGACAATTGGAAAATGATCGCTGATTCCACCTATATACCTCGGCCCCGAATAAGTCCTGAAAGGCTTCTCCCCGGGATGCTTTCTTTCGCGGACAATATGAAACGGCATCCTGCAGATTTCCATTTCAGCATCCACTCCCGGACCTGTCAGGAACATATCGATGAGTTCCCACTTACCTTCAAATCTGATTGTCCCCTCACCTTTACGATGCAGTTCCATCCCTTTATTAACCAAAGAGCTGTCAATCAATTGAAATGCAGCACCTTCCGGTGAATCATTGAAATCCCCCATCGCCACGACATTGACACTTCCTATTGAATCGCAAAGTTCCTTCAAAGCCGCCATTGCCGCATTCCTCCTTCCCTCAGAAGCCTCTTCCCCTCCGAATTTGGAAGGATGATGATTCACAATAAAGTCAATATTGCGACCATCAGCAAGCCTCATCCGGCTGTGCAGAATATCGCGAGTGGAAAGTTCACGACCCCCATACCATGGAGTTTTCAATGTAATATCGACAGGGGTCATTACAGATTCACGATATAAAAGAGCCACATCGATTCCTCTCCTGTCCCCGGAATCATAATGGATGATCTTATAATCATATTTACGCAACAATGTATTTTTCAACAGCTTGACAAGCACTCCCTTGTTTTCTATCTCAGCCAATCCGATGACATCAGGCATCCTGCCATACCTGTCCCCCATCCACATGAAACTCTTAGCCACAGCATCACACTTGGCATAAAATCTCTTACCGGTCCAATGTCTGCTCCCTCGTGAAGAAAATTCCTTATCCGACTCTCCCCCACCTTGATCCGTATAATCAAAGAAATTTTCCATATTCCAGAACACCACCACCAATGAATCCTGCGCTGCGATCTTAGGATGTAGAGACAATGCAAAAAATAGAATAATACAAAGCTTTTTCATATCTGCAGATAATATAATCGGCTAATGTGCAGGAAAATAATTTGAAAGGGCATAAAAAAGAGAAAAATATGACCTAAAAAAGAGAAATAAATTAAAGAAAAAGAAAAAGTTGGCGTAAATTTGCCGGCTGAATTGAAATTGATATAAAGAATAGAAGAAAATGGCACTTAAATGCGGTATCGTAGGACTTCCTAATGTAGGAAAATCAACATTGTTCAACTGCGTAAGCTCGGGAAAGGCCCAGAGCGCAAACTTCCCTTTCTGTACTATCGAGCCTAACATCGGTTCGACCATCGTACCGGACAAGAGACTGGAAGTATTGGAAAGCCTCTGCAATCCCAAGAGAGTGATTCCTGCCACAGTGGAAATCGTGGACATCGCTGGTCTTGTAAAGGGAGCAAGCAAGGGAGAAGGACTCGGCAACCAGTTCCTCGCGAACATCAGAGAGACAGACGCAATCCTTCACGTTCTCCGCTGCTTTGATGATCCTAATATCGTTCACGTGGACGGAACAGTGGATCCTGTACGCGACAAGGAAGTTATCGATCTGGAACTCCAGCTCAAGGACCTCGAGACAGTGGAAAACCGTCTTGCAAAGGTGCAGAAGCAGGCTCAGACAGGTGGAGACAAGAATGCAAAGAAGCTTTTCGACCTCCTTACAAGATACAAGGCAGCTCTCGAGCAGGGAAAGTCATGCCGTACAGTAAAGCCTGAAAACGCAGATGAAGAGCAGCTTGCAAAGGAACTTTTCCTCCTTACAAACAAGCCTGTGATGTATGTCTGCAATGTGGATGAAGCTTCAGCAAAGACTGGAAACCAGTTCGTTGAGCAGGTACGTGAAGCTGTAAAGGACGAGGATGCCGAAATCCTTGTAATTGCAGCCAAGATCGAGTCAGACATTGCCGAACTCGAAAGCTATGAGGAGCGCCAGATGTTCCTTGAAGAAATGGGACTCGAGGAATCAGGAGTTGTAAGACTTATCCAGAGCGCATACTCGCTTCTGAATCTCCGAACTTATTTCACAGCGGGATCAGACGAATGCCGCGCATGGACCATCAATGTAGGAGACAAGGCACCTAAGGCAGCCGGAGTGATCCACACAGACTTCGAAAAGGGATTCATCCGTGCAGAGGTAATCAAATACGAAGACTTCGTGACATTGAAATCAGAGGCAGCCTGCAGAGCAGCCGGCAAGCTCGGAGTGGAAGGAAAGGAATATGTAGTTCAGGACGGTGACATCATGCACTTCCTTTTCAATGTATAATATCTTCAATAGAAGATTTCAGCTGATCATATGAAGGGACGGGATCGTCGGTAAATATATACCTGATGATTCCGCCCTTTTCACATATGTATATGCGCGGAATCCTGGACTGTGCAAACATCTCATACACCTTTCTGTCATTCTGGGCCGAATAAGGCAATTCCAGACCTTTTTTATTGAAATACACCTCTACATCCTCTGCACGATCTTCCCTGCTTATAATGGCAAAAGAAATCCCTTTTGAGGCATATTCATCGTATATCTGCTGCATGCGAGGCAGAGCCTGCTGACAATCAGGACATGAAGTATGGAAAAACATGACAACAGACACTCCATCAGACAGAATTTCATCATTAACCACACTTCCGTCATTCATCACCACTTCGAAATCCGGCAGTCTGTCTCCTACCGTCAATTCCTCACCCTGCTTCTCCTTGATACATGACGAAATAATCAATCCCATAACAATTATCCAAATATTCTTCATAAATCTGATATTATCCCTCAAATATAGTTAAAATATACATTGGAGAAAATAGTAGTGAAAAGGGAGGCGTGTCCACCCCGGACACGGGCAGGGGGAGGGGCCCGCAAGAAACGAGTTTCGCGATAGCGGAACGAAGGAGATTGTGGGAGGGGCCAAAGTGAGCGTAGCGAACGGAGTCCTCCCTTTTCACTACTATTTTCCTAAAGAATATATTTATAAAAAAAGAGCAACTGAAGAATCAATTGCTCTTTAATTATATCAGTGTTTCTATCTATTAATAGAAGCGTGCTCTGTTATCCTTAACCTCAGCATCGTCCATCATCACTGGAACAACCATCTGAGTAGTGTACTGGATCATCTGAGCGTCCTGTGCCTTAGCGTCATCCTCAGTGAAGAAAGCGCCAGTGTCACGGCCTGTAACCTTGTAAACATACACTGCAACGCTTCCTGCGAGAGGACCATTGATCTTGCCATCCTCAGCTACAGAAGCTGCACCGATGAAGAGCGGATCAAGACCCTGAGCACCCATTGCAGAGAAAGCAACGCCTTCCTTAGTGCTTACTGTTGTCTCGAGAGCCTCAGCGATTGCCTCCATATCAGTAAGACCTGCAATCTTCTGAGCTACCTCAGCTGCCTTCTTCTCACCGAGCTTCTCAGTGTAAAGAATGTTGCTGATAGATGTAGAAACTTCCTCTACAGGAGTGTAACCTTCCTTATGAATACCCTTGAGAGCTGCAACGATAAAGTAGTTGTTATCAACTGTAATGATATTTGAAACATCACCTACCTTAGCTTCGAAAGCCCATCTTGTAACCTCTCTTGTATTCTCGATAGAACCGAGACGGTTTGCACCCTCAGCCATCTTGTTTACAGGATGTGCATATACACCTTCCTCCTCGAGAGCCTTCTGGAAGTTTGCATACTTGCCTGCAGACTTGGTAGCGAATGTGTTAGCCTGTGCATAGAATCCGCTCTTTGTCTTCTCGCTTGCTACAGCCTTCTTCTCAAGGATTGCCACCTTCTTCATAGGAACTGCTTCCTTAGTATCGAGAACCTCGAATACGAGACCGTTTACAGTCACCTGAGTACCCTTCTTTGCAGTCATTACTTCCTCGAAACCAGGAGTCTGTGGAATCCACTGAGCCTCAGCCTCTGCGAGAGCAGCAGCCACATCCTCTGAATTTGCAGGAGCATACTTCACATATACCTGCTCAGGAACCATAGCTGACTCCATAACGCGTACAGCATAGAAAGTGTTTCCGTTAGCGATCACCTCTGAAACAGAAGCATTGTCAGAGAATACATAATCGTTAACTGCGCTTGCTACAGTATTGAGCTCGCCAGCCTTATACCAGTGGTTGTCGATTGTTCTGTCAGAGTTAGCAAGAAGGAATGCCTTCATATTGTCTGTAGCAGCGAACTCCTCATAAACATCGATCATAGCCTGGTTAGCAGCAGCTACATCCTCTGCAGATGGCTTTACTTCGAATACTACATACTCGATATCTCTGCTTGCATTCTGACGATAAAACTTCTTGTGAGCATTGTAATATGCTTTGATCTCGCTGTCAGAAACTACCACTGTAGTATCCTTTGCATATCCGTAAGGAAGCATTACAAACTCTACATCGAAAGTATTGTTGTTACCTGCTACAAGCTCAGAAAGCATAAGAGGGTTAGTGATGTTGCTCTGAGTGAAGAGAGACATATACTTTGAATAGTACTCCTGAGTCTTTGCTGTCTCGATAAGGTAATTCCAGTAAAGCTGGAGACGACCTGACTGATCAGTATCCTTGTATGCGAGGAAATCGCTTACCGCTGCTGGAGAGAAGTTACCGTTTGCATCGAGGAACATAGGATTCTGAGTGAATACAGGTGAATCGATGTTACCTGCAACGATATCGCTCATTTCCTCTTTTCCAACAAAGATACCTGCCTTCTCAGCATTCTTGATCACGAGATACTTGTCAACAAGCGCCTGCCAAGCTGCGTTTCTGATAGAAGCCTGCTGCTCCTCAGTGCTAGCTGAAGCGCCGGTCATGATCTCGTTGATTGTAGTGAATTTCTCTACATCTGTCTGGTAATCTACATAAGAAACAGATTTACCGTTGATTTCTCCAGCGTCATACTTTGATGACATTGAAGATGTTACCTGCTGAAGTGTATTCGGGTCAATGATGAAAGACAACAGCGCCACAGCAATAAGCACTGTTATCACGACTCCGAACTTGACACGAATTGTTTCAAGTGCTGCCATTTTTATTTATTGTTTTAGATTATTATCGTTTAAAATACAATATTGGGGTGCGAAGATAGCAATTTTATCTCAATCTGCCTCTATTTTTTTTGAAATGGGCCTATAAAATTGACCGAATCTATCAAAACCTGTGTACTGTCCTTTACGACAATAGCATAATTGTTGAACGGTTTGAACAATATTGTACTTCTTGCTCTCTGATCCGACTCCATTCCATACCCCTGCATGAAGCCGTCAGGAGAATACATTCTCACATAACAGTGAGTATAAATCTTTTCATTCTTCTGATCCCAGTACAGGGTATCAGTCTCCATAACTTCCTGGTTTATAAGATTCTTGACAACGACATTTCCGAAGGCCTCCCAACTTTCCCTTCCATCCTTGAACTTCTGATGCCTTGCATTGTCGGCTATAATCTCCGTCTCAAGCTTTCCGGATTCATCGAATCCATACACAAAGAAACCGTCAGGAAACAATTCATAATCCAGACTGTCCTTCTCGTATTTCTCCATTCTCGGAGCCTCAGCCCTCATCTTCACCATTCCGTTCTCTGTCTGCTGCATAAACATATCATCTACTATCTGGACAGGTGTTTCCGCCAGATCGAGCTGCTCTGCTTCAGCCAGTTTTCCTTTACAAGAATAAACGACGAAAGCAACCGCCGCAGCGGTTGCAATCATCTTAATCATATTTATGATATTCTTCAATATCCTTAGTTCTGAGTTCTTACAGTAGTAACAGCTCTCATACCACCGCATGATACAGTGTATGACTGACCGTTGGTTATATCATACATAAACGCCTCTGCAGTCTGAGGATAGTATGCAGCATACTGTCTGATGTGATCTGCTGCATCCTCTGCAAGAGTCTCGTCAGCAGCCTTAGCCTTGTTCATATAGTCAACAGCCACCCAGTACTTAGCTCTCTGCTCGATATCGTTTCCACCACATACAAGGCTTCCCCAGATAGTTCCGATAAGCATGTATGCCTTACCTGCAAGTGCCGGCTCAAGGTCTGCTACCTTAAGAGCAGCCTCATACGCCATTGCATTCTTTCCGTTCTTATAGCAGAATGCAGCAAGCTCATAATAGTAACCGCCGTCTGTAACTGCGTCAGACTCCTCAGCGCTGATAGCCTCGTTCATATACTTGACAGCATTGTCCACATCTCCTCTGCCAGCATAAAGCTTGTAAAGATAATATGCAGAAGTATATGAAGGCTCCTTTGTATGCATTGTTGTAACAGACTTAAGGAAAAGATCGTTATCTGTACATCCCTCAGTCATACCCATCATTCTTACGATATTCTTTGCAAGATCAAGATTCTCAGGATCTGCTTCATATCTTGGACCGAAGAGAGCGATGAGATTGTCGCAGCTTGCTACCTGGCTTGTGATGAAAAGGGTCTCCACATCCTCGATAGTCTTCTCGATGCTTCTCTTTTCAGTATCATTCTTCGGAGTCATCATACCGAGATACTTCACAGCGTTCTCATAAACATTGATTACAGACTCTGGATCGAGAGAACCTTCCTTATAAAGATCCACTGCAGTATTAAGCTGGAAAAGGAAGATGTTAGCTCTTGTCTGCTCCTTTGTCTGATTAACGATTTCTGTAAGACCTGCATAAAGCTTCTCAGAATCGTTCTTCATGTAGTTATACATATCAAGAGCCTTGTTGTTGAGTGAACTTACGGCATATTTTGGCCAGAACTCAACTCTCTGATCATAGATAGTCATAAGAGAGTCAACAAGCTTCATTCTATAGACTGCATCCTTGCTGTTAGCCTGAATTACTCGACGAAGAAGAGTAGTACCATCAGAAAGCATAGAATATCTTGCAGTAGGAGGACAAAGACTATAAGCCTTTCTCCAGCTTGGGAGAGCAGCATCATAATTCTTCTGTTTGTAGTACTCTGTGTAGTAAGACAGATACTTGATACATTCCGCGCTGTCAGGACCGAACTTACCCTGAGCGGAAACCTTGCTGCTTGCGATGAGAGCCAAAGCAGCTACTGAAATCAGCAGTACAATTCTTTTCATATTAGTATTATGTGTTTTTATTTATTTTCAATTAGTTATACTGTATTTTCCTGAACCACAGGTCATGTATGTTGAATCCTATGAAGAAGGTAGCATACCTCTCACGGATCATATTGTTTCTGTTGCTTGATCTCTGTCCAAGGTCCACTCCGAGAGTTATACCGTTGTGCCACTGGAACACAGGCAGAGTCATACCGAAGGTTATACCTATCGAATTCACATTATTGCCGTCAAGCTTATAATATGCCTGATCATAATATGCTCCGACCCTGTATGAACAAGTCTTGAGGTATGACCTCATATCGTTTCTGTTCGGTACGATTTCAAATCCTGCTCTGAAAGACTGCGATACGGTAGATGAAAATACAGAACCTCCTGAAACTGCAAATCCTGGGGCTGAATCAAATCCAGATTTTCTCCAGTCCGATCTGAGATAATTGAACTCGGCGCTCCACTTTTCTCCTCCGCTTACAGCAATACCTACTCCTATTTCATCACCGAATCTCATTCCTCTGGCTCCGAGAGTATCCACTGTATGTCTGAGGGAGTCAGTGACACTCGACTGGGTAGCATAACGGAAATTAGTGGAATATCCCTTCATATTAGTTCCCATCCTGTAAGTGGCACCGATTGTCATGGACACCTCACCACCAAGCTCCTGCTCATACTGAAGACCGAATTTTCCGGTCACTCCCCTTACAGTAAGTTCGCTACCGCTGTTAAGGGATCTGTATGACTGGTCCGTATAATCCATTTTGGTGATCTTGTCCAGATTACCGAAATAATATATAGCCTCAGCTCCAAGTGAAAGTTTCTTCCAGAGTGTTACACCTGCTCCGAAAAATGCCTGGTACACACTTCCGTTTCCATAAGAATCGTATGAGATGTTTCCAGTATTTCCTATGATGTCAGAATCAGTCTCGATAGATGAAAAATCATATCCTACATCACTGTAAGGTGTGATTCCGACCATAAATGCAGATGATCTGTAGATAGGGAAACTCAGCACGAAATCATAGATATTGAATGTATTGTGTCCTGATTTCAAATCTCCCTGCTTGAATACGGTATTGTTCTGTACAAGACCGAAATCAGCCATGAACGAAAGGGAATCTCTCGCAGTCACTGCGGCAGGATTGAGATAATTTATGAATTTTCTGTTTCTTGTAGCTATACCTGTGCCTCCCTTGCTCTTGTTGTACGCCGTACCCTCCTTCGAAATATCTCCGATACCATACACAGAATATGGAGAGTAAGCGCCGTAAGTACCATCCTGTGCAGACACACAAACACTTACGACGAGAAACACTGCCAGTATAATTAACTTTTCAATCTTTCTTATCATATTCAACAGCCATTAAAGCCAATCCCATAAGTACGAGATTACAAACTACAAAGATGGAGTTTTTCATTCTTTTTGCAAAATAAATTGCATCTCCACCAGTAAAAACAGCTATATTTTCAGGATATTTGGACATATAACCCTCTATTTCAGAGGTCATACCTGAAATTACGCCTGAAGATACTGCACTTGCAATATCTGTGCCCAGCTCCGATATATCATCCGGAGTTCCCAGAAGGGGCAATGTCCTTGAATATCTGTTCAATGCCTTGAATCTTGTACGGCATCCCAAAGATATGTTGCCTCCCATGAAATTGCCTTGCGCATCAATGAAATCTACAGTAAGCGCTGTACCGAAATCAAATATCGTACAGTTCCGGTTTTTGAAAAGGAAACGTGATGCAACTATAGAAGCCACCCTGTCAGGAGTAAGCCAGGAAGGAAGGCCATATGAAGAAACAAGGGACTCATCAGCAACGACAAGTCTTCCGCATTCATTCTCAAGCCTCTTCAAAGCCTGGGAAGAGAAATTCCTGACGCTGCTCAGCATGATAAGTCCGGGTTTTTCCTTTGCAGTCAGCGAAAGAATGAAGTCAAGCATTCTCTCCCCCTGATATCTGAAAGTCTTACCGAGAGTCATCCCGTCAGCCCAGGCCGCTTTAAGAGCCGTATTACCTATATCTATAATAAGATTAGCCACTTACATTATTTTTTGAGCGCCGCAAATTTACGACAATTTATTCAAAATAGCATATGCCTTGGCAATTCCGTCCACATTCCTGACAAAAACCCTCAGTTTATTGTCATTCTGCTTCAGTTCGAAAAGCTTAGGATGCTGGCTTACCTTTTCCAATATGCCTGCAAATCTGTCGCTTCTGTAATATTGAGAAAGAGGGTTGGATATGAAGAACGCTATGATAACACCATTCTTGATTATTATCTTTTCAAATCCAAGTTTCACTCCCAACTGCCTTATCCTGACTATATCGAACAATCTCACCAGTTCCTCAGGCATCTTTCCGAAACGGTCTTCAAGCCTTTTACCCATATTTTCCATATCCTTGTCCGATGTCAGAGAATCAAGTTCCTTATATATTCTGATTTTCTCTGCCGTAACATCTATATAAGTGTCAGGGATGAGTGCCAGCTGATCAGTCTCGATGGTACAATCGGAAACATAGCTCTCATTGGAACTTTTTGTCATTATTCCCGTCTCCACTCCGAGTTCCTCCATAGCTTCAGCAAGAATCTTCTGATAAGTCTCAAATCCCATATCAGTGATGAATCCGCTCTGCTCGGCACCCAGAAGATTTCCTGCTCCTCGAATATCAAGATCCTGCATGGCTATATTGAATCCGCTTCCAAGATCGGAGAAAGATTCGATTGCCTTGAGTCTGCGGCGGGCATCCTCGGTAATGGAAAGAAGCGGAGGAACGATCAGATAGCAGAAAGCCCTTCTGTTCGAACGTCCGACACGGCCTCGAAGCTGATGAAGATCGCTCAGACCTATGTTCTGAGCCTGATTGATTATGATCGTATTGGCATTAGGGACATCCAGTCCGTTCTCGATGATGGTGGTGCAAAGAAGCATATCATAATCACCGGCCATAAAGTCCAATATCTTGTTTTCCAGCACCTTTGCTTCCATCTGGCCATGCGCCACGCATATTTTCATATCAGGCACGAGCCTGTGAAGAATATCGTGAATCGACTGAAGCTCTTCCACTCTGTTATGAAGGAAGAATATCTGTCCTCCCCTTCCCAGCTCATAATTTATGATCTTCTTTATTTCATCTGAGTCGAAAAGCATGATCTCTGTCTGCACAGGGATCCTGTTAGGCGGAGGAGTACTGATGATCGAAAGGTCGCGTGCACCCAAAAGCGAGAATTGCAAGGTTCGAGGAATAGGAGTGGCTGTAAGGGTCAATGTATCCACCGAAGCCTTGAGCTGACGGAGCCTCTCCTTGGCTGTAACTCCGAATTTCTGCTCCTCATCGATTATGAGCAATCCAAGATCCTTGAATTCAAACCCTTTTCCTATAAGCTTATGCGTTCCTATGACAATGTCAAGGGTGCCTGCCTTCAGTCTTTTCTGTATATCGGAAACTTCCTTGGCGGTCCTCAGACGGCTTACATAATCTATATTGCATGGAAAATCCTTCAGACGGTTCCTGAATGTATTGTAATGCTGGAGGGCAAGAATCGTGGTAGGCACAAGCACAGCCACCTGCTTGCTGTCAGCAACTGCCTTGAATGCCGCACGGACAGCCACTTCCGTCTTTCCGAATCCTACATCTCCGCACACAAGCCTGTCCATAGGACAATCATCCTCCATATCTCTCTTGACCGCCAGTACAGCTTTTTCCTGATCCGGAGTATCCTCATACATAAAGGAAGACTCGAGCTCCTGCTGCAGATAAGTATCAGGTGAAAATGCAAATCCTTTGGCTCCCTTACGCTTTGCATACAGCTGGATCAGATCCTTGGCGATATCCTTGACCTTGGATTTGGTGCTGGCCTTCAGATTCTGCCATACCTTAGATCCCAGCTTATGGATCTTAGGAGGCTCAGAATCCTTTGATTTATAACGTGATATCTTATGCAGGGCATGAACGGAAACGAAGACTACATCGTTATCCTTATACATCAGCTTCACCACCTCGTGCATCCTTCCCTTGTCATCCTTCATTCTGACAAGACCTCCGAAGATGCCCACTCCGTAATCAATATGGACTATATAATCCCCTATCGCGAATGACGTAAGGTCATTGATCGTAAGCTGTTCGCTCTTCTCCACAGTCCTTCGGATGCTGACACGGTGGAAACGGTCGAATATTTCATGGTCACTGTAGCAGCATACCTTGTTTTCATTGTCGATGAAACCGTTATGTATATTCTTTCCCGCCACGAACTCCGGCATGATGCCTCCATTCTGAGAAAGAATGGAATGAAGTCTTTCCAATTGCGACTTCTTTTCGCCATATATACGTACCCTGAAACCTTCCTCCAGACGTTTTCTTATATCTTCAGTCAGAAGCTCGAAATTCTTGTTGAACACTGGCTGAGGAGCAATGGAAAACCTGACAGCATCCTCATTCTGACGCGAAAGAGGAAGTTCCAGATATATCCTCCTGAAACACTCGAGCTCCGGAAAGAAGTCCTTGTTCTTATACATATCTGAGGAATCCAGCCAGACCAATGTATCCTTAGGAAGCATGTCTGTAATCTGCATCTGAGACTCCCCTTCTTCTGATGCGGCAATATCAGGATATATCTCCGCAATCTCGACCTTCTCCTTTGAAAGCTGCGTATTGCAGTCGAAAACATTTATGGAGTCAATATCATCTCCGAAAAAGGAAATTCTGAACGGATCATTGTAGGAATATGAAAATATATCCACTATAGCTCCCCTTATGGCGAACTGCCCCGGCTCCCCTACGAAATCCACTCTCTGAAAACCGCAATCAAAAAGAGACTGCACTATTTCCTCATGAGCTATCTCATCCCCGACTTTCAGCCTCATTACAGACTGCCTGATCTTGTCCTCCTGAGGAATTCCCTCTTCCAGAGCCGAAGGATAGGATACTATCACAAGCTGTCCCTCCTTATGATCAAGGATCCTTCCCACAGCAGAAGTCCTCTGAACTCCGAGAGACGACTTGTAATTGCTCTTCTCAAGACTCTTTCCTGAATCCGGAAGGAAGAATACATTGTCACCCTCAATAAGATTGTAAAGATCGGCCGCACAATACTCGGCAGATTCCTTGTCAGGAAGGACGACGAGCTGGATGCCGTCATGGTCCAGCTGCGACACGACAAACCATCGGGCCGAAAGGAAAAGCCCGCTGCAGAACACCTCGTTCGAGGAAGATATTTTTTCCGCAAGTGTATTTACGGATTCTGAACTTATTAACATTTTACCCCTAAAACCTGTTGATAACCCGTTGAAAACCCTGTTCAAAACGATTGAAAACTAAATTGGCAAATGAATATTATCCGTATATTACGGCCGGATTTCCAAAAGTCCAAATTATTAATCCACATTTTCCCAAGAACTTCACATCAGGGTTACCAACACAATTATACAGTCACAATTACTTGATCATCAATACGATAAAACGGTTATTAACATTTCAACAACAAAATAAACATCATCAAATCAATAAATATATCTATATTTGTATATAATAATTTTGTTGTTGGCGATGGCAGATTTCGATCCCCGTAATATCAATGAGGGCAAAGATAAGGAATTGGACGGAATAATCCGCCCCCAGGATCTGGCAGATTTCACCGGTCAGGACAAGATCGTGGCGAACCTGAAAATCTTTGTGGCGGCGGCTAAAATGAGAGGGGAATCTCTCGATCACGTCCTGTTTCACGGCCCCCCAGGCTTGGGAAAAACCACCCTTGCACATATCATAGCGAACGAGCTTGGAGTGAATATGAAGGTCACTTCCGGTCCTATATTGGACAAACCCGGTGACCTTGCCGGCTTGCTGACATCTCTGGAAGAAGGAGATGTGCTTTTCATAGACGAGATACATAGGCTTTCTCCTGTGGTGGAGGAATATCTGTACTCTGCAATGGAGGATTTTGTCATAGATATCATGATTGACAAGGGGCCGGGAGCACGTTCTGTACGTATATCGTTGAATCCGTTCACACTCGTGGGAGCCACCACCCGCAGCGGCTTGCTGACTTCTCCTCTGAGAGCCCGTTTCGGCATCACCTGCGCAATGGAATACTATGATACGCTGACCCTCGTCAATATTGTAAAGAGAAGCGCATCTATATTAAAGGTAAGCATCGACCAGGATGCAGCTTACGAAATCGCCCTCCGAAGCCGCGGTACTCCGCGTATAGCTAATTCTCTCCTGAGAAGGGTGCGCGACTTTGCCCAGGTCATGGGCAACGGCAATGTCGATCTGCAGATCGCACGCTATGCACTTGATGCTCTCAATATCGACAAGAGGGGACTGGATGCCATTGACAATAAGATACTTAAGACTATTATCACAAAATTCAAGGGAGGTCCTGTCGGAGCCAATACCATTGCTACTGCCGTGGGTGAAGATCAGGGTACCTTGGAAGAGGTGTATGAACCTTTCCTTATCAAGGAAGGCTTCATAATGAGGACGCCTCGAGGCAGGGAAGCGACCGAACTGGCTTACAGGCATCTCGGCCTTGAAAAGGGCAATATAAATCTTGATGACCCGACTTTATTTTAGGTAACCTATCATAAATAATAGGTAATCGGCTGATTTAATTGGTAAATCAGCCGATTTTCATTAAACTTGTGCCGAAATTTCACAAACACACTATAAAAATGGCCGAAAAACTTATTTCTAAGATTCCTGAGGGTCCTTTGGCCGAGAAATGGACAAAGCACAAATCTCAGATCCGTGTTGTCAGCCCAGGCAACAAAAGAAAAATGGAAGTCATTGTAGTTGGTACAGGTCTCGGTGGAGCATCTGCAGCTGCTTCACTCGGAGAGCTTGGCTACAACGTAAAGGTATTCTGCATCAGCGACTCACCACGTCGTGCTCACTCTATCGCA
>JBGVCR010000038.1:0-17866 GCA_045118995.1 Candidatus Cryptobacteroides sp.
TCCACAAAGGGACGATTAGTGAATACGCACTATTATCAAATGCATCATATTGTTGCATTTGATATAAAATATTGAATATTAATAACATATAAGTTAAACCAAAATTAATGAATCCAACTTTATTTGGATTTTAACTGGAAAATTATGAAGAAGATTTTTATCATCGCAGCAATGGCAATCATTTCAGTTGCCGCTTCAGCCCAGAACCTTAAGTTCGGCTATGTGAACTACACAGAACTCGTTCAGCTTATGCCGGAGATGGACTCTGTAAGAGTTCAGATCGAGGCTCAGGAGAAGGAAACATATGAGACTCTCAGCGCAATGTATGAGGAATATCAGACAAAGGCTCAGCAGTTCCAGCAGAAGGAGGCTACATGGACTCCTGCTATCAGAGACAGCAAGCTCAAGGAACTTCAGGAGATCGAGGCACGTTTCCAGGAAAGCCAGCAGATTTTCCAGCAGGAGCTCCAGCAGATGCAGCAGATGCTTCAGGCTCCGGTAGCTGAGAAGGCACAGGCTACTGTTACAGAGCTTGCAAAGGCACATGGTCTTGCTTTCGTATTCGAGGAGACTCAGATGATCTATATCGATCCGGCTCAGGGAGTGAACCTTACTCCAGAGGCTCGCAAGGCTCTCAATATACCTGAGGGAAGAACTCTCGAAACACTTCAGGCAGAGCTTCAGGCAAAGGCTCAGGCAGCTCAGGGCATGATGTAATCGATTGAAATTTATTTACATAATCAAGGCAGGAATTCCGTCTTAAGGAGTTCCTGCTTTTTCTTTGTGCAAAAACTTTAAATTTATATTCCATATTCACGAAAAATGCATACATTTGTGTGAAAATCTGACTAATTGATTTAAAATTATAACACTAACTATGCAACATAAGGTTATTGATACTAAAGATGTTGTAATCAGGTTTGCAGGAGATTCGGGAGATGGTATGCAGCTCACCGGGTCTCTTTTTGCAGATATGTCAGCCATCTTTGGTAACGAACTTTCTACTTTCCCGGATTATCCGGCAGAAATCCGTGCTCCGCACGGTACAGTATCAGGCGTGTCCGGCTTCCAGGTCCATATCGGAAGCGAGCATATCACCACACCCGGAGACTTCTGTGATCTTCTCGTGGCAATGAATCCTGCTGCTCTCAAGGCCAACGCAAAGTGGCTCAAGAGGACAGCGATGGTACTCATCGATTCCGATACATTCGATGAACCCGGTCTGGCAAGAGCAGGCTTTGAGGGTGATCCTATTGCGGAGATGCATATAGAGGACAGAACTATCATTGTGGCTCCAATCACAACCCTCACTCATGAGAGTCTTAAGGACAGTGGCCTGGACAGGAAGACAATCGAGAAGTGCAAGAATATGTTCACTCTCGGTATGGCATGCTACATCTATAATCGTCCGATGGAGTATATCTTCCAGTATCTCGAGCGCAAGTTCGGAAAGAAGAAGCCGCAGCTTGTGGAGCCGAACAAGAAGGTTCTCAAGGATGGTTTCAATTATGCAGCGAATATCCAGGCAATCGCCAACACATACAGCATCGAGCCGGCAGACCAGCCAAAGGGACTTTACAGAAACATCAATGGTAACCAGGCAACAGCATGGGGACTCCTTGCAGCAGCAGAGAAGGCAAATCTGCCTCTTTTCTGCGGTTCGTACCCTATTACACCGGCTACCGGAATCCTCGAAGAACTTGCCATTCACAAGAGTCTTGGCGCCAAGACCCTTCAGGCGGAGGATGAGATCGCAGGTATCTGTACAGCAATCGGTGCTGCTTTCGCAGGCAATCTTGCCGTGACCACTACATCCGGTCCCGGTCTTTCCCTCAAGTCAGAGGCTATGGGACTTGCGGTAATGACAGAGCTTCCGCTTGTCATTGTGGATGTTCAGCGTGCCGGTCCTTCGACTGGTATCCCTACCAAGACTGAGCAGACCGACCTTAACCAGGCTCTTTACGGAAGAAACGGAGAGTGCCCTATGGTGGTAATGGCAGCTCATTCACCAGCAGGATGCTTTGATGCTGCTTTCAATGCAGCTAAGATTGCAATCGAGCATATGACTCCGGTCCTCCTTCTTACTGAAGGTTTCCTCGGCAACGGTTCGGAACCATGGCTTATTCCGTCGATGAAGGATTATCCTAAGATTGTTCCTCCGTTTGCACAGCCTAATGTGCCATATAAGCCGTTCCATAGAGATCCTGAGACTCTTGCAAGAAAGTGGGCTGTTCCTGGAATGGCAGGATGCGAGCACAGAGTCGGCGGATTGGAAAAGAACCATGACGGTGTGATTTCTTCAGATCCTCAGAATCATGAGATGATGGTCAGGGAAAGAATGGAGAAGGTGCAGAGAGTGGCAAACTATATTCCGGAACTTCAGGTGAACGGCCCGCAGAAGGGAAAGCTTCTCGTAGTCGGCTGGGGTGGAACATACGGACATCTTCTTTCAGCAGTTCAGGAAGCACGTGCAGAGGGACTGGATGTAAGTTTTGCACACTTTGACTATATCCTTCCTCTTCCGAAGAATACCGAAGAAGTACTCGGAAACTTCGACAGAATTCTCGTGTGCGAGCTCAACAGCGGACATTTCGTGAACTACCTCCGTGGTGTAATGCCTCAGTATAAATACGAGCAGTTCAACAAAGTACAGGGACAGCCGTTCCTCGTTCAGGAAATCGTGGCAGCCATAAAGGAGAACTTATAACAATAACCGTCATTCCCGGCTTGACCGGGATCTATCCAGAAACATTATGCCAAGATATACATTCAAAGAATTCAAGAGTGATCAGGAAGTAAGATGGTGCCCCGGATGTGGTGACCATGGTGTACTCGCTGCATTGCAGAGGGCTCTGCCTGATGTGACAGAGGCCTTAGGCTACAATAAGGAAAGATATGTGATCGTGTCCGGTATCGGTTGTTCATCGCGTCTTCCTTATTATATGAACACATATGGTTTTCACAGTATCCATGGTCGCGCGACAGCTATTTCCACCGGTATCAAGGTGGCTAATCCGGATCTGACCGTATGGCAGGCCTGTGGCGACGGTGATGCCCTCGCTATCGGAGGAAACCATTTCATCCACGCCATCAGAAGGAATGTGGATATAAATATCATCCTGTTCAACAACCAGATCTACGGTCTTACCAAGGGCCAGTATTCTCCTACTTCGCGTTTTGGCGCGATTTCCAAGACCTCTCCATACGGAACCGTTGAACATCCTTTCAATCCCGGAAGCCTTGTCCTCGGTGCAAAAGGAACATTCTTCGCGAGAAGCCTTGACTCTGAGCTCAAGCTTACATCAGAGATAATGCTCTCTGCGGCAAAGCACGACGGCTGTTCTGTAATGGAAGTGCTTACCAACTGCGTGATTTTCAATGATGGAGCGCATAAGCTCATTGCCGACAGGGAAGTACGCGCTGACAGGACAATCGTTCTGCGCCATGGTGAAAAGATGATTTTCGGCAAGAACCGCGACAAGGGTATCGTACTCGACGGAATGGGTCTCAGAGTGGTGACAATCGGCGAAAACGGCATTACCGAAGATGATATTCTTGTACATGACGCTCATTCTGAAAATGTCGGCATCCATATGATGCTTGCCGATATGAAGTATCCGGAATTCCCTGTCGCTCTCGGTATCATCCGTGATGTGAAGGATGTTACTTATGATGACGGAGTCCGTGATCAGGTGGCTGAAGTCAAGGCAAAGTCGAAGATTCAGTGCGTGGACGATCTCCTTCGCAGCGGATCTACATGGGAAGTGAAATAACAAACCTAATTAATAGCATAAACAATGAACACACAGGATTTGATGGCCAGACTCCAGGCCAAGTACCCTTATGAGAAAGAATATCTCCAGGCAGTACACGAAGTATTGGAGTCAATCGAGGAAGTTTATAACCAGCACCCTGAATTCGAGGATGCGAAGATCGTAGAGCGTATCGTAGAGCCTGAGCGTATCCTTACATTCAAGGTTACATGGATCGATGATAACGGTGAAGTACAGACAAATACAGGTTACAGAGTGCAGTTCAACTCTGCTATCGGACCTTACAAGGGCGGTCTCCGTTTCCACCCGTCTGTAAACCTCTCTATCCTGAAGTTCCTCGGATTCGAGCAGACATTCAAGAACGCCCTCACAACTCTCCCTATGGGTGGTGGAAAAGGTGGTTCGGACTTCAACCCAAGAGGAAAGTCAGATGCTGAGATCATGCGTTTCTGCCAGGCATTCATGCTTGAGCTCTGGAAGGTTCTCGGACCAGACCAGGATGTTCCTGCAGGTGACATCGGAGTAGGCGGACGCGAGATCGGTTTCATGTATGGTATGTACAAGAAGCTTGCTCAGCAGTACAATACAGGTGTCCTCACAGGTAAGGGTCTTACTTGGGGTGGTTCTATCCTCCGTCCTGAGGCTACCGGTTTCGGCGCTGTTTATTTCGTGCAGCATATGCTCCAGATGGCCGGCAAGGATATCAAGGACAAGACAATCGCTCTCTCTGGCTTCGGTAATGTAGCTTGGGGTGCTGCAACAAAGGCTACCGAGCTTGGTGCAAAGGTTGTGGCTATTTCAGGACCAGACGGAGCAATCTATGATCCGGAGGGAATGAATGCTGAGAAGATCGCTTATATGCTCGAACTCCGCGCTTCCAACAATGACGTGGTAGCTCCATTCGCCGAGAAGTTCCCTTCTGCAACATTCTATCCAGGCAAGAAGGCTTGGAGCATCAAGTGCGATATCGCTATGCCTTGCGCATTCCAGAATGAGATGACAGGCGCTGATGCTGAGGAACTCCTTGCTAACGGAACATGGCTTGCGGCCGAGGTTTCAAACATGGGATGTACTCCTGAGGCTATTGCTGCATTCCAGAAGGCTGGCATCATGTTCGCTCCTGGTAAGGCTGTGAACGCAGGTGGTGTTGCAACTTCAGGTCTCGAGATGACTCAGAATGCAATGCACATCAGCTGGGGCCCTGCTGAAGTGGATGAGAAGCTCCACAGCATCATGGCAAACATCCACGAGGCTTGCGTTAAGTATGGTACCCAGCCTGACGGTTATATCAACTATGTCAAGGGTGCAAATATCGCCGGCTTCATGAAGGTTGCTCAGGCAATGCTCGAGCAGGGTATCATCTAGTCCCGAACTGTAATCCCCGGCTTGTCTCATTCTTGTTTGACATTGTCATCCGAGCCTGTCGAGGAATCCAATATTGTCATTCTGAACGAAGTGAAGAACCGATTCTCCGCTTTGCTCAGGATGACATTGTTTTTAACAGAGATTTAATTGCTTTATTATAAATAAAGACTAACTTTGCGCCCGTTTTTCAGAACCGACAATAATAGTCTAACTAAAATATAAAGTTATGTTTAAAATTTTCCCTGGTTATGATCTTGTCGAGTCTTATCACAAGTGGAAGAAGGCTCACAGAACAGATGACAAGACTGTATCAAGAGCTATCCGCCTCATCATTGCGGCAGTTGTGGCTCTCCTGATATGGTGTCTTCCAGTTGAGAACTGGATCGATGGACTCACTATCATCCAGAAGCGTACACTCGCTATCTTCATTTATGCCATCCTCATGTGGCTTTTCGAGGCCGTTCCTGCATGGACAACTTCTGTAATGGTAGTAGTTCTCCTGCTCTTTACGACCTCAAACAGCAGTCTTGTATTCTTTGAGAATGCCGCTCCGGAGGCACTTGGAACTCAGACAAGCTACAAGTCCCTGCTTCATTGCTTTGCAGACCCTATCATCATGCTCTTCATCGGAGGATTCGTGCTTGCCATCGCAGCATCGAAGACAGGTCTTGACCTCTTCCTTGCGCGTGTGATGCTCAAGCCTTTCGGTAAGAATCCTAAGTGGGTTCTTCTCGGCTTCCTTATGGTGACAGGAGTATTCTCTATGTTCCTTTCAAATACTGCGACTGCAGCGATGATGCTCACTTTCCTCGGCCCTGTCCTCAAGGCTCTTCCTGCTGACGGAAAGGGAAAGACAGCTCTTGCACTCGCTATTCCTATTGCAGCCAATGTCGGTGGTATGGGTACTCCTATCGGTACACCTCCTAATGCCATCGCCCTCAAGTATATGTCAGAGATCGGCATCGAGATCGGTTTCGGTCAGTGGATGCTCTTCATGATCCCATTCACTCTCCTTCTTCTTTTCCTCGCGTGGGTTATGCTCCTGAAGCTTTTCCCATTCAAGGCTAAGGAAATCAATCTCAACATCGAAGGTGAGCTCAAGAAGGACTGGAGATCAGTCGTGGTTTATATCACATTCATCTGCACTGTACTTCTCTGGGTTCTCGATAAGGCAACCGGCGTTAATGCAAATGTAGTGGCTATGCTCCCTGTCGGTGTATGTGCTATCATCGGAGTGCTTACAAAGCGCGACCTCGAGGAGATCAGCTGGTCTGTTCTCTGGATGGTTGCCGGAGGTTTCGCTCTTGGTGTAGGTCTTCAGGAGACAGGTCTTGCACAGACTCTCATCGATGTGATCCCATTCGGCTCATGGCCGGCATTGATCATGGTGATCGGTTCAGGTCTCATCTGCTACGCAATGGCTAACTTCATCTCGCATACAGCGACAGCATCCCTCCTCGTTCCTATCCTTGCAGTGGTCGGAGCAAGCGTTGCAGGTAACCTTGCACCTCTTGGTGGCGTTTCTACTCTCCTCGTGGGTGTGGCAATCGGATCGTCACTCGGTATGGTACTCCCTATCTCGACTCCGCCGAATGCAATTGCTGCTTCAACAGGTATGATCGAGCAGAAGGAGATGGTCAAGACTGGTCTCATCATGGGTATCCTCGGTCTTGTAATCGGATATGTAATGCTTATCGTTCTCGGTTCAGCCGGATTCTTCGGTTAATCGATATAAGATACATAATGTCAAGAGAGCAGTCTTCGGGCAGCTCTCTTGTTTTTTATAAATAAAATGTCCAACTTTACATCCCTTATTGGAAATATAATTAATAACAATACTAAAAACTATGTCCTATTTTTCATTTCTGGGCCATCCGATGAATGTAAAGCGCTGCCTTAGTTTTCTGGGTGTGTGCGTCATAACATTCTTCCTGGCTTTCGTACCTACTTCTTTCTTTGGAGTCGACCCTGTTACTGCCGAGCCTATCTTTACGCTCACTCAGCAGAGAGTCATTGCTATTTTTGTGTTTACAGCACTTATGTGGATTCTTGAAGTCATTCCGACCTGGACCACTTCTGTAGTAGCAATTGTTTCCATTCTTCTCACGACATCTAACAAGGGACTTGGTTTCCTTATCGCTAAGGAAAATGTCGGTGCCCTTACAAATTATAAGGATGTGATGGCGGCTTTTGCCGATCCTGTGATCATGCTTTTCCTCGGCGGATTCGTTCTTGCATTTGCGGCCACTAAGGTCGGACTTGATGTTCAGCTGGCGAAAGTAATGCTCAAGCCTTTCGGAAAGAATCCTAAGTTCGTCCTTCTTGGTGTATTGCTCGTTATCGGTATTTTCTCTATGTTCATGAGTAATACCGCTACTGCAGCTATGATGCTTACCTTCCTTACTCCGGTCCTTGCTACATTGCCGAAGGATGGCGGCGGAAGAATCTCTCTTGCCCTTGCCATTCCTATTGCGGCGAATATCGGTGGTATGGGTACCCCTATCGGTACTCCGCCGAATGCGATTGCCCTTGGAGCTCTTCAGGAGGCAGGTTACAATATCACTTTTGCAGGATGGATGCTCAGAATGGTGCCGTTCGTGTTCCTCATGCTTTTCATAGCTTGGATACTTCTTCAGAAACTGTATCCTTTCAAGGCTAAGTCAATCGAACTTAAGATCGAAGGCGCTCCTGTAAAGGTGACTCCATTCCAGAAATATGTGGTGTGGGTAACTTTCGCTCTTACAATCATTCTTTGGGTAGGTGAGAGCTTGTTCAAGGTGAACTCGAACATTGTGGCTATGATTCCGTTCGCTGTTTTCTCCGCTACCGGTATCCTCAAGGCTCGTCACCTCGAGCATATCAATTGGGCAGTGCTTTGGATGGTTGCCGGAGGATTTGCTCTTGGAACTGCTCTAAATCAGACAGGACTTGCAACAAAGCTTATCGAAATCATTCCGTTCGCAAGCTGGAATGCCCTTGTCGTGATGCTTGTGGGAGGCTTTATCTGCTACTTCCTTTCGAACTTCATTTCGAACTCGGCTGCAGCAAACCTTGTAGTTCCTATCCTTATCGTAGTAGGAAAGGCTATGGCGGGAAATCCTGCATTCGAAAACATGGGTGGTGTCCCAGCAATGATCATCGGTATCGCAATCTCAGCATCTATCGCAATGTGTCTCCCTGTAAGTACTCCGCCGAATGCTCTTGCCGCATCTACAGGTATGATCACTACCAAGCAGATGGCTACTGTCGGAATCGTCATGGGTGTAGTCGGTTTTGTCCTCGGTTACGCAATGCTGATCTTTATCGGATTCTAATACTGAAAAAAAGTACTATATTTGTGGGCTGCTTTCGGGCAGCCCATTTCTCATTCCCGCCGGCCCATGTCGGTAGAGGAATATAACCCTGATTATTAAACAATATAAAATATGAGACGTTTTTACATAATGCTTTCAGCTGCGCTCCTCTCACTTTGTTCAGTGAATTCAGCAGCTGCAGAACCAGAGCAGAAGGCTGAGCCTAAGAATCATTTCAAGCTTTACGGTTTCGTCAGAAACTATTTCATTTATGACAGCCGCGAGAGCGTGTCAGGAACAGCCGACCTTTTCTATTACCTTCCTAAGGATGTGTCGATGAAAGACGGTATTGACATCAATGATGAGTCGTCGTTCCGTTTCGTGGCTCTTACTTCCCGCCTTGGAGTGGATGTTACCGGTTATAGCATTGGAAATGTTCATTTCGGAGCAAAGATAGAGGGTGACTTCTATGCAGGTCTTTCAAACTCTACGAATGCCAATGCAACAGTATATTTCCCAAGCAGTACAAAGATTTCCGGCACAGCTCAGGCCCGCATGCGTCAGGCATATGCGACTGTAACTTGGAAGGATCTTCCTATGGGAGAAGATCAGAAAGCTTCTGTTGCTCTTAAGATCGGACAGGGATGGCATCCGATGGCGGCTGACTTCCCGCATGTGTTCAGCCTTGAGGTAGGTGCTCCGTTCGGCCCGTTCTCCAGAACTCCTCTTGTCCAGATGGATGCAAACCTTGGAAGCAATTGGTTCGTTTCTGCTGCTGCACTCTGGCAGATGCAGTATCAGTCAAACGGTCCGATCGGTGGCTCGGCAATGTATATGAAGTATGGCAAGACTCCTGAAGCTTATGCAGCTCTGGGATATAAGACAAAGAATTTCCTTGTTAAGGCCGGTGTGGATGTTCTCAGCATCAAGCCAAGGGTCTTCGGAACATTGAATGAAAAGACAGTGAAGGTTTCAGACAGAAAGACCTCCGTCCTCGGATATGCATACGCCCAGTACTCTTATAAGAAGTTTGCTGTCAAGGCAAAGACCACATACGGTGAAGGTGGAGAGCATATGAACCTGATGAGCGGCTATGCTAAAATCGGTGAGAATTCTGACGGAAGCTGGAATTATGCTTCGCTTCGCAATTCATCTTCTTGGCTTTCTTTGATCTATGGAAAGAAATGGCAGGGAGTGCTTATGCTGGGTTATATGAAGAATCTCGGTCTTGCTGAGGCTGCATCCGGTCCTCTTGCCAAGTCTGATGTATATTTCTGCACAAACGGCTTTTCTAATATCAACCAGATGTACAGAATCAATCCGCAGATAATCTACAATATCGGCAAGCTCAATGTCGGACTTGAGTATCAGTGGACAAGCGTTCAGTACGGTGAGTATAATGAAGGCAAGCTCAATGAGTTCGGCCTTGCAGATAAGAACCTCCATTGGGTAGGCAACCACCGTATCAATATGATGGTGAAATACAATTTCTAAGCATATATGGAAAGAAGAGACTTTCTCAAGGTGGCTGCACTTTCGGGTGCGGCCATTGCTGTGCCGGGCATTGATGCTCTTGCAGGCACACGTAAGGATGACAAGACGGAGCCGGTTCTCAATGACAAACCGGTCCGAGAATTCAAATTCCGTCCTGACGGTAAATTCAAGATCCTCCAGCTGACTGACACTCATTATGTGGCTGGCGACAAGAGGTCGGAAAGAGCCTTGGCCAATGTGATCGAGATGCTTGATATGGAAAAACCTGATCTCGTGATCCATACCGGTGATATTATATTTGGTAATCCGGCAGAGAGGTCAGCACGTGAACTCCTTCAGCCGATAGCGGACAGAGGTATTCCGTTTGCTGTAGCGATGGGAAATCATGACAGCGATTTCGAGTTGAATCGTGAAGAAATGTATGCAGTAATCAGATCTATCCCGGGCAATATCAATACTCCGGAGCGCGAAGGGTTGCATGGCTATTCGAATGATGTGATCAGCCTCTCATCTTCAAAAGGAGTCGAGAGGGTGTTCTATCTCTTTGATTCCGGTTCTTACATCGAGTATAGAGGTGAGAAGGGGTATGATTATATCAGACATAGCCAGATAGGATGGTACAGAGACCATAGTGAGGCGTTTACAAAAGCTAACGGCGGTACTCCGGTGCCGTCAATGGCGTTTTTCCATATTCCGGTAAGGGAGTATAACGATGGTGTCAGGGATACCGGCAGAAGTATGATCGGCTATTTCGCTGAAGAGCCTTGCTCGTCAAGATATAATTCGGGCCTTGTGGCTAACTTCAAGGAACTTGGTGATGTCGAGGCTATTGTGTGCGGACATGATCATGATGATGACTTTGTCCTCAAGTTTGGTGATATGTTCTATATCTACGGCCGTTACAGCGGTTGTGATACAGTTTATAACAATATAGGACGAAGCGGAGCCCGCATATTTGAATTTACCAGTGGCGAACCGGGTTTTAGAACCTATGTCCGCCAATATGGTCAGGGCCTCTTCCAGGATGTCAGACTCACAAGAGATATGAAAAGCATACTGGTAAAGGCCCCGAAAGAATAACTGAAATTTTTTCAGAATTTATTGATGACACATTCCTAAATCTTCAGGAATGTGTTTTTCTTATAAAGGAAGTATAGGAACAGCCAGCAGATAGCGACATATCCCACAGCATAAACTACAGCTCCCCAAGCTTCAGGAACATGGCTTACGATTCCGGAGAAGAAGAACTTGTTTACGCTGCTGAAGCTGAATATCTTCTGTGCCATATAGATGGTGATGGAGTTCAGACCGATCACTCTGAAGAACAATGTCCACTTCTGCCATCCCTTTACATCTATTATATAATAGAACAAAGCGAACATTCCGAGGCTGTATGCGCCTACAACAAGTACGAATGAGCTGCTCCAGAGCATTTTGTTGATAGGGAATACGAGGCTCCAGAGAAGACCCAGGCCGAGCATGGCTGCCGTTGCTCCTGCCATATAAAGGGATTTCCTGCTTCCGGAAATCTTTTCATCAGGAATTCTGATGAATTCTCCTGTGAACATACCCAGCATTGCAGACACAATGGCCGGTACAGTACTGAGAAGTCCTTCAGGATCGAAGCGTCCTCCGTCATAGATAAGTCTGCCAGGCATGAGAAGTCTGTCCACATATCCGATGAGATTGCCCTGCATTGTGAGAGGGTCGCCGCCTGGTACATCCGGTGCCGGTACATAACAGATGAGAAGCCAATATCCGATAAGTGTGGCGCCGGCTATTATGGCCCTTGTCATCGGTTTGAAATTGATGTAAAGAATAGCTGCGAATCCCCAGGCAAGTCCGATGCGGCCCAGTACGCTGGCAACTCTGAGATTTGCAAAATCGAATTTGAAGAAGCCGTTGTAAATGATTCCAAGTCCGATGAGAATCAACATTCTCTTGAAGATCTTCAGGTAAATCGATCGGGATGACATGCCTGAAGACAGCTGCTTGGCATATGAGAACGGGAAAGATACTCCTGCGATGAAAAGGAAAAGAGGAAAGATCGTGTCATGATGGGCTATTCCGTCCCATGATACATGCTTCATTGTACGTGCTATCCACCATTGGTCTCCGCCCTGGAATAATGCGCATATCTTCATTACCAATTCTGAAAATCCCATAATGAACAGCATGTCGAAGCCTCTCAATGCATCAAGTGATAGTAGTCGTTTAGATTGTGGTTTCATAGGTTTAAAATTATGTCGTAAAGATAGCAATAATTCACTAACTTTGCTGCCAAATGATTTATAACACATGAAAAAGACTATTTCTTTCGTGGCGGTGATCATTGCCGCCGTATCTGTCTTCTGCAGCTGCAAGCCGGCTGAGGTAAAAGAAGCGGAAAATGTTATTTCCAGAACATTCGGAAGCCTTCCTTCCAATGTGGAGTTTGTCATGCTTGACAAGGTGGACAGTCTTGATACTTATGCATTGACAGTAAAGGATGATGTTCTTACAGTAGAAGGAACCTCAGCAGTCGCTCTCTGTAAGGGTTTCTATGATTTTGTACTTGAGAACGGTTATGGTATCGCAAGCTGGACAGGTGACAGACTCGAGTTCCCTGGCGAGCTCGCTGATATGGCTCGCAAGAGTGTGACCACTCCTTTCTGCGACCGCCTTTATTACAATGTATGTACATATGGTTACACTACTCCTTTCTGGGGTTGGGAAGAATGGGAGAAGGAAATCGACTGGATTGCCCTTCACGGTTTCAACATGCCTTTGGCGCCTATCGCAGGTGAGGCTATCCTTGCGCGAGTATGGTCTAAGCTCGGACTCAGCCAGGAGGAGATCGATGCATATTTCACTGGCCCGGCTCATTTCCCATGGATGAGAATGGGTAATATGACAGCTATCGACGGCGGTATGTCTCAGGAATGGCATGCAAACCAGATCGCACTTCAGCATAAGATCAATGACAGAATGCTGGCTCTGGGTATGAACCCTGTGTATCAGGGATTTGCAGGCTTTGTCCCTAAGGCGGTAAAGGAGCATTATCCTGAGGTGGATATGATGACTACCAAGTGGTCGGGCCACGAAAGCTATATGCTTTCACCTGTGGACTCTCTTTTCAGCGTTATAGGAACAGAGTTCATCAAAGAATGGGAGAAGGAGTTCGGAAAGGGTAAGTATTATCTTATCGACAGCTTCAACGAACTTGATATTCCGTTCGGTGAAAAGGGCTCTCAGGAGCGTCATGACAAGCTCCAGCATTACAGCAAGACTATATATGAGGCTGTGGCAGCTGCCAATCCAGATGCTGTGTGGGTTATGCAGGGATGGATGTTCGGCTACCAGCGTGATATCTGGGATCCGCAGAGTGTGGAGGCTCTTCTTAGCGGCGCACCTGATGACAAGATGATGGTGATCGACCTCGCTGTGGACTTCAATAACTATGTATGGAAGAATGGTAACAGCTGGGACAATCTCAGCGGTTTCTATGGAAAGTCATGGATCTGGAGCACAGTGCCTAACTTCGGTGGCCGTACAGCCCTCAAGGGACCTCTTGACTTCTATCTCAATGGTCACATCGATGCAGTCAAGTCTGAGAACAAGGGCCGTCTTACAGGTTTCGGTACATCTCCGGAAGGAGTCGAGAACAATGAAATTCTCTATGAACTTATCTCAGCAGCAGCTTGGAGCGATTCAAGAATCGACCTTGATTCATTCCTTGAGTCTTATAACAGAGCACGTTACGGAGCTTCGGATCCGGCGTTTACTGAATTCTGGAACGAGCTCAGACAGTCGGTATATGACAATTTTACCAATAATGCCCGCTTCCTGTGGCAGCAGCGTCCTGCATATCATAGAGGCGAGACCATGAACATCAATCAGCATTATTTTGATGGTATCGAGGCATTCCTTTCTGTAGCAGATTCTTATAAGGATAATGAACTTTATGTCACTGATGCTGTTCAGTATGCCGCTCTCTATATTGCAGCAAAGGCTGATTATGCTTTGAAGGCTGCCAATTGGGCAATCGTGGCCGATGATCTGGAGAAGGCTCGCGAGCTTAAGGGACAGCTTAATCAGATGCTTCTCGATATGGACCGTCTTCTCGAGTCGCATCCGATCCTCAGGATCCAGAGATGGTTCGATATGGCTGACAAGGTAGCTACAAGCGAGAAAGAAGCAGCAGATTTCAAGAAGGAGATCAAACGTCTGGTCTCTACTTGGTCAGGTCCTTCTCTCAAGGACTATTCTGCCCGTGTATGGTCTGGTCTTGTACGTGACTATTATGCTCCTCGTATGGATTACTATTTCGAGAAGGCTATTGCAGGCGAGTTTGCTGACATGGTAGCTTCAGACAATACATTCCATTATGGAACAGGTTATGGTACCGCTGATGATGTATGTCCTGCCGGTGAGAATATAATCTCTGCTGTGGAGCCGTTCGCAGATCCTCTTGCAGCCGCATGTGAGCTTGTTGCAAAGTATTCGGCAGTGGATTATGCCGACAAGTCATTCAACCCTTACGCTCCTGAGAAGGAAGTCGCATACTGGTGCCCTCAGGATTTCGACGGAAAGAACAAGAAGCGTCTTTATATGACTATCATGGCTACTGATTTTGCTAAGATGAACGGCCTCAAGATCACAAATGCCCGTGGCGAGAATGTGAAGATCAGCAAGGTGGAATTCAAATCCGGCCCTCAGTGGTTCGGTACGCTGAATCTCAATGAAAAGATACGCAATCCTCGTCAGGTGGTTACAATTCCTTTCAAGGGCCCGGGCACCACTGCAGGACTCGAAAGGGAAGTAGTTGTTTATGTTACAATTGAAGGAGGCCCTCAGTCTTGGGGTATGATTTCATTGTATTAATATAATCTATGATAAAGAAACTCTTTTTTGCAATCGTGTTGCTCTGCTGCACGATTGCTTCGTTTGCAGCGGGGACGGTTGCGGACGATCCTAAGGCCGATCCTTCGGCAATGGTCATTGCGGGCAATGCCCGTTTTACGGTCCTTACATCCCGCCTTGTCAGAATGGAGTGGAGTGAGGATGGGATCTTTGAAGACAATGCGACATTGACTTTTATCAATAGAAAGCTCCCGGTACCGGATTTTAAAGTTTCGAAATCTAAGTCGAGAGTAGTGATCAAGACCTCTGATATTACATTGACATATAAGCCGGAAGGAAAGTTCACTGCCGAGAACCTGAAAGTGGAATTCTTGCTTGGAGGAAAGAAGGTTTTATGGACTCCGGGTATGGAAGATGATCAGAATCTGATGGGTACAACCCGTACTCTTGACGGATGTGACGGCGACAAGCTTGGTAAGGAGCCGATGGAGCAGGGTATTGTGTCCCGTTCCGGATGGAGTGTCGTGGATGACAGCAGGACTCATATTCTGGTGCCGGTGGATTCGCATTGGAAGGAGTGGGTTTCTGGCCGCCCTGATGGTGAGCGTCAGGATCTGTATATCTTCGCTTATGGTCATGATTACAAGGCTGCTCTTGCGGATTATTCTAAGGTAGCCGGCCGTTCTCCTATGCCTCCGAAATATACTTTCGGATATTGGTGGAGCCGCTATTGGCAGTATTCTGACAATGAATTCAGAGATCTCGTGAATAATCTTCGTTCTGTGGATATCCCGATCGATGTGCTAATCGTCGATATGGACTGGCATGAGACATGGGGTCTTCGTAAGAAGAATCCGGCCAAGGATGCATATGGACAGAGAATCGGATGGACCGGATACACTTGGCAGGCACAGCTTTTCCCATCGCCCTCTAACTTCCTTGAATGGACAGAGAAAGAGGATCTTAAAGTGGCCTTGAATCTGCATCCGGCTTCCGGAGTGGAACCTTTCGAGGCTCAGTATGAGGCTTTTGCTGCAGATTACGGCTGGGATAAACCGGGGGAAGGGGTGCCTTTCAGGATGTCTCAGGAGAAATGGGCTGATTCCTATTTCAAGACGGTGCTTGGCCCTATGGAAGATGATGGAGTGGACTTCTGGTGGCTGGATTGGCAGCAATGGAAGGAGTCCAAGTATGTCAAGGACCTCTCGAACACTTTCTGGCTGAATCATACATTCTTCCGTCACGCGGAGGAAAGGTCTCCTGATATCCGACCTTTCATCTATCACAGATGGGGAGGCCTTGGCAGTCATCGTTATCAATTGGCCTTTTCCGGTGATACTTATGCTACATGGAAGACTCTTGCATTCCTTCCTTGGTTCACATCGACAGCATCGAATGTGAATTACGGATATTGGGGACATGATATTGGAGGCCATATGTTTCATAAGGAGGTCAAGGAGACAGATCCGGAACTTTATACCAGATGGCTTCAGTACGGAGTGTTCACTCCGATTTTCAAGACCCACTCGACAAAGGATCAGCGTATTGTGAGATATCCGTGGGCTTTCCCGGATCACCTTTTCGTGATGAGAGATGCCATCCGTCTTCGTTATGACCTTGTACCTTATATATATAATGCATCCCGTGCCAATTATGATACAGGTGTGTCAATGTGTCGCCCGATGTATTATGACTATCCGGAGCAAGAGGAAGCCTATACATATAAGGAGCAGTTTATGTTCGGTGATGATATTCTTGCGACAGCGATTGTGCAGCCTTGTGATTCATTGACGGGCCTGGCTGATCGAAGGATATGGCTGCCGGAAGGCCAATGGTATGATTTTGCGACAGGTATGATGTACTCGGGTGGTAGAACTCTTGACCTTCAATATACATTGGCTGAGAATCCGTGGTATGCAAAAGCTGGAAGCATTATTCCGATGAATCCCTCTGACATAGAGAATCTGCAGGAACCTTGCAATACTCTTGTACTTACCTTTGTGCCGGGAGCAGATGGAACTCTTTCGCATTACGAGGATGATGGAGTCAGTCAGGACTATAAGAATGGCGGAGCGTGGACTCGCATTTCCAAGGTCTCGGAGGGTAATATCGTAAGGATTGTCATCGGTAAGAGGATGGGTGGATATGAAGGAGCCCCGGCAGACCGTGCATATGAACTCAGGCTTCCGGCAATGTTCCCTCCTCAGTCCGTGAAGGTGGATGGAAAGGTTCTGGAATATTCGAGATTCCCGGAAGGCGAGTGCTGGACCTATGATGCCTATACTTTATCTCCTATTATATATATAGGTGATAGAAACTGCAGTTCTGAACTGGTGGTAGAGCTGGAGACCCCTCAGGAGGGTCTTGACAGACAGGATGAACTTTATGGTCTGGCCGGAATCTTCAATAGATGTATGGAACTGACAGTAGAGTTTAAGTATGAGCAGGGCAAGAGGGATGCGTACCTGATGCTCCCGGTGGAATACCTTAAGGTCTCCCAGTGCCCGAACCGTATTCTTGAGTCGCCGTTTGATATTTATTCTAGTCTTGATGATTATTTTGTGAATCTAGAGAAGCTATTCCCTGCCATAGACGCTATGACTTTGATCGGGGATGAGTTCAAAATGAAACTAAAATCCCAATTATTTATTGAAAAATAATTTTGGAGTTTATCCCTCTGAGAATCAATTGAATGCATTCTTGGAGGGATATTTCTTTTGAAAAAAGTTTGAAAAAATATTCGGAAAAGTTTGGAAGTTAAATAAAAAGTCGTACCTTTGCACTCCCATTTGAAAAACGGGCCTCGAAAGAGGGATTAAGAAGTTCATTGAAAAGACTGTTTTTACTGTACAAGAAGCAAGTACCGAGAAATACAATTTATCGAGAAGCGTTAATTCTTTTGAAAGAATTATAAGTGTCAGGACAAGCTGAGAGATTTATAAAGATTATACAATGAAGAGTTTGATCCTGGCTCAGGATGAACGCTAGCGGCAGGCTTAACACATGCAAGTCGAGGGGCAGCATGAGGGTTAGCAATAACCCTTGATGGCGACCGGCGCAAGGGTGCGTAACGCGTGAGCAACTTGCCCGTTTCTGGGG
>JBGVCR010000039.1:0-31232 GCA_045118995.1 Candidatus Cryptobacteroides sp.
TAATGCTCCAGAAGTTCACGCACGAACATCGCCCCCTTGTCCCAAAAGAGATTCATGATCTCTTCCTCTTTTTTAGTCAGTTTCTTCATGTCGAAATATCTTTACGACACAAAGGTAACTAAATTTTCTTGTTATGCAACTATTTTATATAGTTTATCACCTAAATAATTTAGTTGGTGTATTCATAGATGATAATTGTGTAACTTTATGATATTAAAAGCCAGCACTTTGGGGTAGTGCTGGCATCACAGTTATTGCTGAAGTAATTCTGTTATTTTCTTGCTGGAACATCTCTTGGTTCCACTTCAGATACATTCATCGGTACAGCCCGATAAATCACCTGCATTTCTGCATCTGAAAGTTCAGCAAGGGGTTTTCCGAAGACTTCTGATGAGAGTTCCTCACGAAGTTCCTTATAGGCTGTAGTGATAAGCTTCATTGCCTTGGTGTAGTCCTCGTATGAAGTGGCTCTGTCATTCTGGAATGTTATCATACCTTTGCTGACTCTGAACTGTCTGGTAGAACCATCTGGCATCTGAATATCCATCATTTCAATTTCCGGGCATTCAGCGCTCTCTTCCGGATTCGATATCAGTTCTTTCAGTCTTGCCAGCTCTTTTGCATATAGATCATCATTGTGCAGACTCCCTTTCACGTAAGTACTTCCGAGAAACATTTCACCGTTATGGTTTACTCTCATGACGATGATATTTCTGCGATTCACTCCGCCTATGGCATCTTCTGCGGCTGTGAACAATTCGGTTTTTGGTGCTGGCGGCAGACGCTTTTCAACACTCCTTTCATTGGATTCATACCTGACCCTCAGTGCCTGTGCATTGCGGAGCTGCACTTTGATGTCGGTAATTACCCCCATAGGAATATTTTCCTCAGCTTCAATGTGAACAACGGTTGAATACATGTTTTCCTCGCCTTTGAAGAACTCTGCAACAGCATTGCCGATCTGGTCTTTTGGAGTCTGCTTTCCATTACAGAATATCGCGTACTCTATCCCGGAAGCACCAGACATCTCTCTTACGCTTATCATAAAAGGGGCCTTGACAGGCTTGTCGGATGTGAAGAACGGTGACGGATCGACAGGAATGTCGTGCTGGCGAAGCTCGAAATGCAGATGTGCCCCTGTTGCTCTACCGGTCGAGCCGGCATATCCTATAAGCTGACCTTTAAATACCTTTCCATTGTAAGTCCAACCGCTGTGGTCTGCAGTTGTCGAGACATGATAGCTGTTTCCTGAAATTTCATGTCCCGAATTCTTACCTTTGAAACTTATTTTTGAAGCGATATCAACCTTTGAAAGATGTGCATACCTTGTTTCATAGCCATCGGAATGCTTCAGCGTCAGCATAAGTCCGTTGCTGTCGTCGCGTGTGATTGCAGAGATTTCACCATCCGCTGCCGCATAGACCGGGTCACCTTCTTCAAGTACATAGTCTATTCCAGTGTGAGAGTGTCCCGCTCTGCCTGCATTGAATGTATTGCTGACAGTCGCGTCGCATGGAGGACACATATCAATATATGTCGCTTCCGTGCCATCAGTCAAGTCCGTTGAAACTTCAGTCATCTCTGCCTGCTTTGTTCCGCAGCCGAAGGCAAAGAAAGTTGCTGCAATTGCGGGGAGTGTGGCAGCCAGCCTGAGCCAGGCCCCTTTGCCACGATGAGATTGAGTCATCATAATGAATCTTTGTTTTGTCAATGAATGATTCAACCCACAGGATATATCCGGATTATAACCAAAGAGTTGTTTGAATATGGTTGTTCTGTATGTTTTAAGGTTCCAGCCTTCATCCAGCACATCCTTGTCAGCTTCCCACTCCTGCACTTCCTCCAAGTCCTTCTCTGCCATCCAGAAGAACGGATTGAACCAGAAGATAGAACGGAGTACCGACATGAAAAGTCGCTCGTATGAATGTCTGTGACGTACGTGGCTTGCTTCATGAGTAAGGATCTGCCTGCGTTCCTGTGGCTCATAGTTGAAGCCCATGAATATGGTCCTGATGAAAGAGAACGGAGTCTTTATGTCCTTGTGTTCGGCGAGGGTATAGTCCTCTTCGTATGTGAGCTTAGACTTGCTGCGGAGCCTGTATATTCTGGCTGTGTTGTATGCGAGCAGAGCAAGTGATATGGCTCCGACTAATGTGTACAGGATGGTCAGGATCAATTTCAGGTCAATTGATTTGCCTGTTGTTTGGGCTGATGATTCGGGCTTTATAGCCTCGCTATTATGATTGACTGCGACTGCTTCTTCCAGGTCAGCAGGAACTGCAGCGAAATCGTCAAAGCTGAACACAGTCCATTCGCTGAGTCTAACCACGTTCTCTGATGGATACAACGGTACATCCATAATCGGAATTGTCACAGAAAGCACCATCGTCACTATCAGATAGGTACGGCAGATCCTGAAGCCGACTTTCTTTGCCAACATCCAACGATATAGCACCAGGAAGAGTCCGCTGCAGATCAATGATTCAACTATGAAACTGATTACTGACATCATAACAGGGGATTAGAATGTCTATTTGTCTCCGTTCAATATCTTGAGAATCTCATCTGTCTCTTCGAGAGAGATTGACTTCTGCGACGAGAAGAAGTTCACCATACGGCTTACTGAGCCTTCGAAGAAGTTATCAAGGACGGTACGCATGTAAGTGCTGGTGTATTCCTCCTTGCCGACGATAGGGAAGTACTCGTATGTCCTGCCGTATGCCTTGTGAGATACGAAACCCTTGTTTTCGAGGATACGTACAATTGTGGATACCGTATTATATGCAGGCTTAGGCTCCGGCAGCTCGGCAAGGATATCATGTACCAGCACCTTCTCCTTCAGCCAGATAACCTGCATTATCTCCAGTTCAGCTTTAGTAAGCTCCTGTGGCTTGTTCTTGATTGTTTCACCCATGATTTTATCGTTATGATCCTTTGCTCCAGCTCAGGATGTCAATATAATCTGCATCGGAAAGAGTGGTCTCCCGAACTTCCCGATGCAAACATAAAACTAATTTTCTAATTATCCAACTAAATTTTTAGTTAAATAACGAAAATCTTCATTATGATATAGAATGTCATATTCTTGGTTTCTGAATAATCCTGATTATTAAAGAAATCAGATAAATGACAATACCGTAGATAGTAGAGATCAATGATACCCTCAAGCCTCCGAAAATAACAACAGGGGAAATGTCAGGTGCTCTCAATAAAGCACCGAATGCCTGATAAAGTCCCAAGAGGGTCCAAAGGATACTTGCAACAAGTGCGGCAATCCCGATCTCCTTTACCCAAGCCGGGAATTTCCAGGCGGCAAACAACATGAATGCGAAAAGGAGTGTGATGATACTCATACCTCCGAGTCCACCTTCTACGAAGAACTGCACAAATGCAGCGTTTGGAAGAATTGATAACATAGCGATATAATTTAAGTGGTTGATTAATGTTTCTGCAAAGGTATTCCTAATCAATGAATTATCGAAAGTCAAAACCTATTCTGAATCTGTCAAATCCTATCCTTGAATGTGACCGGCAGGGTCAAGACTGGATATTTCAAGGTTTATTGGTAATTTTGTGACATGAAGATCAATAGAACAACAGCATTGATTGCGTATTGGGCGACAGCCCTTATCATAGTGGCGATGATATTGCTAAGTCTGGATTACAGCTTTTCAGAGGCATTGTTCATGTCATCTCTATTCTTGCCGGGGGTAGTGACAGCAAAGTTCTTTCTTGCACGGGTCAGGGAAGATGGTTCAAGTAAGTCTGTCATGAACGCAGTATATATTTTCGGTGCTATTGCTGTAATGGAGTTCCTGTTGGTAGTCTGTGGTCACAGGTTATTGGAATACATAGAAGAACAAAATCCTTTGTATCTGGGTATAGGAGTCGCAGATATTCTGGTAAATCCTATTTTTGTCGCTGTAATAATCTTCTTGATTCTTGCGGGGGAGCACTTAGTATTACAAATGTATAAGTTCGAGCCTGAAGACAGCACTGTTTCCTTTACATCAGATCGTCACAAAATCATTCTGAACCGTAATGAGATTGTTTATATAGAGTCCAATGACTCGGAAGTGTGGGTCTATGCGACGGAGGAACGCCGTTTCCGTAACAAGACAGGTATCACTCAATGGGAACATATGCTCGGTGACAATTTCATTCGCGTACATAGATCTTATATTGTCAGAAAAGAATCCATCCAAGAAACTTTGCATGATTCATTGATCCTTGCGGACGGAACTTCTATTCCTGTTTCAAGGAAATACAGAGAAACAGTTGCCTCTTTATGGGCAAAATAAACAGAGATGCCCTGCAATTCTCATCACAGGACACCTCTCTTATTAGAATTGGATTATCTGTCATCCCATTCCGGATGTGCCGGATCTTCGGCAATGAGGGCTTCATCCAATGAAAGTCCCAGTGCTACTGCGACTCCTTTACCATATGCGGGATCGGCTCTGAAGCAGTTGCGGATGTGCCTCTGCTTGATGAATATCTCCGAATCGCCCATCGCGCGTGCTGTGTTTTCGCAGGTAGCCTTTTGGTCTTCCGCCGACATCAGGCGCCAAAGCTTTCCCGGCTGGGTGTAGTAGTCGCTGTCGTATTCCCGCTCGTCATAGCTGAACACATCTCCCATAGCAGCTAACGGAGGCTCTTTAGCTGAAGGCTTTTCCTTCCATTCGCCGTAACTGTTAGGTTCATATGAAACCGCCGCTCCCATATTGCCGTCGGTTCGCATCTGACCGTCGCGGTGAAACGCATGGAACGGGCAACGAGGACGGTTTACCGGGATTTCATTATAATTCACTCCTAGGCGATATCGCTGTGCGTCACCATATGAAAAGAGGCGTCCCTGAAGCATTTTGTCAGGAGAGAAACCGATACCCTCGATGATATTTGCCGGATTGAATGCTGCCTGCTCCACTTCAGCAAAGAAGTTTTCCGGATTGCGGTTCAACTCAAGTATGCCCACATCGTGAAGAGGGAAGTCGCCATGATACCATACCTTGGTCAGGTCGAACGGATTGATCTCATACTTCCTGGCCTGCTCCTCGGTCATAAGCTGTACCTGCATCAGCCAGCGTGGATAATCTCCTCTTTCGATAGCTTCGAACAGGTCACGCTGATGTGATTCCCTGTCTTTTGCGATGACTGCTTCCGCTTCGGCATCAGTCATGTTCCTTATGCCCTGGAGTGTCCTCAGATGGAACTTTACCCATGTGCGACGGTTCTTGGCATCATAGAAGCTGTATGTATGGCTTCCGAATCCATGCATGTGGCGGAATGATGCCGGGATGCCGCGTGGTGACATGGTTATCGTCACTTGGTGCAAAGCTTCGGGAAGGAGAGTCCAGAAGTCCCAGTTGGAATTTGCCGACCGCATGCCTGAACGCGGGTCACGTTTGATGGCATGGTTCAGGTCAGGGAACTTCAGCGGATCGCGAAGGAAGAAGACGGGAGTGTTGTTGCCGACAAGGTCCCAGTTTCCGGAGTCAGTGTAGAACTTCATTGCGAATCCTCTGATGTCTCGTTCTGCATCTGCAGCTCCTCGCTCTCCTGCAACGGTGGAGAAACGCACGAAGCACGGGGTCTGCTTTCCTATTTCAGAAAATATCGAGGCACGAGTGTACTTTGTGATGTCGTGTGTGACGGTGAATGTTCCATATGCTCCCGCACCTTTTGCGTGCATTCTTCTTTCAGGAATGACTTCCCTGTCGAAGTGGGCCATCTTCTCAAGAAGCCATGTGTCCTGCAATGTCACAGGTCCGCGATGGCCTGCAGTCTGGGTGTTCTGATTGTACGCAATGGGGCGTCCGTTCTCTGAAGTGAGATGCTTCTTGTCGTTCGTTTTCATATTGTGAATAATTTGATGAAAACGCCGATACCTAAAAGTGTGCCATTGGGATTTCTCTTAGCCCAAGTGTGAATTTACATAACTATCCCTATCCTCCTTGACGATTTGTCCCAGTATGGTAGCACGGCCGCTGATTATTATTCTTTCTTCAATGCCTCTGCCGGGTTCGTCCGCATAAGATGCAGAGCCTGAATAGCCACGGATGCGATTGTCACTATCAGTACGACTGCCAGAGCGAAAGCATAGATGACAGGGGAGTTGGCGATCCTGACTGGAAAGGCCTGAAGCCAGCGTTCTATATAGATGCAGGCCAATGGGATGGCCACTGCCGCTCCTGCCACGACCGGTGCTGCGAATCCCAGGACTGTACGCCAGAAGACTTCCTTGCGGGAAATACCAAAGACCTTTCTTACGGCAGTGTCGTGCCTGTTCAATCGGGCATAATGGCTGCTAAGGGCGATGATTGCCATTGCAGTAAGCATCATACAGAGCATGGCAAATATGCCGATCAGTGTGATGCTGTTCTTTTCCTTGTGATAACTCTCTTCGACAAGTTCGTCCATTGTCTTGATCTCAGGTGTAAAATGGATATTGTATCCGTGGAAATATTCCCTGAAATCCAGACTGTAAAGATACTCCTTGATACTGCTTTTCGCCTTGAGGGGATCACCTTCCACTTCGACAATATAATGGGGCAGCCTGTCGTTTTCCTGAACCATCACTCCCGTAATTCCTTCACTTGCAGTGGTGTGGTTGCCAAAACGCATTTCACTTATGACACCCTGACATATATCCTTGATCCGGTCTTCTGATATTCCTTTCTCCGCACAGAGATTCCTTATCCATCGAGCGCTGCTTGCTGTCACAAATATATCCCATCCATCTCTTTCGCTCTTGAAGATTTCTGTCATCCCGATTCCGAGAACCGACAAGGCAGCGCTGTCGCAGATTGTGATATGGAATGTCAATGTCTCGTCAGCAAGATTACGGCCTGTTTTCATTGTGGCGCCGTCAATAGGGATGCCAAGTGTTCTGCCCACCTTTCCGATGCAAGGGACCGATTCGAGATTTACAGGCACCCCAACCGGTATTCCCTTGATGCTGATGATATTTTCCGTGCGGTATCCGAGAGGGGAGTCGAGCATCCTCCGAGTCTGGAGCCAATATGCCGATGCGATGGAAATGCATACGATGCTGACTGCAGCCTGGATGAAGATGAACATCTTGCCCAATATCATCTTGTCCCTGAATCTTTCTTCACCCTTTATGATGCTGACAGGCTTTCCTTTCGATGATATGAATGCAGGGGCCAATGCCGTAACTGTCGATAACAGGACAATGAGGATTATGCTCCAGATTATTTCTGCCGGATTCGAGAATATGTCGATTTCTTTCTCCAATATCGTCGCCGCCTTGTCCTGGATAATAAATGCTACCGCTATGCCGATGGCAAAAGCGATGGCTGTAAGACCGGATGATTCAAGGAAACTGCGGAAGGTAAATGCCGCTTTCGTGCTTCCCAATATCCGTCTTGTGGCCATTTCCTTGTTCCTGAACCGTGAGAAGGCGATCGTCAGGGATATATAATTCAGGATAGCGAATCCCAGAAGTATCAGGCAGACGATGAAGAATCTTTTCAACATCGTCTTGTCTGTCAGATTGATGAAAGGATTCGGATCTATCTTCGCTACATTGATGTCCATATCGCAGAAAGCGGTCAGCATCAATGGCTCGACAAGGCCAGTCTCATATAATAACAATCCTTTTTCAGCAGCTGCCTTATACACCCTTTCACATAGTCCTTCACGATCGGTGCCGTATGCGAGTCTCAGAAGATTGGCACTTCCGACCTCGTATCCCGGAGTATCCATATACGGCCAGGTGCTCATATGCCGGATTATCTCTGCCCCCATCACGACACTCTTTTCGGGATTCCTATATACACCGGTTATGGTGAAAGTATTCCAAAAAGGATCTTCGCTTTCATCATTCTCTGCAAAGGTCAATGGTAGCCCGACTGCGTTCTGTCCAGGGTATATGTTCTGTGCGAATCTTTCTGATATTACCACAGATTTCTCATCCTCCCACAGTCTGGAAGCATCTCCTGCCACCAGTTCGTACCCCATGAATTTGAAGAAATTGCCACTTACATACATTGCTTTCTCCGAATAACTGAGGTCATTCGCCTTTATGTTAAGCGGCACTTCATAATTTGCGAACTGGCAATAGTCCGTGATTTCAGGGGTCGCCTCGAAAATCTTGTCTAATCTTTGTGATGACGAAGCAATTCCTCTGTTATGACACACCCACAACTTGCTTTTGTTCTTCACTTGAAGGTCGGTGCTGATCTCATCGATGATATATGCGCTCAGGATTATGATGAATCCAAGAGCTATACTCAGTCCAATGACCTCAATCACTGTGTATAGTTTATTCCTGGATAGGAATCTCAGGTAGCTTTTCATAACTGTTTTTATAAATGTTTGTCTATCAGTGCTCTGAACGCATAGTGTGCCGCACTTTTACTCCTTCTTCAGCGCCTCGGCCGGGTTCGTGCGCGCGGCCCGGAGGGTCTGCCAGAGGACGGCGGCGAGGGAGATTATGAAGGCGGCTGATGCGGCTATGAGTGCGACAGGCAGACCGAGGTGGATACGGTACGGGAATTCCTCGAGGTACATATCTCCGAGCCAGATGGCCACAGGGATACCGATGATGCAGGCGGCCAATGTCATAAACAGGTAGTCCCTGAGGTTTCTGGAAGTTTCGCTGGCGACCGTTCCTCCATAGACCTTGCGAAGGGCGATGTCCTTTTCTCTTTCGGCTGCAAAATACGAACTCATCGCAATAAGGCCGATCAGTGAAATGAAGATCGAGATGGACATAAACAATTCCATCAGTCTCATCGTGTTACGTTCGATGGCCATTTCCTTGATACGTATGTCTTCATAACTTCCCGTCCAGGCATCATCCGGTATGGCGATATGGTTTCCGTATTCATTGGTCCAGTATTCATCGAATGCCTGAAGTACCTGTCGTTCAGCCTCATCCTTGTCTCCTGCCAGCTTCACGACCAGATAGCCGTACAGAAGGGTTTCCGGCTTGACAATGAATATGCAGGGATATTCTTCCTCATTCATCCAGGATGCGTCTCCGCAGGCAAAGTCCCCGACGATTCCGGCAATGTTCCGTCCCTGATATCTCTCGTTCCCGGTGTTGCAGTAGTAATCGAAACTAAGGTTTTCAGGGTCGAAGCCCAGCATTGCTGCGGTCTTCTCGCTGATCCACACTCCGTTTTCATCATTGGTATTGAATTCTGCGACAATCCTGAATCCAAGGGCTCCGAAGGCTTCCTTATCCATAAGCAATCGTCTGATCATCACTTCTTCTCCGTTCTTGTCTTTTCCGGTCCAATTGTCTCCTGCCATACCGGGTACTGCATTGGCGAATCCGTATGAAGTGACGCAAGGCAATTGTTCCAGACGGGAGTTCAGATCGGACATTGTTTCATATGGATACCAGACACCTGAATCCTGAAGCAGGCAGATGTTCCCGGTCTCGATTCCGAGCGGGTAGTCCATCATATGCTTCATCTGGAGTTCCATAATAAGGGATATGGTGAGCATAATGACGGCGAATGTAGTCTGCAGGGTGATGAATATCTTGCTGAAGATCATCTTCGAACGGCGTCTTAAGTTGCCGTTGACCACATCGATCGGCCTGTATTGTCTCGACTGCAATGCAGGGAATATTCCGCATATGATGCCGACTGCAAGGGCAATGAATCCGGTGACAATGGCGTGCGAAGCGCTGATGCTGATGCGGGCGGTGGTGTCCGTCTGTTCGAGCAGCCCGTTCACCGCAGGGGTGAAGCCGATGGCAAGGCCAATCGAAATCAGGTAGCAGAGCATAGTCAATGCGGTAGATTCTGCAATGTATCTGACAAATATGCCTTTATCCGCTCCTGCAAGTTTTCGTGTGGCCATTTCCTTGGCTCTTTTCGATGAGAGGGCGAAACAGAGGTTCACATAATTGATCACGGCACAGATGAGGATGAGCAATGTGATGAAACTCAATGCTTTGACGATCGAGATGTCACCGTGCTCGAGATGATAACTGTCCTCGTGAAAATAAATGTCCTTGAAAGGAACTATCTTAAGACCGTTTTGAAGCGCGTTGTAACTGAAGAGAGAATACTCGGTCTTTTTACTGTCTATCCAGGCATTGGCCTTGGCTTCCAGACCTGCTATGTCGCTTCCTTCCTTGACCTTGATGAATGTCTGAGTAGGACCGATGTTTCCAAAAGGACTGTTTTCGAAATTCCTTGCAATACTGCTGTCGTTGTAATTGAAGATTATGTCAGTATATGGAAGTAAGCTTCCTTTGAAATCTTCGACAATTGCTCCGACGGTGTATGTATTGTTGTTGATCTTGATGGCTTTGCCGATGATATTGTCGCTATGTCTTTTGGCAAAACTTTGGCTTACAATGATTTCTGTGCCGATTTCGGCTGAAGCATCGCTGCCTTCGATGAAACGGATAGGGAAGAGTGAGTACATCTCCCTGTCCATTATGGTGTATGTGCCTTCGTATAGTTCGTTTTCGAATGAGTAATAGATCTGATTGCCTGCTTCGGAGATATTGGCCGCAGTCTCCACTTCAGGAAATTCTTCTTTCATCACATCCCTCAGTCCGTAGAAAGATGAGATCTGACCGATTTCAATGGTGTAAACCCTGTCACTGTCGGGGATGCAGCGGGTAATGGAAATCTGGCCGAATATATATGAGCCCAGAAGCAGGACGAAAGCCAGGGAGACGCTCAGGCCTGCTACTTCGATGGCGGTGTATAGCTTGTTCTTGGATATGAATCTTAAATAGCTTTTCATAACTGTTTTTGTAAATACTTGTTTGCCAGTGGTTTGGATGGATAGTGCGCCGCACTTTTACTCCTTCTTCAGGACGTCGGCAGGGTTGGTTCGCATCAGTCCTGCGGCCTGGGTCGCCATCGATGCGGTAACGACGATCAGAACGATGGCAAGGGCGGATATGTATATCCAGAGAGAGTTCTCGATCCGGACGGGATATTTGCTGAGCCAATGTCTGATGAAATACCACGCGGCAGGGATCGCCAAAAGGGCTGCAGCGCCTACCGGCCATATGAAGCCAAGGACTGTTTCGTAGAACACTTTTCTGCGTGAACATCCGAAACTCTTTCTGATGGCAACATCCTTGGTCTTCATCTGCGCATAGTAGCTGCTGAGGGCGATGATTGCCATAATTGTCATCAGGATGTTCAGAAGCGAGAACACCGCTGTCATTGTCAGAATCCTCCTTTCTTCCCTATAATTATTCTCAACCATAGTCTCAAGGCTATCTATTGAAGGCTGTTTGTCGGCATCTTTAAGTCCGGCATATAACTCCTTGATTCCATTAATGGCTTCGTCAATGTCAGTATTGACCTTGACAAGAAAACCGTCGTATTTTCCCGGTTCGCTTAGGGTGAATGAATAACCTGTCGCAGTTTCTGCCTTCTTCACAGTTCCCATCCTGAAGTCCTCGATTATTCCGTCGATCTGCTGAGTCCGCCCGAGAGTGATGATATTGCCTTCAATATGCTCCTTGAGTTTTTCTATACAGCTCTTGCAATAGAACTCTTTCATCGCCTGGCCTGCATAGTTTATGCGGGCAGTGCCGTAATCTTCTATAATTTTCAGTCCCAGAAGGTCGAATGCGGTCTGGTCGCCCGACATGCTCTTCACGGTTATCGGGTTTTCATCACTTGTAAGGTATTCCATCATTCCGTATTCTCTTGTCGGTGGAGTACGCAAGCTTCCTACTGCTTCCACAAAACTGAGTGCCTTCAGTTCGTCTTCAAATTTCTGATCATAGTGGCTTCCGAAATTGATATACACAAGTCCTTCGGTCTCGTATCCCATCGGGGTATTGACCATTTGCGATGTCTGTGCATATATTGCTATTGTGCTGGCTATTGCAGCGATGCTGAGTGCACCTTCTATGGCAATGAATATTCTTCCGAGCAGGACCTTGTCATTACGGCGCGCTTCTCCCTTTACCACCTCGACAGGACTGTAGCTGGCAATGACAAGAGCAGGAACGATTCCGGCGATAACGGATATGAATCCGATCAATATTGCCGTTGCTATCCACTCCAGTGCTGTGGAGTAGAGGTGTATCTGTATTCCGGTGAGACTTTCTACGTTTTGTTCGAGTGCAAATGCTGTTCCCAGTGCCAGGAGCCAGGACATGATTACCAGCAGACCTGCTTCTGTTATGCTTCTTCCGAATATGCCCGTACGCGTCGTGCCGAGAAGTCGGCGTGTAGCCATTTCCTTCACTCTGAAGCGTGAGAAGGCCATTGTCAATGATATGTAGTTCAATCCGGCGAACGCCAGCAGCACGAAGCAGGCGAATATGAATGTACCGAACAGATCCTTGTCAGCAACATAACGTACGTAATCGGTTCCGAACAACCTTTTGTCATAATGTATCTTCTTGAAAGGAAGGAGTTCCATACTCTTATACCTGAAGCCTTCGATCTGCTGCATTGGGTCGGTGTCTGTGTTTTCGATCAGGAATTTTTCAATTGCCGGGATATCTGCACCAGGGCGCAGCCTTATGAAATGCAGTGAAGAGGGTTTTCTCCAGCCCAGGTCAGCCAGAGTCACCAGTTCCGGATTTTCCGTCATTGTCACAAAGTCGTATCCGAGAACTACTCCTGTATCGGGTATGGTTGACTTCTAGTAGTCCTTATAGACTCCGGTTACAATGAGGTCCACATCTCCCATCCTGGCCTCAGTGAGTATAAGTGTCTGTCCTACCGGATTCTGTCCCGGAAATATGGCGTTCGCCATTCTCTCGGACAATACTGCCGCATTACGTGTCTTGAGCACTTCTGCCGCGTCTCCATATATCATCTCGAAGCCGAAGAATTCGAAGAAATTCTCTCTTGCAGTAATCGGATCGACATTTTCTTTAAAACCACCGTCTGGTGTATGGATATATTGTGTCTTACCGTCATAAGCATCGTGGATTATATAGTTGCACCAGTCGGTGGCTTCTGCAATCTGAGGGAATACTACGTTCGCATCCGGCTTGTAGAAACTGCTTAGTTCGGTTCTTACAAGGAATAGATTATCCTTGTCCTTTATCATCCTGTCGTAACTTTGATTTTCCAGCACCATACTGCCCAAAAGGAGGACGAAAGCCATGGATATACTCAGGCCGAAGAGTTCGATCACTGTGTAAAGTTTATTCCTTGAAAGGAATCTCAGGTAACTTTTCATAGCTGCTATTTTAATTTTTCATGGCACATATGTGCCAGGTTTTCAGTTTTTCAAGAGATGCCGCCGTCGCTCAAGCGACAAGCCGATTACGACCGAGCGAAGCGAATGGAGGATTCTTTACAATCATTTCTTATCATAGATTTCTCGACTCCACTTCGTTCCGCTCGAAATGACATAGTGCAGTATCTCACGACAGTGCCTTTGTTAAGTTCAATATTATGTTTGACAACCTGCTACAGCTCGTTCTTCACATCGCTCACGATCTGACCGTCGAAGAGGTTGACGATTCTCTGCGCACATGCCGCATCCTTCTGTGAGTGGGTCACCATCACGATGGTTGTGCCTTCCTTGTTAAGTTCTGTGAGGAGGTCCATGACCTCCTTGCCGTTCTTTGAGTCGAGATTACCTGTAGGCTCATCGGCGAGGATCAGTTTAGGATTTGATACTACTGCGCGGGCGATTGCGACGCGCTGCTGCTGACCACCGGAAAGCTGCTGGGGAAAGTGCTGGGCTCTGTGGCTGATATTCATCCTCTTGAGCATCTCTGTTACGCGGGCCTTACGCTCTGAGGAGCTGATATTGAGATACTTCAGGGGAAGCTCCACGTTCTCGTAAACATTGAGCTCGTCGATGAGGTTGAAGCTCTGGAAGACGAAACCGATATTTCCCTTGCGGAACTTGGTGCGGTCCTTTTCCTTTAGCTTGGCCACTTCCTGCCCGAGGAGCTGGTAGCTGCCGTCGGTAGGATTGTCAAGAAGACCGAGGATGTTCAGTAGGGTGGACTTGCCACATCCTGAAGGGCCCATGATGGCCACGAATTCGCCGTCGTTGATTTCGAATGAAACCTTGTTGAGTGCTGTTGTCTCGATTTCCTCTGTACGGAAAACCTTGCTGAGGTCTGTAACTGTAATCATCTTAGTATAATTTAATCGTTAATATTCGGTATACTTTGCAAACTAATAAGTTATTATTATGCCAAACTATATAACGTGTTGTATAATAACTGTTTATGTATTTTGCTCAAATCTGCTGGTGTAAAGAAACTTTACACTTTTGTAAAGTAATCATTTAGAACACTGACACTTCTTTGTCTCCGAAATTAACCTGGCCCGAAGTTATCACTTTTTCTCCAACATCCAATCCTTCCAGCACCTCATCCAAAGGGCTGCTCTACCTGGTTTGTGCTTTAAATCCACTAATCTCTCTAAATACGGAAACTTTACATTATAGTAAAATACCAAAAGAAAGATGCCCTGCAATTCTCATCGCAGGACATCTCAAACCTAAAACTTAACCTATGAAAAAACTATTCATATTCTTTAATAGCAAATCCTGTACCAGAACAGTTAAATGATTTTTCAAGAATATTACTCAATCTCACTAAAACAGTGATATATTATTTTAAATCTGGAATGTCGAGCATATATCATCACATCGCATCTCAGGCTGATAAGGACATACATAGGAAAAGCAAAGAGAAGATCAGAAGATTGACAGCGGTCTTGCCAAGAAGTGGATTGAGTCCTGCACCTGTAGCTTCTCTGAGCTTCAGCCATACCTTAATGTGGAGAATGATATAGATTAGAGGGACGGTCAATGCCCACGATGTCAGGCTTGCCCAGACAGGAATCATTAATACCATACCGGCTATTCCTGAAAGAAGATATGCAAGCCCCATGAACCTGCGGCCGAAAATGACCACTGTAGTACGTTTTCCCACGGCCGCATCATCTTCCATATCCCTGTAGTTGTTTACAATAAGTACATTTGCAGCAAGGAGGCCAACTGCAACAGAGGTGGGTATGATGATCGTCATGCCCTCCATGTTACCGGATTGAAGGAAGCATGTAAAAGTGACGGGAATGATTCCGAAGAATATTACTACTGCCAGATCCCCTAATCCGTGATGCGACAAAGGATATGGACCGGCACTGTATGCCAATGCAAAGATCATGATCAGCACTCCGACAATGACCAGCCACCATGGACCATATAGAAGCATTGTACATCCGACTGCGGCTGCCAGAGCAAGGACAACAAAGGTGGCTCTTTTCATTGATTGAGGGTCAATCTCTCCTTCGGTCACGCCTCTGCGGAATCCGGCACGACCCTTCCTGTCGATTCCGTTCTTGTAATCATAGTACTCGTTACCGAAATTGGCTGCAATCTGTGCCAGAATCGCAAATAACAGGCACAGAAATGCCGGAAGCGCATTGAACGAGTCAAGCATTATTGCGCAGCCGGTTCCGGCAATTACTCCTGCAATACTCACAGGAAGGGTCCTGAGCCTCATGGCTTCGATCCAGCATCTGATCATAGAGCTGACTTTTTTGCGACATACATACGGCATATTCCGAAGGTGAGCGGAGTGTGTTCTACAGTATCAAATCCGGCTGTCTTCAGAATCTGAATGAACTGCTCCGGAGGAGGGAAGCGGAGTACTGATGCAGGCAGATATTCATACGCTCCACGCTCTCCCGATACAAGGCCGCCAATTGCGGGCAGAATCTTCAGGAAGTATAATTTATAGAACCAACGGATTACAGGATCGGATGGAACAGACAGCTCAAGTATCACAAGCTTGCCTTCAGGCTTGAGTACTCTGAACATCTCTTCTATACCGGTTTCAAGATGCTCGAAGTTACGTACTCCGAAACCTACTGAGATGCGGTCGAATGTGCTATCTTTATATGGAAGTGCTTCACAATCAGCAGTATGTAGTTCTGCTTCAACTCCAGCTTTTTTAATTTTCTCTTTTCCGACAGCCATCATTCCCTCGGAAATGTCCACGCCGGTTACGATGCTTCCATGCGCGACCTTCTGAGCAATCTCTATTGTAAAGTCTGCTGTACCGCAAGCTACGTCAAGTACATTCATCGGACGATTTTCGTCCGCAATCTCGCGCACGGCTTTCTTTCTCCAGCCTTTGTCAATATTGAGAGACAGGATATGATTCAATCTGTCATAATCAGGAGCAATATTGTCAAACAGCTTCCTGATTCCTTCTTTTTTCGCCATATCTGATTTTGTTTTCTTCCTATAAATTATACGGACATCAGGACAATGAGGATCGGCATCACTATCCATATGGAATTCATAGTATGTCAAGGTTTTGGTTTAATGGAATAAAGGTATAATTATTTTCTAAGTATATGACAAAAAATAAATGAAAACGTACTTTCAGTTATCGAAAATGAGCGACCGCTTTCTATGCGGCCGCCCATAATTTGATTAAAGCAAGTCATGCTTATTTCACTCTGGTCACTACGTCCTTAGGCTCTGCAATGATTCCCTTGTCAAGCATATAGTCAGGACTGTATTTTCCTCGAGGAATATCACTGAGTATATAGTAGTTGGCCTTTCTTGCTGCCTTTATATGGTCAGTAGCTGCTGTGTTGATTGCAGAAGCTGCCAGATCCACCAAGGCGCCTAACAGTCCGTTGGCTCCGGAGTCAATGGACAGGTCAAGATACAGATCGCAGCTTCTGTCGAATAGAATTTCGTTGGAATATGCTGATTTGATAACGTATCTGATCTTAGTCTCTATTCCTGTTCCTTTCTTTGCCCAAGTGTCTATTATGGAGAACACCACAGCATCTGCTCCGAAGTAGTTCTGGAATGTTGTCAGAGGTGCATCGAAGAACAATTCCGAGTCGTATGCACTCTCTGCCTTCAGTACATCCATTGCAAGGAGGGGAGAGATGACATAATATCCAGCCTCTACCAAAGGTCTGCTGATCGAAGTGTACAGAAGATCCTTCGCTTCCACGTTGGTGGAATTATTGATTGGAGGCATTACCAAAAGAGTGAGCGGCTTCTCTTCATACATCTTTGCATATTGAGACTCCCTTGTAACAGTGCTGATCATGCCGCATGAGGCAGTCATGCAGCAGAGTATAATGAAATATAGGATCCTTTTCATAGGGCAGGTCATTTACAGAGTCTTTCAATAAGCGGAGCTATGAACTTTGCAGATTCCGGATATAGTTCTATCTCTTTCTGGAGCATTTCCTTACCTTTTTCCGGGAAGAATGCTGCGTAGTCGCCTGAGGCGAAGGTCTCTCTCTGTGACGCAGTAGCATGCTCAGCAAAGATTGCCGCATTCTGTGGGATCAAAAGCATGTATCCGTATTCAGCGCAGATTCCTGGAGGAGGCATCTTGCGTGTTCCTCCCGGATTACTCACGATATCTTCATACATGCATAGGAGCTTGCAGATACTCTCTGGAGTCTGCTTGTCATAGTTCTGATACGTGAGATTTTCATAGGTTGTGGTTCCATACAGGTCACCGCCCCAATAATACAGGGAAGTGGTGAATCCGCACGATGTCAATGCAAATGAAACCAACGCGAGGGTCAGAATTCGTCTCATAATTCGATGATCTTATGTTCACCAGTAGAAAGGAATAGCTTCTTGCTGAATACGTCAGCACCGTTGATGACTACCTTGACTTCATGCTGTCCAGGGCCAATCTTGATGGTGTTCAAAGCTGTCTGCTTGATGTTTCTTCCACTCTTGTATGCCTTCTGCTTCACTGTCTTGAGAACATATGTCTGATTATCTACAGTGACGGTTATATCCTGCTTTACATCGTCAGTAAATGATATGAAGGCAGCATCTTCCACGCCTGACTGTACTGAATAGTTTCCCACTCCGCAGCCTGTCACCAACATTGTGAAGGCTGCTATAATCATTAACTTTTTCATGGCTACTTATCCATTATATAATAGTTGACAAGATTCTCGGCATCGAGGGCTTCTCCTTCATAGCTGCAGAAGGAAAGTTCTGTCTCAGGAGTATCTCCGAATGATGACAGGATTGTCACCTCTCCGGTCTTTGTGCCCGGCAGCTCCACATTCATTCCTGTCTGAGGATTCTTCACGACCTTGCCTTTCTTGTAAACAGTGAACTTGTCACCGGCTGCAAGTCCCTGTGATGCACCGCCGGAAATGATGTATGTGCCATCTTCCACTGAGAGGATATATGACTTCCAAGGCTTGTCCATGCACTTGTTGATGATATTCTCCACGAGCTGGGACAAGGCAGCGGAGATAGCTTTGTCGCTGAGAGTAGCGTCATATCCTGCAGAACCTCCGATTCCCATTGTCTGCTTGCTTGAAGTCTCTGCATATCCCTTTGCTTCATCAGAGTAGATGATAAGACCTGTAGATGCTTCCACGAGTCGGATGCTGACACCGGCTTCCACAGTCTGAGTCTTCGTCGAAGAGAATACCTTCTGTTCGCCTTCGGTCTTACGTCCGAATTCTGTGATCGATCCGAGGATTATGTAGTCAGCTCCGATCTTGTTCATGCCTTCACCTGCTTCGCTGACAAGAATGTCGAGGTCTTCTCTTTCAAGGAGAATGAACTTTCCGCTTGCAGCAAGCTTTGATGAAAGAATGTCCAAAGCCTGTTTTCTCATCGGATCGTTCTCCTTGTCGTAGAACATTCCCTTCGCATACTGGGTTTCGTTTGAAAAACGGCCTATCGCCACCTTTCTCTTGATTGTCTTTTCTCCCTGTGCCGCCATAGGCAGTGCCATCATGAGCACCAGCATGACTGATAAAAGTTTCTTGATTGGTTTCATATCGTTTGTGTTTTATCTGGCTTTTAAAAAATGCACCTTTCAATTATTACCACAAAGATAGAATTTCTCTATGATTTTTCTCTCCTACAGCTGTTTTTTTCGAGAGAGAAAGCAGATGTATTTCGGGTTTTATTGGTTTCTGCTTGTGGTGCAGGTCGGTTCAAAACCCGGACGGAAGTTTACTATGCAGTAATCAATCCGCTCATTATCCTTGCTGATCTCTGTAATGAATTTCCCCTTGAAGGTATTCCTCTTGTAAGGATATGCGGTACCGGTACCTTCCCAGACCTTACGGATTACGATACCTTCAGATGTTGTAGATGCCACTGAACTGATTCCGTTTTTGGCAACTTCCCTGCCTGAAGCAACCACGCTCCAGCTATAGAGAGAGTCTGTCTGCATCATTCTGATATGGCTGGTAAGCCTGTCCTCGACTTTGAATGTCCATGTACTGTCCATCTGTGCCTCCTTGACAAGAGCAGGGCCCTCGGAAAGGTTGAACTGATATTCAACATATGTATCCATTCCTGAGTAATAGTCATAGTAGTTTATGTTTGCAAATTGCCAGCATGCATCATTGTCCCAGATGGACTTTCCTTCCGTAGCCACAATGAACGAAATATTCTTAGTCTTGCATCTTACGCCGTATGTTCCGTCTCCATAGTCTGAAATCATTCCATAGAACTCTGTATCTTTAAGCCTCTCTTCGTCTGTCGATTTAAGATATCTGTCCAGACCAATTGCTGTCTCCAATACTTCTGCTGGCATGACGACGCATTCTCCCATCTTATTGAGGGAATAGTCTCTGAGATCTCTCCACTGCACTGTCTTTGGTGAAGGGTCACTTACCATGCATGAGACAGAGCAAAGCGCAAGAACAATGATTGTATATATCTTTTTCATCTCCATTCCTCCTTTTTTAGAATCGGTAACCGACACCGAATTTACCTCCGAAATATGCTGTTCCAAGAGAGGTTTCTCCAAATGCAAAGATTTTTCTTCCGACAGTAAAACCTATAGGAGACAGCTGAAATGCAGGGTAAACCTCGAAATATTTGTCATATTGGCCAAGTCCCAGTCCAATGCCGATTCCGCTGTAGAATCTTACATTCTTGGCATTGGCCCAATAGAATCGTGCATGAGGCATGACTGTTAATGATATACCTCTGGTGTGTCTGACAAAACTTCCGTCATACTTGTCATGTACACGTCCCCACATTCCGTTGATTCCGGCTTCCACAGCAAGAGTGAACCATTTTCTGAAATGTATGCTGATTTCACCGGAGATAAGTCCTGTCATATATTCACGACCCTGATATGTACCATACAGGCTTTCAAGGGAAGTATACTTGTGATATGGGATCATATCATAGTCCATAAACGGCAGATTTCCGTAATTAGGGAAATTGGCAGCTTCAAGAATCGGATATCCGCTCCATCCGATCCTCACTTCATATTTGTATGGGAAGTTAAGCGAAAATTCCTGTCTGCGCATTTCCCTCCAGTCCTGGGCGCCTGACTGGAGAGCAATCAGGAGAGTCAGGATACTAAATGTCAATCTTTTCATATGTATTTCTCATCTATTTGTTGAGTCGGATTGGTTCTGTTATTACAAAGTTAGTCTGAAAAAGTTTTACATTGAAGAAAAACGACTGTAAATTTCATTTCACAATGCATTGATGTTCAGACTTGTCATTAAAATATAGTTTCACGTCTGCAATCAAAAGTTTAACACATGCGTCTGAACGGCTGGTAACCTACATCATATTCCACATTGCACCTTCGATGTTCCGGTTCTTCTTGGCGTTCATCTTTCCGAAATTGAATGACACGCTGAAAAGGAAGAAACGTCCGAGGATGTTGCTGTATGTGTCTTCTACATATTCAGCAGAAACCGTCCTTCTCATGTTGCGGGTCTGGTTCAGGATGTCAGCCACCTTGAGACCCAGAGTGACGGATCTGATGCTCTTGCTGACAGACATGTTCCATCTCCACTCGGGTAATCCGAATCCATCTGCATATCCTCTGTAGAATCTGTATGACAGGTCTGTTCCGATCTCCCAGTCCTTACCTGGCTTATATAGAATATCGGTATTTATATTGTGAGTCCAGTTGTTAAGATTGGCAGTAGGATCGAGAGAATATTTTGAGACCCTGTTTGACGCACTATATGTAAGGTTTGCATCGAGTTTTTCAATGCTGTATTTGAGCTTGAAATCTCCTCCCCATATCAAGCTGTTCGTTTTGCTTTCTGCGAATCCGCTCTGACCGCTGTAAAATATGTCACCGCTGGCATCACCCCAGAACTGCTCGATAAATGAGTTGTAATCGAAGGATTGCAAGTCAAGTCCGTCCAATCTTGATGTTGCCTGATAACTTGTTCCGCCGGTGTAATTGGCATAAGGACTCACCTGCACTGTAAGCTGTCTGTCTCTTGTGACAGGTCTGCTGTAGGAAAGATATATATATGCTGTTGATTGAGGCTTCTTTGAATTGACAGGAACTGCATATCTGACTCCTGATGCATCCATCCAGCTTGCCTGGACTGTGCTCCTTGTGGTCAGCTGTCCGTTAAGGTACATTGAGAAAAATGCAAATGTCTCTCTATTGTTTGCGCTCAATGTAGTTTGAAGATAATGCGTATATTGGGGTTTCAGATATATGTTACCGGCTGTAATCTGTACAGGATTGGATATGTTCAGCGATGGAAGCATGGATGAAGCGGACGGCCTGCCTTCCATTCCGGTGTAATATACTCCCAGATCGATTCCTTCCTTTGCGTAATTGTAGTAAACAAACGGCGAAGCATTCACAAGCCATTCTCCCTTGCCGGTTACTGTTTCGACTCCCATTGACTTGGACTTTACTTCATTCTGAACAGCATCGACCATGAATCCGAACTGTACAGTTGTCGTATCATTGCCGTACTGGAATGTCATTGCACCTCGGTTGCTTATATAACGGTTATCGCTTGAAGACGAATAGTAATCATTGTATGTTCCATCAGGATTTGCAGCATCCCTGAAATTCTTATTCCTGTAGAATCTGCTCTGTGCACCGATTTCTGCCGCCCATTTCTTTCCGATCGGTTCACTATATGTTACGGATACTCCGGCAGAAGTGTTGTTCAAGTCAGTATTGTAGAACAGATCCTTAACTGACTTCTGTCCTATAGTGTTCAATACAGACACTTCATGTGAATTCTTGTCTGATGTGATAAGTGAATATTGTGCTCCCATGCTGAGAGATCGTCCCTTTTTACCTAATTCCTTAAGCCCGAAATAGACTGCACCGTTTGTGTTCAAGTCATTTCCGGAAGAAACCGTAGAAGCCTCGGATGAATTAATTTCCGCTCCTTCCGTGCTGCTTACTGATGAGTTTGACGAGTTGACTTCTTCAGCCGAATAGCTTACGCTCGGCATTATATAGAGATAGTACTTGTCATTTTCCTTGGACTTGATTTCCATTGATGCGCCGACCTGATTCTGGGTTCCTGCCGCATCATAAGATCCATCTGTCAGAACATCAGGCCCCTCGGGTTGAAATGCCGTTCTGGAAGATAACTTCTTATCTACCTTGCCGTTATTCTTGTAATTCACGCTGAGTGTACTTTCCATATCCTTGATACGGGAAGTGTTGTAGTTGACTCCTGCCTGCGCAGTGGAATTCAGTCCTCCGAGGCTGCTGAAATCACTGGTTGTGCTTCCACTGCTGTAGTAAGCAACACCGGCTCCCGGCTCGATGGCATTGAATGCGTTACCGATGAATATGACCTGATCCTTTTCCGAGTAGCCTGTGACCATAGCATTGCCGTTATATAGAAGTCCTCTGTCGTCGATCAGCTTGCTGTCGCTCTCAGGAGTCAGTGTCGAACCTCCGCCAAGTCTGGCGTTTCCGTACCAGCCTTCCGTATATTCTTCCTTAAGCTCTATGTCCATCACCTTTTCTTTGTCGTCCTTGGTGATTACAGCGGAACCAGCTGCTTCGTCCTTTGTCTTGTCTACGACCTTGATTTTATCCACGATCTTTGCCGGAAGGTTCTTCAATGCAGCTGTCGGGTCGTTGAAAAAGAAGGTCTTGCCTCCGACAGTTATCTTGTCGATCTTCTCGCCGTTCAATGTAACTGTTCCGTCATCTGCCACTTCCATTCCCGGCATCTTCTTCAGCAGATCCTCGAGCATTGCGTTCTCTCCGACTCTGAATGACGAAGCATTGAATTCTATGGTGTCCTTCTTTACGGTGACAGGATTGCCGATTGCGGATACTGTAGACGCTTCCAGAAACTCCGGATTCTCTTCCATCTTGATTATCCCCAGATCGTAGGCATCCCAATGTGCTTTGATCGTATATATCTTTTTATGAGGTGTGTATCCGATGATTTCTGCATTGAGTTCATATTTGCCGACCGGAACTTCCTTCAGAAGAACATCGCCCTTGTCATCGGACAATGCAAAGTGGGTAATAGTCGTATCTCCTGCGGGGATAAGGTAGACAGAGGCCCATGGAATAGGTTGGGATGATTTCAAGTCTTTGAGGGTAAGCCTGACATCTGTGTTGGCATTACGCTCAATCATGTCATAATTAAGTACCTGCGCGGAAAGCGTCTGCACAAATAATATTGTGCACATCAGTAGGGGAATGTGTTTCATTAAGTTCGGATGTTTAGTTGATATGAATCAGTATTATCACATACTATGCCAGATCAGAATCTTTTAGGTGATTATTTATACTGAAGCAGCAGGAGGCAAAGCACTCAAGATTGCATACGAGGAGGTTTTGGTCAATAAGGTCTGATTCTAATAATTCGTTGAATCTCACTTCTATAGATGAAGCAAGGTCCGTGTCACCATATTCATGAGCTATAGCCGCAAGGACTCCGAGAAGATTGTAACAGGAATCAAAATAATCTTCGGCATATTCATAATGCCTGAGGAAAAATCCACACGAGTCAAGAATCTCATCTGACATGGATGAGCATAGTGATGATGCCTTTTCATATTCTCCGGCCAGATAGTAAGCCTCGATAATGCATATCAGATCTCTCTCGTTGGAAAATCCCAGCATGACCATATCGAGCGGGAAATTCTTCTGTGGGATGACATCCAGACATTTGTCGAGTATCTCTACCGCACGGTCATATTCTCCTGCCTCTATCATTTCCATAGCCACTGATGCAAATATTCCTCTTTGTGACATAACGCCTGAAAATGTATACAGATTCTGATAGTCGACAAACCAATCTGTTCTCTTGAGGCTGTCCCACTGATATACGGATTTCATCTTCCGATACAGTTCGTCGGTATCGGTAAATCCTCTCTCAGACAGGTTTGTCTTGTTTTTGACAGGGACGAACCGGTATGTGAATCCGTCATACATAAGATAATCCTTTATACCGATCTTCAGGTCTCCTCCTGCACTGAGGAAATTCAGCGGTCTGTCCCATTGATATTCGGAAAGAAGATCCAGAAGAAACAGCTCCGGTTTGGTAACGCCGTTCTTTCCCTCCGGAATAGTCAATACAATCTCCTCGGGTATGACATCAGCGTATTTTGCGTCAAGTATTCCATGCTTGATCACGTTCTCCTTGTTTACCGGAATGCTGAATTTTCTGGATGCAATATAATTCACATAATCACCATTGGTCAATGGTATCTTTGCGTCTGGATGTCTGAATACCTTCATGACGTCGGCCAGAGGGAATACCGTGTCTCTATGGTCATAAATGAGAACATACTCATTTTCTCCCTGCATATACTGTCTTTTCCCGACACTCAGATCAATCGGCGCCGATTCATTTGACGCATATTTCATCTGGTCTATATGCCAGTCCGCCCCGAGGAGAGATGTATTCACGATACGTACATCAGTACGGAAACCCTCTACTTCCTGAGCATACCAGAGCGGGAATGTGTCGTTGTCTCCATGAGTGACCAGAATACCGTTTTCTCCGATCCCGCTGAGGTAGTTGAAGGCAAGTTCGCGTGCCGTATATCTGTTGCTTCTGTCATGGTCATCCCAGTTCTGTGCGGCCATCAATGCCGGTACTCCCATACACACGCATACGACAAGTAATGACGCTGATTTGTTTTTCCATAGCTGTCGTATCTTTTCTGCTACCGCAAGCGCGCCAATGCCTATCCAGGCACTGAAGAAATAGAATGAGCCTACATATGCGTAATCACGTTCTCTGACTTGGAGAGGGGATTGGTTCAAGTAGATGACGATAGCTATTCCGGTCATGAAGAACATCAGGAAATTGAGCCAGCATCCTCTTCTGTCTCTGGCATATTGGAAGAACAGACCTATGAGACCGAGCAGCAGCGGGAGCATGTAATAGTGGTTCTTTCCCTTGTTTTCAGCCAGGTATTCAGGAGCATCAGACTGGTCACCAAGCCTGATCCTGTCTATAAAGCCGATTCCGCACTCCCAATTGCCCTTGAATATATCTCCTGGCGTCGGACTATGAAGCTCGTTCTGACGACCCGCGAAATTCCACATGAAATACCTCCAGTACATCCAGTTTATCTGATAATCGAAAAAGAACACAAGGTTTTGAATGAAGGTCGGCTTCAGCTCTTTACAGCCGGGAACCTTGACTCCTCTGTTACCGATATAACTCCTGTAGATGTCAATATATGACTGTTCTCTGTTATCCCACATACGGGGAAACAGCATTTTAGAGCCGGGAATATATGAAATATCCATATTCTTTCCTTTCACATATCTGTCACCCATTCTTGCCCAATATTCCTTATCCACGATATCGTATTCAGACCCGAAGAATTCCCCATATACAACAGGACCTTTAGGGTATTGGTCACGACCAAGGTAACTCATGAGTGTGAAAGGATTGTCTGGCTTGTTCTCGTTCATCGGTGTACCAGCATTGGCGCGTATGACTACCGTCGCATATAATGAAAATCCAATGACAACGGTCGTGATGCACAGAAGTACTGTGTTAAGTACAACCTTTCCTTCTTTCATGCTCCTGAACAATCCAAAGAAAAGTCCCGATATCAGCACAATGATGAATGTTATGGCTCCGCTGTTGAACGGGAGTCCGAATACATTGACAAACAGAAGGTCAGCATACGCCGCCACTTTCGGGAGAAATTGGATGATTCCAATGAGGATGACTAACAATATCATGCAAGATAGTATGAAGATACCACACAATTGCATCAGAGAATATCTGAAGTTTTCGCGGATACGATAGAAGTACATGAATACGATTGCCGGAATACTGAGCAGATTCAGCAGGTGGACTCCTATTGACAGGCCCATCAGAAAGCATATGAGTATGATCCATCTGCCGGAATATGGTTCTTCTGCTTCTTCATGCCATCTGGTCATAGCCCAGAACACGACGGCCGTGAACAATGATGACATTGCATAAACTTCTGCCTCCACAGCGGAGAACCAGAATGTGTCGCTGAAGCAGTAGGCTAATGCTCCCACGGCTGCACAGCCGCATATGACAATTATGTCCAACACATCATATTGTTTCCTGGGGATGAGTCTTCTGATAAAGAAAACAATAGTCAGGTACAGAAAGAAAATGGTCAATGCTGAACAGATGGCGCTGCATGAATTGATTGCGGCGGCGACATGTTCAGGAGCGACGAACAATGTAAACAATCTGACGAGGATCTGCCAGGTCGGATTTCCAGGCGGGTGACCGACTTCAAGCTTGTATGACGATGCTATGAACTCGCCGCAATCCCAGAAGGAGACGGTGGGTTCTAAGGTCAGAAGGTAGGTCGCAGAAGCAATTGTCAGTACGACAAGCGATGTGATGCTGTTGCATTTCTTGAAACTTTCTATAGTCATAAATGTATCAGTTTTGATACAAAATTATCTATAGAAAGTTTTACATTTATATTTTCGTGTTACTTTCTTTGCGTTATAATGTGTTGATACCGAACGCTTTATATAAAATATACAGGAGGTGTACAGACAAAAGTCTTACATCGGGCATTTAAAGGTTCTCAGTCTGTGAAATCAGCGCCCTGAGCCAGATCCCGATGTTGGTGTCGTGTTCAGTGAGCCCGAGCTTTTTGCGGATTTCGCTGCTGATGATATAGTGACGTTTCTTTTGTATGAACTCTCCGACTTCCTTGCCTTTCAAACCCAAGGTGAACAGGCAGCAGTAGCCGATTTCCCAGTCGGTCAATCCTTTCTGCTCAAGCGCGGCAATGAATCCTGGATGATTTTCCTTGAAAACGATTTTAGTGGAAATCAGAAACGATTCTCTGTCGGAAATCAGGTTCTCGATCTCATCCTCTGAAATCCTGTATGCCTTGTCATCCGATGATATATGTGATGCAAGGACCTTGTCCAATACAGATAGCCTTTGCCTGATCAGAACCATTGCTTCATCATCAGGTTTCTGATTGAGTCTGTGAGCGTATCTTCTGATTATTATGATGCAGAGTGCAACTGCGGCAAAGGCAGCAAGAATAATGGCCGATGTCTGCCTTCTTTTCTCGACAAGTTCAAGTTTGTCTGCATATCTTTCCTGAATTATCCTTGCATTCTGTCTCTGAAGAGTGTCTGCCGCTTCTATGTCCGAAGCATGTTCCAGGATAATGCTTCTCCATCGTAGCGCCTTGTCTGCTGTCTCCTTATCACCTTTTGTACTATAGTAATTTACGGCGATATTGATGATGCTGTCACTTGTCATGCTTATTCCGCATTTTTCCAGGGCAATCGAATACAGAAGGGCATGACGGGCACGTAGCTCAGGAGTATTGAGATGACGCCTGTCAATGGAGTCCAATGCTACGAAAGCACTGTCGGGATGCATTTCAAGATGAGCTTCTGCTTTGTCGAGAAGTATTCCGGCGTCACCGTCATGGATGCACGAACCGGCACAGAAGGATAGAATCAGAATGAATATGATGTGTGATAGTCTGTGCATAGGTGTTTGGTAAATACGCCCCAAGCCCTTAGCAAAATTCGTTCCATTCTCAAGCTATTATGCGCCTGAGGGTCGCGAGAGTAGGGATGAGAAGTGAGATATTATCTGAATATCAGTGTGAACACAGTGCTGTGGTCGTCACTCTTGGTCAATGAAAGCGAACCGTTGTGCAGACGCATGATCTGACGGGAAAGACTCAGACCGATGCCGGTGCCTTCCTGTTTGGTGGTGAAGAACGGAACGAAAATCTCTTCCTGACTTTCCTTGCTGATCGGATTGCCGTCATTGGTTACATTGATGATGATATGCTCGGATAGATTGATCTCTGCGGTTATTTCTATGTTTTTTGCCTCCGCCTGAACGGCATTCTTCACCAGATTGATGAGAATCTGTGTGATCTGACCTTCATCGGCATACAGCAGCACGTCTTCAGACTTCTCGACATATGTGCATATGGCTCCGCTCATGATGGTCTGTTCTCTGGTCAGGTTTATAACCCTTTCAGCAAGTTCCTTGAAATAGAACGCTTTCTTCACAGGAGGAGCCACACGGGTAAGATTTCTATATGAATCCACGAATTTGATCAGGCCCTTTGATGACTCTGAAATGGTGCTGAGACCATTCCTGATGTCATCATCTGCACCATCGAAGGTCATCAAAGTGTCGCTAAGAGAAGCTATAGGCGTAATGGTATTCATGATCTCATGGGTCAGGACCCTGATGAGCTTTGACCATGACTGCTGCTCGTTCTCGGCAATCTCGCTGCTGATATCATTGAAAGCGATGATTCTTACGGTATCCTTACCGATAGTAGCCTCAGACGCTGTCAGGGAAATAGTCATCTTTCCGCTTTCATTGTAATAGCTCGCCCTCTCCTCATTGCCGTCCGCAATAGTCTGGAACGATGCATATAATGAATCACTTACAGCACGAAGCTGTCTGATGTGGCCGAATGTGGCGATGCCGAGCAGATTAAGAGCTGTATTGTTGGAGTATGCCACGCGACCGTCCTTTTCGATTACCGCAATGCCTGTCTTGACGTGATCGAGCATCAGGCCGAAATACTTCTCCTGCTCTATGATCTCGTGCCTTTCCTTGTCGAAAATATTACGCAGGCGATTCAGAGTCCTGTTGAACTTCCGTCCTCGGAGCCTTCTTTCGTCAAAGCGAAAGTTGAGCTCCTTATCTTCTAGGGCGTCAAGCATGTAGGTTACCTTGGCCCTCATTTTTCTTGATGTGACAAAAGAAGTGATGGCAGACGATATCACTATCGCTGCCAGGACAATCAATATGACAGTAGTTATAGTCATCAGATGTTGTACTTCTTCAACTTGGCGTATAATGTAGGTCGGCTTATATTAAGAGACTTGGCAACCATCGAAAGATTACCTCCAAATCGTGCCATTGCAGCCCTGATGGCTTTCTCTTCCGTCTCCTCCAACGTATCAACAGCAGATACAGCCACTGATTCTGCCGCTTTGCTCTGTTGCAGTTCTAGATCATTGACCCCCAAGGTCTCTCCGTCGGAAAGGATGACAGCCTTCTCGATACAGTTCTGCAACTCTCGGATATTGCCGCTCCAGTACTGACACTTGAGAAGATCTTGCGCCTCAGGTGTGAGTCCGGTAACGTGACGGCGATACTTTTCCGCATACTTCTCGATGAACATATTCGCCAGAGGAACAATCTCATCCGTCCTTTCACGAAGAGCTGGAAGGTGAAGATGCATGGTGTTTATTCGATAGTAAAGGTCCTCGCGGAACTCGCCGTCCTTCACCATCTGCTCCAGGTTCTTGTTTGTCGCGCAGATAAGCCTGATGTCTATCGGAATGGCCTTTGTGTCTCCGACTCTGGTGACGGTCCTGTTCTGAATGGCCCTGAGAAGCTTCGCCTGAAGATGTAGAGGAATGTTTCCTATCTCATCAAGGAAAAGAGTTCCTCCGTTTGCCTGCTCGAACTTACCGACATGATCCGCATGAGCATCAGTGAACGCACCCTTGACGTGGCCGAACAGCTCGCTCTCAAAAAGAGTCTCGGTCAATGCACCGGCATCAACGCATACCATAGGCTTCAATGCCCTGTCTGACCTGCGATGAATCTCACCGGCCAATACATCCTTGCCTGTTCCGTTCTCACCTGTGATGAGTACCGAGGCGTCTGTCATGGAAATCTTCTCGACAGTCTTATAGATCGCTGTCATATGTGCGCCCTTGCCCCAATGCATCTTGATTGATGAGGCAGGAACAGCAGAAGCCTCACGAGCCTCCTTGCTGCGGTTGGCATAGGCCGCCTTCAGAATATCTATGAGTTTCTCATTATCCCACGGCTTAACGATGAAGTCAAATGCTCCGCGCTTCATACCCTCGACTGCCAGCTGTATGTCCGCATAGGCAGTGAAAAGCACGACTTCCACATCCTCGCAACGTTTCTTGATCTCTGAGAGCCAGAAAAGTCCCTCGTTGCCTGTATTGATGTCTGTATGGAAGTTCATGTCGAGCAGCACCACATCCGGACGGAAATCAGCAAGTCTGCTTACCAGTTCTTTCGGCGACGGAATCAACTCCACCTGTGCAAAATGCATAGGCAAGAGCAGTCCCAGTGCCGCCCTGATGCCGTTGTTGTCATCTACAACCAATATTTTCGCTTTGCTCTTTGCCATAATTACTTAACTTCGTTTATCTTCCATAAAGCCATCGGATGTTCCTTGATTCTTTCAATGATTTCACCATCATCAAACAGAAGTTCAGGTTTATATTCTCCTTGGTTAAACGAATCTATAAAATTCTTCTCAGCCTCTCCTAATGAGAGGAGTTTTGACAAGAATGAGACTACGTTTGCCTTAGCCTCCTCAAAGTCAAATTTCTCTGTCTTTTTCAATACCGGAATCAAGAAAGACCTGATCTGAGGAAACTTGATATTCTGGATTCGTTCAAAAGAATACTCCTTTTCTGGTTTGTTCTTTCCTCCGATAGCAAGATAGAATACGACTATCTTACGGAGCATATCCATCTGATCATCCTTGAAAATCTTCTGTTTAATCATACGATTTACATCATACATATCTCTCGGAGCAGCTCTTTCGATCAAGGCCTTTATCTTGCTGCCGAACAGCTCAAGAGGCGACAATGCATAGACATCAACCTCTTCTATAAAAGGAACAGATGTTTTCCTTGTCAGAGGCTCAAGAATATGAGTCCTCATCATATAATTGATTTCTATCTTGATGTTATCGTTATTTCCACCGGCGTTAAGGTAACTGAACACCATCGAATCTAAAGCATGCGTATTTTTGCTTGATGGATGAAGAGTATATCCGTTGGACTGCATATATCCGATAATTTCTTGTCCTATGACAGCCCTGTCTGCCATCATTGTATCCTTGTCTGAATTAATGCAATAATCAAGGTCAATATCAACCGACAGGCGAGGCATATCAAACACAGTCAGATTGATAGCTGTTCCTCCCTTCAGGACCACTTTCCCTTTCAGATTGTCATTCGACACGAGAAATTCCAGAATGTTGCTTAATCGGATCACCTTCTCAAGATTATCCCTTATGAAGCCGGT
>JBGVCR010000040.1:0-10591 GCA_045118995.1 Candidatus Cryptobacteroides sp.
GTTCAGAGGTGTCAGGGATATACCGTTCTTTATCTTCAGACTGGCTAAGATCTTTGCGTAGTGCAGGGCGCCGCAGCTGGCAAATACGCCAGCCAGCTGCTCAAAGCAAGCTGCGCGAGCTACGCCAAAGGGCTCGCTCCGTCTGCTTTGTGCCGGTGGTGGCCATAAATAAGCCTGATTTTCTGGCCGGATATTTATTATTCTATGAGTCGGCCAGATATAGAGGCGATTTTCTGGCCGCAATTGAAACAACCGGAATTTTACGTTGAGCCTGCATAAAGCGTAGAACACTTTCAGTTTAACAAATGTTTAACAAGTCAAACAAAATCGCCCTCTCAGATACCTGAGAGGGCGATTAAAGTGATTCGGTTGGGGTCAAAAATTTACGATAGATTCCGAGAAGTTATTTTAAATTCCTGTAAAAATATTTTATCTTAGAAAATCTTATAAAGCCTTGAGTGATAGAAATATAGATATATTACTTGTTGCTCCTATTACATGCCTTTACTGGGGTTCGAATCCGTCACTCGTAAAAATTTTGGGACCAAATTGGAGCCAATTATTTGTTTTTGGCTCCAAAAAATTCTTATATTTGCCGAAAAGAAATTTTGAACTATGAAGTTGACGTTTTTTCTCAGAATCCGCGCCAAGAAAAAGAAGCTTCAAGAGGTGCCGGTTTATGTAAGATTGAGGGATGAGGGTGTCGATATCTTACAGAAGACATTCCTGATGGTCGCCCCTGAAAAGTGGGATCCGAAGACAGAAGACCTTAAGGCCAAGGTAGTAATGCCGTTGGCTGAAAGGGAGAAGTTCTCTGATCAGATTCACGATCTTCGTAAATATATACGCCAGTGTTACGATAAGGATGCAGCAAAGAATATAATCAGCAAGGACTGGCTTGTTGGGGTTCTCGCAAAATACAGTAAGCAAAAGGACGCTCCACCTCCAAAGGAAAAATCTATCAGTTTCGATGACCTTTTCACCAGATTCATGAAGGAGCATCGCATGGCCGATACCAGAAGGGATCAGCAGCTTGTGGTGAAGAAGGCTGTGATGCGCTTTGAACTCTATAAGCAGAAGTCTGCCAATAAAACCTTCCGCTTCAATGTCAAGACTGTTACCTTAGCAACAATGAACGAGCTATGGGATTTTCTCAAGAATGAACACATAATCAGCAAGGATTATCCTGAGTTATATACCGAGGTGAAAGGCTCACAGTCGGTGGTTTCAGAAAGAGGTCGCAACACTCTTGTCGGCTTTATGAAGAGGCTAAAGGTGTTCTTCAGTTGGTGTATTGACGAAGGCATCATCAGGGAATCTCCTCTTGCTGGATTCGATATGCCGGCAGAGAAGTATGGTACTCCGATATATATCACAAAGGCGGAGATACACAAAATCTTCAATCACGATTTCAGTGCCGAGCCACATCTTGATAGGCAGAGGGATATCTTTGTCTTCCAGTGCTGTACGGCGTGCCGTGTGGGCGACCTTATGAGGCTTACCAAAGCTGATATCATCAATGGTGCATTGGAGTATATACCGTCAAAGACCATCGAGGAGAACCAGGATACAGTTGTCGTTCCTCTTAATAAGACAGCGCAGCAGATTCTCGAGAAATATAAGGACTATGCCGGCCCAAAACTTTTCCCTTTCATCAGTCCTCAGAAATACAATGAGACAATCAAGGTCATATTTGAAAAGGTCGGCATAACCAGACTGGTGACATGGTTAAATCCAAAGACCGGAAAGGAGGAGAAGCGACCGATCAACGAATTGGCATCAAGCCACATGGCCAGGAGGACATTTATCGGCAATACATACAAAGTCGTACGGGATCCTAACATCGTTGCATCGATGTCCGGTCATGCCGAGGGTAGTCGTGCCTTCAGCCGCTACCGCGAGATCGACCGTGAAATCAAGGCCGATGCTGTGAATGCGTTGGATTAATTCGCCAATCGTAATTGGCAAGTTAAACTTTCGTTTAGATTGTAATAGCGGATGTGAAAGGTTTTAGTTAATTTTGCCTACAGAAGAAAACAGATATGGTAGAGAACACTTTATATGACAAGAAATCCCTAAGGACAGTAGTCGGCAAGACAGCTGACTTTGACGAACTTGCGAAGGATTGCGTGGCGTTCGCCAATGCTCAGGGAGGAATTATTGAAATCGGTATTGAGAATAACGAAAAACTTCCTCCTGTGGGTCAGACCTTCGATGAGAAGTTGCCGGTCAATATTGTCAACAAGCTAGCTGGTCTTACCAATAACATCACAATGCAGGCCGATGAAGAGACTAAATCTAACGGCGGTAAGGTAATTGTCCTGCATATATATCGCAGTATTGCCATTGCTATGACTAGCAAGGGTAAGATATATATCAGAATCGGAGACAATAGTGTTCCAGTCACATCCTCTGAGGATATTCTTAGATTGGCTGCTGATAAAAATAGTTATAGCTGGGAAGATGCTGTTACTCAGTTCGATTGGCATAAAGCCGATCCGGAGAAACTTGAGAATTTACTTTCACAGATACGCGATTCCGACAGAGTTTCAGACTTTGTTAAGAGCAAGGATACAAAGGAACTCTTGGACTTTTTCGGTATGACAGACGCTGAGTCTGATAAAATGACTAATCTAGGCGTTCTCTTCATCGGACAGCAAACTCAGCGCGGAAGATTGTCAAACGCTCCGGTCATTCAGTGCATCAAGTATGATGAGTATGGAGAAAAGGTAAATAAGTGGCTCTGGGATGATTACAGGATGAATCCAAAGGAGATGATTGACAGCATTTGGGAGACTGTGCCTGAATGGAAGGAAAGTTATGAGGTCCCAGATGGAATGAGACGAAAGAATATTCCAGCATACGATGAATCTGTGATTCGAGAGATTCTTTGCAACGCATTGGTTCATCGTCCATATACTACAAGAGGTGACATCTTCATCAATATTCACCCAGACCGCGTCGAGGTTGTCAATCCTGGTCAGTTACCATTAGGCGTAACCCCGGAAAATATCCTGCACAAGACACTGAAGCGTAATGAACATCTTACAAATCTCTGCTTCGTTCTCCATATGATGGAACGCGAAGGCTCAGGATATGATAAAATGTATGAGCAGCAGCTTTTATTCGGCAAATCTGTTCCTAAAGTCATTGAAGGAGATGACTTTGTCAAGGCAATCGTGGAGAGAAGAATCAAGGACATGGATGCCTATAAGGTCATGCAGGATGTCAAGAAGAGGTTTGAACTGAAGCAGAAAGCTACTATCTGTCTGGGCCTTATTGCACAGTTCGGTCCCGTAAGTGGCAGTCAGCTTGTGAAGATGCTTGAACTTAGTGGCAGTGATGCACTCAGGGCGTGGATAAGACCGCTGCAGGAGAATGGTCTGATAGAATCATCTGAGGACAATACTAAAGGTAAACTGTATTTTATTTCTTCTGATATGCGGAAGGCCACGGCGAAGAAGACTGCTAAACAGTTACAAAACGAGGCGATACGCGAGGCTGTGATCAATGACTTCATGGTTAATCGTGAATCTTCATTGAGAGAAGTAGCTGATAGGCTCAGCCATTTAGCTTCCTACCTTATAATTAGAAGACACATTCTGAAACTTGAAGAAGAGGGAAAAATAAAATCTAATGGTCAAGGCAGATGGATTAGGTTTACATGGGTCGGTTAAGTCTATTTTTCAAAATTAGTGCGGAATAAATGGCAGTTTTGAAAAATAGAAACATACAAACAAGCAAACAAACAAAGAAACAAACAGATACTTCCGAAGTATTTTGAGTTGTTTAAACCTATAGTCGTCTTATAGGGCCTTCTGTTAAGGAGTATAGATAGCCGTATGAATTCCTATTTTTCAAAATTAATGCGGAATAAACTGCTTTTTGAAAAATAAAACGAAATCTAGAATTATGGACATACAGGAACTTTGGCAATTCATATACTTGCTGATATTTACCGTCGGTACTTTGTTCGTCGGCTTTCTTGGCGTGGACTTCAAGGTCTGCCATGACTGTACAAGAACATGGTGGGGACTGCATTTTATGCTCAATAGCAAGTACTGGGCTATGAGTATTCTATATTGGCGGTACCACGAGAAGAAGGCGGAGGGAATGAACACTGAGGATTTTGTGGACTATTTCACACAGAAGTATCTGGTGGACATAAGTCGCAGCAAATGGAATCTGATGCCTGAAAAGAAGAGGCTTACCTTCATTAAAATACTCAGCAACACCAAATTCATTGATGAGTATCTGAATGTAGATAAGTACTCATATACATATCACAAAGAAGTGATGACTGCTTGGGAAGATCTCAAGAAGCGTAATGAGAGCGAACTCGCTCGCAAAAAAGATCTCTTTAACTTCTAAACTGGAGCGTATGGAAAAGAAAGATATGACGCTCGAGTTGGAAATCGAGAGAATAATGTCTATGGATATTCCGGCAAATGAGAAGAATCGTTTGCTTTCAGACTTATACTGCACTACCTATACGATCACCAAGTCCGGCCTTATTAAAGTTCTGTGTAAACCAGAAATGATGAGTCGTGTTGCCAGACTTATGCATATGCAGTTGGTAAGTACATCAAGTGCGGCTAAATGGGGCATCGTATATTTCGCCTGCAAGAAATCCGGCTGCTTTGTGGATATGAGTTATGAAATATTTGCCCGAGTTATTCAGGTGACATTCGGTGCCAGTCTCATGGATCATAAAGATAAACTCATATCGCCAAAGACAATCTCTAATGGTATAACAATAGCAGAAATCGCATTGTCACATTCGGAAGACCAATTGAAAGACAAGGATAAGGACATACTTGTAGCTGTTGAAATATTGGCAAAGAATATTGCAGAGATTTGCCAAGCATAGAATGCAGCGAAACTTCTGAAAAACTTCCAAAATTCTTCCAAAAAACTTCCGAAATATTAGGAGGTTTCTTTATAAGTGATTGACCTATTGCAATTTACTTACTTTTGTGTTGACTCCTGCAGGGTCAACACAATTTGGTTAACGTAAAATGCAATAGATTATGCGAAATTCAGACTTATACCCAGACCGAGAAAGCGTCGATATGTTCGGCGCCCTCATTGACTCCGTCTCCGAAAGAGTTGCGGAAAGGATATGCTGCAGGATTGAGGAGAAACTTCAGCACCGCCAGCGTATCCAGCAGACATCACAATCCTCTCTTCTTTCATCGCCTGACAGCAAAGAAGACCAGCTCATCACAAAGGCTGAGGCCTGTCATCTACTCGACAGGTGCGACTCCACCCTGTCAAAGTGGGCGCAGCGAGGCATACTGGTCCCTATCCGCAGGGGCGGTCAGCTGTACTACCGAAAGTCAGACGTACTGAAGATGTACAAGGGAGAACTCTAAAGGCATGTGACCATGGAAGACAAGAAAGAGGAAAAGGGAAATGAATACAAGTTTCCTGTAAAAATTTTCCCTCCGGTGTTTCAAAAGCTTATCCACGAGGCAAAGGCTTCCTGCAACTTTCCGGAATCCTATATGGGTGCTTCAATGCTGCTTGCTCTCTCGACTGCAATCGGGAATACATGCACATTGAGAATCAAGAACAACCGAGTGGAGAGACCTGTCATCTTTCTTCACCTTGTCGGAGAACCAGGATCTGTGAAGAGCCATCCGCTACGTTCCGCCTTGCAGCCGATTATTGATCGCGATGTCCAGAAAAGATTGGATTACCAGAATCAGTATGACACCTATCAGCAGGAATTCAAGGAAGGAGGGCATCCCGATAAGCCGACTTGCAGTCAGCGATTCGTTCAGGATGTGACTCCCGAAGCCCTGGTCAAGATCATCGCTGCCAATCCTGCCGGAGTGTGCAACTACTGTGATGAGGTAAGCCTCTTCTTTAACAATCTCAACCGATACAGTAAAGGTGGCTTTGACAGTATGATGCTCAGTCTGTTTGACTGCCTGCCCATTTTCATGGATCGAAGTGGCACAGATGTGAAGGTGACCATTGTCAATCCGTTCGCGAATATCGCAGGCACGATCCAGCCTGATGTCTTTGTCAAACTCTACAAGGGGCACCTCACGGAAAACGGCTTCCTTCATCGAATCATGGCGGTCTATAACGATGGCCCTGATGAACTTCCTTATGACTCCGAACTTGAGATTCCATCTGAACTGCAGGAGAAGTGGAGCGATGTAATCAATTTCATTCTCAAGCTTGAAGACGGATTCAAAGAGTTTGCGACACCGGCAGAATATACCTTAAGCGAAGAGGCAAAAGGGATATATTCCATATGGTCAAGAAACACCACCGACCGGGTCAATATGGTAGAACCTCACGAAATGCGTGGCTTCTTTCAGAAGATCAAAAGCTACGTCTATCGTGTTGCCCTGATTCTTCAGGTTGCAAAGGAGGCAGTTGAAGGATCTCCCAGTAAACTGGTGATTGAAGAGGAGACGATGGTATGGGCTACTGTCTATGGGAATTTCATGCTCCAGAGTGCTCGCAAGACCATTGACCTATTTGACGGAGTACCGGCTTACAATCGCAAGGCGTATAGAGATCTCCTTGCTTTTCTTCCGGACTCCTTCACCAAGACATTGGCCAATGAGATTGCCGCCACAATCGGAATTTCAGAAAGCACAGTGGACAAGTTCTGCAAGGATCAGCAAGGAAAATCCATCGTAAAGGTCGGACGTGGTCAGTACCAGAAGATCGTGAAGTAATCCTCATTACGCTATTACGCTTTACGCTTTCTCGTAAGGCAAAGCGTAAAAGCGTAAAGCGTAACGGACTCGGACAGGACCTCCCCGTCAGAGTCAAATCCACAAAATTATCAACTAGCGGTCCGACTGTAGTGCTGAATAAAAACAGGCAATGTGAGGTAGGGCAAGGTTATGTTTTGCGCATCGCAAAACCCTGCCCAAAGCAGCACTCCCGTCGGTCGCAAAAAAACAAATCAACCATGAACAGAGAATTGAAAAACAAGGGCGGCCGTCCCAAAGTAAATCCGGCAGACAAGAAGAGTATAGCCATCACCATCAGACTTACTCCGGTTGAATATGCAAGAATCAGAGCTCGCGTCGATGCTGCGAACTTCAGTTCGGTAACTGAGTTCATCACATACTCGGCCTTGAACAATCTCATCGTGCAGCACTTCCTGCGCTCGGATGTGGAGTTCGTGAAGGATATTGCCAAAATGGGCAACAATCTCAATCAGCTTGCGCGTCTGGCGAACATCTCCGGATTTCCGATTGTGGCAGATGCTGCAACAGTTCTCATAGCCCAGATTAAAGATGTCGTACAGGCGATAGGCAGAAGGCTATGACAGCAAAGATCCTGATGAGGCAGTCCTTTTCAAGGACGACGAACTATGTCTTCAAGGACGGACGTTCTGAAGTCATAGACAGCAGGGGCATATTGGCTACAGATCCCCTGACCGCAGCATCGAGTTTCAATGTGCAGGCAATGCTTCACCCTGGGGTGAAGCGGCCTGTTGGACACATCTGCATCTCCTTCCACCCGGATGACACATCGAAGTTGACGAACGACCTGATGGTGGAACTCTGTGAGGCCTGGATGAAAGGTATGGGTATCTCGGATACCCAATACCTTCTTGTCCGCCACTACGACACCAAGCATCCGCATATGCACCTGGTCTTCAACCGCATCAACGATTGCGGGGAACTGATTCCCGACAAGATGTGGTATGTCAGGAATGAGAGAGTCTGTAAGGAAATCAAGCGCAGATACGGTCTCACGTTCAGCCCTGGCAAGCAAAGTGTTAATCTGGACCGTCTGCGAACTAGTGACAGAAGACGCTATCATATGTATCTTGACGTTAAATCGGCTCTTGGTGAAGCTAAGTCATTCGCAGAGTTTCAAGCACTTTTGTCTAGGAACGGAATCTCTGTCAGCATCAAGAGATCAAGCAAGACCAATAATGCACAAGGAGTCATCTTCACCCGTGGAGACTACTCTGTAAAAGGATCCAGACTTGACCGCAGCTTAGGGCTAGGAAGAATAGCGAAGCACTTCCAGGAGATCAGACAAACGGAGCAAAGAGAGGCTCAGAGATTACATATGACTATACCAGAGCAGGAACCTAGATCTGAATCCAAAGTTCGAGATCTCGCAGCCGGTCTGTTCGAAGGCAATCTCGGCAAGAGCCAGGAGCAGGATATGAAAGATCCTCCTAAAAAGAAGAAAGGATTAAAACGTTAAAATTAAGATTATGGCAAAACAAGAAAAAATCACCCCACAACAAGCAGTAGAAGCCGTGTTAGGCCTAGTGAACATGATCGACACTGGTAATCTCGCCAAGTTGGGCAAACTTGATGAGATTGATGGGTTAAAGACCGGGCTTGAAGAAGTCAAGACGCAGATAAAGGCCTTCGATACGACCCTGTCCCAACCTGTCAAGATCGAAGATCCGGTCCTGATAGAAAGCGGCCCGGCAACACGGAACCATTGCATCCAGTTCGCCTACATCCACGCCCGAAACTCCTACAAGATCCTCAAACGCTTGGAAGGAGATATCCCCGGTATTAAGTCAGACATCGAGGATATCAAGACCCAGTTGAATGAGATGAGGAAGCCTTGGTGGAAGAGGGCGTTCTAGTAAATAATGAGGCAAGGAAAGTTTATGCTTTGCCTCATTTTATTTCAATTCGACAGGAATGAGGTTATAGATGTCCTTAAAATCAGATTGCATAACAAAGTACTTGATAGAGGTATCATATGATAATATTTTACGTATTGTATCAATTCTCTTCTGCGGACAGTTGTAACCAAAGTATATGCTGTCAATATGAGAGTTCTGGTCTAATGGAATAGAGTGATAGTCACCCTCAATATCTGGCTCATACGCTATCATGCGTACTTCGCTTTCATAAGACCAGTTCTCTTGTTTTGTACAGAGACATTTGTCCGTATTTATGCTTTCTTGAGTAATGTCTAATGGTTTGATTGTCGGGTGGTATATGATGTTTTTAAACCTCACAGTTCTTCTATCCTCAGTAGTTGACATAAAGTCATTGGAAAATCTATATCGAACACAGAAACCTGTATGGTTGCCTGCGTAGTGCGACCACATTAAAGTATTGCTGATCATTTCCTTACCAGATTGACCTATTACTTTTGCGAAAGCCCGTATTCTATATGAGTGAAAAGCGTCGCAGAAAGGATTTATGTGTTTTTTATCAGCCATCTTTGTACGAATATATTCACCCCACTTCAATAGTAGTGTATCATATGGGTCATTCATGACACGTGGACTACATACTGTTATTTCATTGTTAATAAGATCGGAAAGTGTGTGTTCGTTATAATTCCTAAATGATAGAAAGGAGTCTTCGAATCTGATAGATTCAATTCTAGAGATACACAATTGATAATCTTGGAAACAATATAGAGCTTGCTCAAATTTGCCTGAATTTGCAAATATCTCACCAGCAAGTCCGTATACATTCTTTAATGCATAGCGGACAGGGAGTGTCAAAATCTGAGATTTGATATCATCGCATTCTAACTCTCTCAACGATTCTGTAATATACTTACAAGCATCAGTGATATTGTCACTAGTAAATAGATATTTGGCAAAGTAGTAGTTAGTAAATATTGATAATTTATTGAAAGGAGACATGGCGATCTGCAAATCATAAAATGAACCGTTATTTTTGTGTATCCTGTCATAAATGTTCTCCATTTCATTAATGGTTTCTTTCGTAATTAAAGTTATCATAAATGCATAATTTAAACCATTCAAAGTTATAGAAAATTGTGTTGGCCGACAATAAATTGCCAACAATCTGATTCGTCAAATATTTTAGTGTGTATTTTGTTGATTTTATCTTAAATTTGTAGATTTAAGGTAAATGAGGCTGCACATGACTATTTATGACCGCATAGTTGATTCCGAATTGGAGAGGTTTCTTTCGACAGCTCCGAGGTATCGTGTTGTAGTAGCAAAATGGGACGAGAAGGTAAAGGAGGAGAAGGCGGTTAACATTGGTCGTGAGATGGTTTCTGTAATTTCTGGTCTTGACAGAAATGATTCTTTTGGATTCAGTTTCCTTGTGGAGGAGACGTTCAGAAGAGCGATTAAGAAGAGTACCTACAGTGATGATAAGTATGGCAATGTCGTGGTGTTGGAAAATGTAGGAATCTTATTTGAGCCTGAACTTGGTTTGAATTTCACTGAGTTGCTGAAGTCTATATCAAAGAATACGCTTGTGGTGCTATTATGGCCTGGGGAAATGGATTGGGAGAGGCTGTGTTTTTTGAATCGTAATTCGAATGTATTTATAAATCAATCTGATATCAATTATTTTATACTATGAAATATCGTGACATTCTACAATTTGATCCGATAACTGATGTGATCCAGTTGGATATGCTGGAGAGTACTGATTATCGTAGGGATGTTGTTAGGACCTTTGTTTACCCTGAGTATTTTACATCTACCATTATTCCTCAATACTTCGTTAAAAATTTAACAATTATATAGTTTTCAATTACTTACGTATACAATAGCCCGTTTTCGGGTAGCTTTACAGCACCTCGCAGACGGCATAGAACAAAGCCAAAAAAAGTGTTAAAAAAGATGAAAATAACG
>JBGVCR010000041.1:0-3862 GCA_045118995.1 Candidatus Cryptobacteroides sp.
GTTAAGTATATACGCTACTACAATAATGATCGAATCAAACTGAGGCTAAAAGGAAAGAGCCCGGTGCAATACCGAGCTCTGTTCCAATCTAAGTCAGCCTCTTAATAATGTTAAACCGTCCAACTTTTGGGGGTCACATCACAGTCTGCAGTCGGTTTTTATTTTGACTATTTTCGTTTCAAAGCTACAACGTTCTCGACGTGATGCGTATGCGGGAACATATCGACAGGACGGACCGCTGTAATCACATAATCCTGGCAGAGAATCTCCAGGTCGCGAGCCTGTGATGCCGGATTGCAGCTTACATATACCATACGGTCAGGGGCTGCATTCAGGATTACCTGAGCGACATCCGGGTGAATACCGGCTCTTGGCGGGTCGAGAATGATGACGTCTGGACGACCATGTTCCTGGACAAACGCATCTGTAAGAATATCCTTCATATCGCCTGCATAGAAGTCGCAGTTGGTGATTCCGTTATTCATGGCATTGATCTTTGCGTCTTCGATTGCTTCCGGTACATATTCGATACCGATTACTTTCGATGCCTGGCGGGAAACGAACTGGGCAATTGTTCCTGTTCCTGTATACAGGTCGTATACGACTTCCGAGCCGGTAAGCTGAGCATATTCGCGTGTCACGCTGTAGAGTTTGTATGCCTGCTTGGTGTTGGTCTGGTAGAAGGACTTAGGTCCGATCTTGAATTTCAGTCCTTCCATATATTCGTAGATGGCATCTTCACCTTTGTATAGATGACACTCCTGATCAGCGATCGAGTCATTGGCCTTGCCATTGATCACATAATAAAGAGAAGTGATCTGCGGGAATCTTTCTGCTACAGCATCCAGAAGGGCGATGCGTGCCTCTGTATCTTCATGATAGAAGCAAAGAATCAACATCACATTTCCAGCCTCTGTGGTTCTGATGAACATATTTCTGAGGAAGCCCTCATGTTCGCGGATGTTGAAGAATGTAAGCCCGTGATTCAGAGCATATTCTTTAATGAAAAGACGTATCTCGTTGGATGGCTCCGGCTGAAGATAGCAGTGCTCGATGTCGAGAACCTTGTCGAAGAAGCGTCCCACATGGAAACCAAGACCGTATTTTTCCTGTACGCTCAGTGCATCAGCATCCTCATTGTCAAAGATCCAGCGGCGCTGCGAGAATGTGAACTCCAGTTTGTTACGATAGTATGTGGTTTCGTCTGAAGGTACGATAGGGGTGATTTCCGGAACGTCGAGATGACCTATGCGGACCAGCTGGTCGTAAACCTGCTGCTGCTTGGCCTGAAGCTGCATCTGATAGGGAAGTGGCTGCCATTTGCATCCTCCGCATACACCGAAATGCTTGCAGAATGGTTCGAGACGATGCTCTGAAGGCTTTACCATGCGGAGGATGAATCCCTCCATATAGTTCTTCTTTTTCTTTGTAACCTTCACATCCACAATATCTCCCGGAACAGCAAACTGAACGAAAAGTACAGTGCCGTCGATTCTTGCAATTGCCTTGCCTTCAGCTGCAACAGCTTCTATTACAACATTTTCTAAAATGATATCCTGCTTCTTTCTAGCCATAGTAATCGCGTTATATAAATATAGCCTCGTATCTTACGATGTACGAGGCTGCAAAAATATCAAATAATCGTGAGATTAGGAAATCCTGCTCTGTGTTTTGTGCAGAGTCTGGGAGATGTTGATCAAAAAGTCGCCCATTGTTTCCAGCTGGGATACTATATCCATATAATATACGCTGGTCTGGTAATTTTTGCGGTCGCTCTCGATACTTTCTATCTCTTCATCTCTGAGATTGTTTCTTAAATAATTGATTCTTTCCTCCGCTGCATATGCGTTGGATATTTCTTCGAGCTGTCCGTCGAATGCAAGTGTAAGATTAGTGATCATTACACGGTAGGCATTGTCCACGAGATCTATCATAGCATTCAGTTTCTTGACAGTGTCCGCGTCGAAAGTCTTGTTGTGGATATTTCTGCGTGAAAGTATGCGGCTGATGCTTTCTCCTGAATCGCCAAGAGACTCGAGCTCTCCGATTATCTTATACATTGCCTTGATTTTCATCGAGGTTCTGGCACTGATTTCTTCTGCAGAAACAGCATTGAGGAATGTGGCGATCTCATATTCGATTCTGTCAGAGATCTCTTCATATTTCACGAGCTTTCCGCGAAGTTCCTCGAATTTCTCAGGGTTGGTTTCGTTGATGGCAGCTCTTGCATATCCCAGTCCGTTTCTCGAAATGTTGGCAAAATGTATTACCTCCTTGAAAGCCTGTTCGGCAGAAAGCTCCGGTGTCGCCAGATGTCCTGCTTCTATGTATTTGAGTCTGAACGGCTTTTCTTCTTTGCTTTCCTTCTCTTTGACCAGTCTGGTCACTATTTTGGCTATAAGACCGGTGAACCAGATAAGAATAAGTGTGTTTATGGTATTGAAGAGTGTATGGAGCATTGAAAGACCATAAAGTGCTGAGGTACTTTCAGTTCCGGTGGCTGAAGTGACAGTGAAGCCAGGGTCAGCCGGATTCGGCAAGCCCATTATTTCAATGAGTTTTCCGACAAGAGCAAGGAAGGGTCTGAACAATATCAGCGCCCAGATCACTCCGAATACATTGAATATCGTATGGGACAATGCAGCTCTTTTAGCTGAGGCATTTCCGACTGAAGCCGCAATGTTTGCTGTAATCGTGGTACCGATATTTTCTCCAAGAACCATTGCGCAGCCCATAGGGAAGGGGATCCATCCCATGCTGAGCATTATCAGGGTAATGGCCATTGTAGCTGAAGATGACTGAAGGATCAGGGTCAATATTGTACCGAAGCCAAGGAATATCAGCACGGACCAGAATCCGTATCCTGACCATTGGGTGACAAATTCCAGAACCTGGGGAGTCTGCTTCAGATCCGGAACAGATTCTTTCATGAATGAAAGTCCCAGGAACAGCAGCGCAAATCCTACAATCAGTTCACCGATATTTCTGTTCTGATTTTTCTTGGAATTGGAGAATAGAAACCCAAGAAGCATCATCGGCACTGCAAGGACTGAAATGTCCGCCTTGAATCCAAGCAGGGAAACCATCCATGCTGTGATTGTGGTACCGATATTCGCGCCCATGATCACACCTATGGCCTGTACCAATGTCAGAAGGCCGGCATTCACGAAACTTACCACCATGACGGTCGTTGCCGATGAAGACTGGATCAATGCAGTGATCCCGACGCCCGTTGCCACACGCTTGAACGGGTTGGATGTCATGGCAGAAAGGAAACCTCTGAGTCTTTCCCCGGCTGCTTTCTGAAGTCCGGAGCTCATAAGGTTCATGCCGTAGAGGAACATGCCAAGGGCACCTAACAGGCTGAAAATGTCTAAAATACTCATTGTCTAAGTAGGTAATATTTTTCAGCAGCAAAAATATCGTCTTATGTATCCATATACAATTATTTAGCATTAAATATTTGTTAAAAGGGGATTTGCCGTATACCTAACTTAACATAATATAAATTGTATAATACAAATTTTAGAAAGGGGAGGTAACCGTTCGCACAAAGGGTGCAACCCAGATATCTCCATGCTCGATTTGACACTTGTTACTGTAATGTTAAAGATTACCGTATGTCACAACTGCGGTTTTATTATGTTAACTAAAAAGCTATGTATTTATTTTTTGATCTAAAAAAAGCCCGGCACAAATGACCAGGCTTGTATCTCGCAGATAAAGTACCTATGTTTGTAATCTATTGAAAGACGCTCTCAGGGGCTTGTCGGCCCCTGCCGCTTGGCAGACCCCCGAGAAGTTTTTCATATAAAAGTTAAGCTACTGATATTTTTGCTAAATTTATTTGGCATCAATTTTT
>JBGVCR010000042.1:0-4578 GCA_045118995.1 Candidatus Cryptobacteroides sp.
CCGATGGACTACGAGGAGTTCAGGTGGGCTTTGGGAGATACTGCGACCTTCCCTTTATTGCAGATATTTTGGGATAAGAAGATGCCTTTGGGTGCAGCCCATAGAGAGGCTCAGAAGAATCTGAGGCTTTATATGCTTGTCGGAGGAATGCCACAGGCAATCAACGCCTATCTTGATACCAATAACTTGCAGGCGGTCGATGAGGCAAAGAGGAGAATCATAAGGCTATATGAGGAAGATTTCATCAAAATAGATCCAACCGAGAGAGTCTCAAAGTTGTTTATGTCAATACCGTCTATCTTAGCTCGTAATGTTTCTCGCTATGTCCCTTCATCAGTGATAGGCGAGGTGGAAGAAAATAAGAAAATTGAACTTCTGAAGAGTCTGGAAGATAGCAAGACCGTAAATATGTCTCATCATGCTGATGATCCGAATGTCGGTCTGCCTACAACAGCCAATTATGATAAGTTCAAACTTTATGTGGGCGATACAGGTCTTTTCATCACTCTTGCTTTCTGGGATAAAGACTTTACCGAGAACGTCATATATGACAAGTTGCTGACAGATAAGCTTCCGGTGAATTTGGGATATGTATATGAGAATCTTATCGCCCAGATGTTGGTGGCTTCAGGAAACAAGCTCTTCTACCATACATGGCCAAAGGATGAAAAGCATTATTACGAGGTTGACTTCCTCCTTTCTAGAGGAGCGAAACTCTGCCCGGTTGAAGTCAAGTCATCAGGGTATAAGGCTCATGCATCTTTGGATGCATTTAGTGCGAAGTACTCCAGCCGAATAAAGGATAGATATCTGATCTATACTAAGGACTTTGCCCGCGAAGAGGAAACCCTATATGTTCCTGCCTATATGACGCCTCTCTTGTAAAAAGATCTAAACAACCTGTTTAATTTGCCATGTCAGTTCTCGGATTGACATGGCTTTTATTATGTAAAACACGTTGAACCGAACATGAAAATCTTTGATATATAATCGCTGAAAGCGATATCAAATGATTTTCATCGTGAGAGTGAGCGATAGCGAACGGCTATCAAACTCTCATAAAATTTTTATAAACGTAAAAATTTTTGACAGTTTGAAAATTTATGGTTATGGGAAGAAATGAATGTGGAAGCAATGCGATGGTGACAGTGCAGATGACACACCTAAGAATCTTAATCGTTTATACCTATATTTTGATACACTGGATATTGAGAGAAAACAGAACTTGGTAAACTTGATCAAGAGGCAGTGAGATTGCAAAACCAGGGACTTACGGAAGATAGCAAAGAGGTGAAGCAACTGAAGTATGATGTAATCTGTTTATTAAAGCAATTGTCGAAATCACTGGATTCACAAATTGATGCTCTTTCTGAAATGATTACTGCACTTAGGTCGGGGTATTGTAAATATTTGAAATAACGTTAGGCATTTAAAGGTCTGTTGTTCGTTGCTGTGTTTGCAGGTTTCTGTAAAGTTAGAAATCCTCGCAAAATTTTATAATTTTATGGGAAATACTTTGGTGTAATGGAACAAAATAAAATTATACTATATCAGGACGATAACGAGATCACTCGTGTGGCAGTTAGATTTGTGGATGAGGATTCATGGCTTACACAGAATCAGTTGGCGGAGATTTACGATACCACGAAGCAGAATATCAGCCTGCATATTGAGAATATTCTCAAGGATGGGGAGTTGGATCCGATTCGAACTGTCAAGGATTTCTTGACGGTTCGCCAGGAAGGCAACCGTCAAGTGCAGAGAAATATTGTTCACTATAATCTTGACATGATCATAGCTCTCGGCTATCGTGTTCAGTCTCAGGTGGCTGTGCGTTTCCGCAGGTGGGCAACGCAGAGACTTCATGAATATATTCAGAAGGGATTTGCGATGGATGATGAGAGGCTGAAGCAGGGTGGGAACCGGTATTTCCGTGAGCTTTTGCAGCGTATCCGGATTCTTGGACTTTGCGGAGTTCCAGGCTTTGGAAATGAATCCTATGACGATGAAGGATTGGATTGAGGCTCTGGATGCTCAGATAACTGCTCATAAGAGAAAGGTCTTGATAGGTAAAGGTGCGGTGTCGCACGCTCAGGCAATCAAAAAAGCGGAGCAGGAGTTTGAAATATATCGTCAACGTGAGATGGAAATGCTGGAGAGCGACTTTGATAGAGAGATAAAGAAACTCAAAGAAAAGAATGCACCAAGCTCAACAACAGAGGGAATCAAAAGGTTTAAAAATGAAAATGTAATAATTTGGACGATACTCAACTGAAACTATCGGCTTTAAGCCAAGTGCCGAATCAGTAAACATCATTCAATAGCCGGCTTCTGGAACATAGTTCATGATGTGTCAGGAAATTGATATAGGATTGAGCCTTTTAGTTGTCGTCTATTGTGTGCATTATGCAAGTACCAGCGAATTGTTCAAAAGGCGTCTCGGTGGACGCCTTTGCCATACCCAAAGGGTTTAGCATAGGAATCATCCTGATAGTCACAGGTATCATGATGCACCTATAAGACCTGAGAGAATATTCTTGCAGCGGATTCCTTAGCCTTGTCCAGAAGTGGACGTTTATCCCATTCGAGCGGATCTATCAGTTCCGCATCCTTTTGGTCTTCGATAAATAGATCATGCTGCTGTCTCGCCAGATTTTCATCATACATGAAGGCATTGATCTCGAAGTCCTGTTCAAAACCTCTGAAGTCTATGTTTGTAGAGCCGATCGTCACAAGGCTGTCATCAATAGTCATAGTCTTGGCGTGCATATAACCTTTCCTATACAGGTACATCTTTATACCGGCGTTCAATGCTTCTTTGATATATGAACGTGAAGCCCATGGCGGAAGCACACCCTTATCTCCACGATACGGGATCATTACCCTTACATCCACACCGCTGAGGGCTGCATTCTGGAGGACTTTCATGATAGGTTCAGGCGGTATGAAATACGGAGACTGCAGATAGGCATGATGACGAGCTGATGCTATTGCTGTCATATATGCCTGCATCATCACATTCCATTTATCCATAGGTCCTCCTGTGACTATCTGCATAAGCGTATTTCCGCAAGGTGGATTGTATGGATACATCGAGTCAAGATCCGGCTCGTCTCCTTTCGTGAATTTCCAGTCTGTCAGAAATGATGTCTGCAACTCGGACACTGCCGGCCCCGTGATTCTCATATGAGTGTCTCTCCATATTCCCCATTTCAATCCTTCAGCATATCTTTGGGCGATGTTCATGCCTCCCATATATCCCACTCTGCCGTCTATCACGACGACCTTGCGGTGGTTACGTGAATTATAGTCACGTGATAGTATCGGCAGGAATATCTTTATGAATCCTCTTACCTGGAGACCATGTTTCCTTAGTTTTTTGTAAAATCGTCTAGGAACCATGAGATTACCTGCATCGTCATATATCAGCCTGACCTGGACTCCTTCTTCCGCTTTCTTTATCAAGGCATCTGCAATCCGCCTTCCGACTTCATCATCTTCGAACTTGAAGAAAAGCATATTGATATGCTGACGGGCACTTCCTATATCTGCAATAAGTCTGTCAGACATTGTCTGAAAGTCTGTTATGATTTCCACATTGTTGCCACTCAAAGGATATGCCCGGTTCATTTTATGAAGCATACCAGCCAATGGCTTATACTGTGCAGGAATATCGGATGAAATATCCCCGCCCTGAATTATCTCAGTAATTCCTTTCAGACGGCTAAGATCGTCTTCCTTTATGAGCCTCCTGTGCCTGTTGTCCATTCCGAAAAGTATATATAGAAGAAGTCCGATTACTGGCATGAAAGCCAGGACCACACACCACGCAATGGTCTTCACCGGATTCCTGTTCTCGGAGATTATCACAAGGATAGTTCCAAGAATAATTGTCAGAACGAACACCTGTTTTAGAGCAAAATCCATCAGACAGACTTTTTCTTTTTGAATATTACCAGATTATTTATTGCAAAGTTGATAATCCCCGAGAAGCACATCGCCACAAGATTGCATATGACGACATCCCAGCCGAAGAATCTTTCTATCAGCAGAAGCACTCCTAACCTGAACAGGAATACGACAGAACTCGATAGGTTGTATGCTCCATAAAGTCTGAAGAATCTCCTGACCGAGGCGTCCGACCGTTTTCTGGTCCTGTCTTTCCATACATAGAAGTAAGAAATCATATAATTGACAGCGACGGCACATTGGAACGAAATCAGAGGGGATATGATATATTCTCCCCAATATCCTCTAGTAAAGATCAGGTCTGACAACAGCCAAAGCACAAGCGTATCGACTATTGAACCGACGGCGCTTGTGCCTGCAAACTTTGCGTATCTTATCAGAAACTTAATCATCCGTTATTCTCTTTCCGGCATAGGATCGATTTCAGCATAGCCCTTTATGTCATTACGGACAGTAGTCAGGTGCATAATAGCCAAAATGATGACTATAGCTATACCGATGTAGTCCAGAGCCTTGAAAGTGAATTCGCTGCCAAATAGTACGAAACTATGCGAGAATTCCCTCAAAGGACTGATTGTGGCAAACAGTGTGTTGATGATGATCATGATG
>JBGVCR010000043.1:0-28012 GCA_045118995.1 Candidatus Cryptobacteroides sp.
CCTGTTCAAGATGCTGACCGGCAAGACCCCTCCAAGATCCAGCGATCTCTTCAATGAAGGTTTCCCGGAAGACGAACTCCTGTCTCTTGAAATCTCAGAAGAAACCATCTCCGCAATCCGCCATGCGATGAGCCCGCGTAAAGGCGATCGTCCTCAAAAAATAGATGAGTTCCTGAAAGAACTCGTCGAAGATAGGGATGATATTGATGTCGGCAGCTGGGATGTTAAAGAAACCCATGGCGATAGTTCGGAAGATACTGAGCTGACCGACGATGCAACTCCGTTAGAAGAAGATCCTTCAGAAGAAAAGTCGAATGAAGTTCCCGATTCCGAACCAGGCAAGACTCCGGCAAAGTCTCTCAATAAGAGACTGCTCTACGGAGTCGTTGGCGGCCTGCTTGCAGCAGTTGTTGCCGTGCTCTGCATCCTTTTGGGAATTGATAATTCGGAAAAGAGAAAAGTGGCAGAGTCGGACCAGACCCAATACCTGTCCCTGATTTCCTCAGCGGACAGCCTGTCCAAAGTAGAGTCCAGCCTTCCGGAAGCAATGGCATTGTACGACTCCGCAGCAGTCTTCGAGACTCAGTATGCCGGCACCCGCTTCTCTGCCCTCTTCGACCAGAACGCCCTTTCATCCTCCTCAAGAGTTCAGTCACAGATCGACTCGATCGCCCAGGTCCGTCAGCAGGAAACGGAGGAGAAACTCCGTCAGGAACTTGCGGCTGCCGAGCAGGCCCGCTTGGAAAGGGAACAGGCGGAGAAGGAACGCCTTGAGCGAGAACGCAAGGAACGTGAAGAGGCGGAAAGGAAGAGGCGGGAGACAGGTTATAGCAATGGCATCTTGAAGGTAAACGGCATAGAATATCCGATGGTCTATGTCTCAGGCGGTGTTTGTACAATGCTCGAAACCCCTCTTACAAGACTACGTAAGGAACTGGGGATAAAAATTGTTGAGCCTCAGGTTTATGTGTCTGACTTTAGAATAGGCAAGTATGAGGTAACTCAGGACTTGTGGGAGGCTGTAATGGGAAGTAATCCAAGTAGGTACAAAGGCTCCCGTAAGCCTGTGCATGATATATCTTTGAAAGATTGTAAAGAATTTATACTGAAGCTAAATGCCCTTACAGGAGAAAATTTTAAGTTGCCGTCTGAAGTACAGTGGTACTTTGCTGCACTAGGAGGTAATAAGAGTAAAGGATACTGTTATGCTGGTAGTGATAGTATTGATGAAGTTGCATGGGTGGGCAAAAATGCTCAAGGTCATATTCAGAATGTTGGAAAGCTGAACCCTAATGAATTAGGAATATATGATATGAGCGGTAATCTTTCGGAGTATTGTTCTACTCCTTGGCATGACGATTATAGTTATATACTTAATGATGATGGACATGATGAAATAATCTACGACGAATATGTCATACGTGGCGGTAATGTATTCGTTGAAAACAATGGAGATATAACAGAGAGACACAGTACAGGCCTTTACTCGGGACAAAGCACAACACTACGTTTATGCCTATAGGTTTATTTATAAGGATATGCAAATGACTACCAGAACACTCCTTCAATTAGGAAAATATCGGAATAGAGAGCGTACATAGACAGGAGGAGTATGGAATCCCATGTCTCGCTCAGTCGGAAATGAAAGGAGTATTGATACAATTTTAAATAGTTTATTATGAAAAAGGTAATTAATGTGTTTATTAGCCATTCTGTAGAAGACTCAAAACTTGCGTTTACGATTTCTGAAACATTGAAAAAATTGTCATTAAATCAAATTTGCACTTGGTTTTCAAGTAGTCCTAACCCAGGTGAGGGTATCTCTCCGGGAGATGCATGGTTTAATAGAATATGCAATGAGATTTCTAGAAGTAAGATATTGATAGTTTTGCTGACCCCCAATAGTATTACTAGACCTTGGATCTATTTTGAGTGTGGGGTTGCTCAAGGTTTGGATGATTGTAAAATAATTCCGATATGTATTGGCGTAAATAAAAGTGATGTGGCACCTCCTTTAGGCAGTTATCAGTGCTATCAATTGAGCGATTATGATTCGGCTAGCAACTTCTTTAAAAATCTTTTGAAGGCTATAGAGATTCCTTATATTGAAGAGATGATGAAAGGAGTTGTCTTGTCGTGTATTACTAATACACAGAACGCTTTAGTTGTGAAACCTATTGTGGAAACAACAGACCCTCAGATTGTAAAGAGTGTTATAGATAATTTGAGGTATCATATTGACAAAAGATTCTTTGAGCTTGTTGGTGTAGCAGGAAAAGAGAAAAAAGCACCCCCTCATGCATACACAATTGTAATTGAGAATCATATGAAAAAGGAACTTCTAAAATATTACATTGAAGTTGATGCTAATACTACTGTACAAAATGTTTTGGATAGAATATATTATTTGATAGAGAGTGAGGTAAAGCCTTATTCTTATATGCAGTCATGGATATTGCAGAACGCTATGACAGGAGCCAAGATGGTTATGTATGAAATCACAGAGTCAGTCAAGGCATCTATAGTTTTCGAACCTAACGTGGTTTGGAGGATTCTCAAACTTAAGAAACCATATACAACTGTAGAGTCATTGCATTATCAAGGATTTGGATTATTGCAAATTTTATAATAGTATGGCAAAGTCTAACAAGAATAAACGGACAATGATGTGTCCGGAGCAATTTGATAAAATGTTATAAAAAGAGTCGCAGATGCTTTGAGTAGTGCTGCTAAAATTAACAAATGCAAGATTTTGTATAAATCTACAGAACGTGATGAGGGTGATGTTCCTGAACGACCTAATCCAGATCCTGTATTTCCCGAAGTTCCTGGCCCGTTTGATAAATAGATTATGAATGGTAGGAGAGATTTTCGCTGCGAGGTAACGCGTCAGTCATCCAACAATGTATCTAATTTAGTGGTCCAATTAGCATTAATCGCACCAGCGGTAATATGGATATTTAAATAGAGAGAGTTAACTGAATGGACAGATAAGTTGTTACTGAGTTCATTTATTCTAAGTTCGTTGTCAGTTCTGTCTTCTTTAGTGCAATATATGATAACGACAATAGTTAATCTATATTTCTCGCAATCTGTAAACTCTTCTAAAGATATACCATTGGTGTGGGCGAAGGTTACATGGGGATTATGGTTGTTTAAATGTTTGTTGGTATTGCTTTCTTATGTGATGATTGCGATTGTGCTGATTAGCCTCTGGTAGGGTTATTTCATACACAAACCCAGGCATTTCGTGTAATGGCGGTCCGGAAGCTTTGCGGTCTTGAAACGATGTTCTACATTTGAACTGTCAAACGAAATATTAACAATCTAAATTATAAAGTTATGAGTACAACAAGCAACAAGAATGGTGGACAGTTTTGGAAGTATGTTCTTATCGGTGGCGTGCCGGGAATCATGCTTGGATCAGGTGGAACTGTGGTCGCTGAAAATGTCGTTGAAAAAGTGAATGAGGATGTCGTGTCGGAGGAAGATGCAGCAGCGGAGGAACTTACTCCTGCAAATGTTCCGGTGGCAAATGTCAGTGATGACATGTCATTCGGAGAGGCTTTTGCTGCAGCTCGTGCAGATGTGGGTGCAGGCGGCGTATTCATGTGGCATGGTAATCTGTATAACACCTATGTTGCAGAGGAATGGGACGCTATGAGTCCGGAAGAAAGAGCCGAGTTTGGTGACAGGGTCTATGGTACAAATGTAGCGGAAAGCGGAGCAGTAGGAGAATCCGAAGGTGTGGATTCGATAGATGTCGTTGCCGTTGAGGAAGAAGGCGTGAGTATAGAAGAAATAGGCATTGTAGAGACTGAGGATGGTGACCAGATGATTGTGGCTGTCGGCTCTATTGACGGAGAGCATGTCGCATTTGCAGATGTTGACTGTGACGGCGAAATAGATATTGTGGCCGACAGTCAGGGAAATACATACTCCAGCGAAGGCATCTATGTTGATGATTTGTGTCAGATTGCAATGAACGACGAATCTTACGGTGTTCAAGATGATATGTATGCAGGCACTCCTGACTATATGAACGATGCCGATACGTCAGCTTTTGCATAAATAGATTCTTTATAAGTTGAAAGTCACTTGAGGGTCCTTTTGTAAATATCATTCCCGAAAACTTTTTCTTTATGGGATAATGATGGTGATTGCTTCTATGCTGTCGCATTAGAGATGCTCAGCACGAGTGCAGGCGGACTGATGATTGAGTTCACCGTGAAGAATGACAAGGCCGCCCGCAAGGAAAAGTGGCGGGGAAGAAGACATCAAAGACAAAATAACCCCTTATTAAACTAAGTATTATGAGAAAAATGAAGTTTTTATTGATTGCAACCATTTCGTTGCTATTTCTATCCGGCTGTGGTATGACGTCCAATATGGCCTCAAACATTTATGAGAGCCAGACAAGCGTAGTGCTTTCCCAGGCCAATTTCCATGTAGTCAAAACGGTAAGCGCAGAAGTTTCTTCAACATATTTTTTGGGTTTAGGCGGCATAAACAGGAAGTCGCTTAGAAATAATGCAGTGGCTGAACTGACCAAGAAAGCAAATCTGACAGGGTCACAAGCATTAGTTAACATTACTGTCAAATCTGCAGTTAAAACGATTTTCATATTGAATGAGGTGACATTCTATGCAGAAGCAACAGTCATAGAATTTGATGAATAGCTACTGTAAATTACGTGTAAGCTTAACCGGCGAACAGCGGATTCCGTTGCTCGTCGGTTAATTGTATTGCCATGAGTAGTTTATTTCAGTGTGACTTGAATATCGACTCCTACGTTTGATATGTCGATGCTATTTAGGCTGGCCATATTGAGGATGGACGACGCTCCTTCGATCTTGCTTATGTCGAGAGTTATCTTGTCTCCCGATGCAGATAGAAAATTCAATTGGTTTTTGTTGGCGACCGAATTCAGTACCGCAGGTAAGAACATTTTTACAATTGCTCCGCTGTCAGCCTGAAATATGATCTTGTCTGAATATACATAATAAACGGATAGTGATATCGAAATGTCTTTCTCTATATCTCCAATGAGAAAGACATTTGTTTTATATGTATACTTTATATTGATTTTTTTATCGTATCCGTAACTGACCTGAAGCGGTTGCCTTATGTTTTTTCTAATGAAGGCGTTTATTTCAGAATATGATATTTTCAGATGCATGACGATGGGGATTAGATGTTGATATTCAGGTTTATTCCATTAGGATTTGCAACAAGGGAGGTCAGTGAGATTTTATTGAGCACATTTGCCAATTGCGGGATTCTCTTTAATTCTATCCTGATGCCTTGTTCTGTAATCTGTAAAAACGGAAAGGGCTTTGGTTTGCTTGCAAGCAGCGTGGTCAGTCCGGAAATGATTGATTGCACTCCATGAGAGTAGCTGGTGATCCACAGGTTCAATACGGAATATGAAGTGAGTTGGAATTTTAACTCAATGGAGATTGGTCCCAGTATCTTGTGCGGAGTGAAGGTTAGACGTATTTTATCCATACCCAAGTAGGATAGGGAAAATCCCATCTTCAAGTGTTTGTTGAGAAGTGTTGCTATCTCAGCGTATGTTATTGTTGCTAGCATTTTTATTTAGTCCTGATAACATTTGTAAATGTAGTGATTATTTCTAGTTATTTCGTACAATTAAGATGTTTCAATTGGTAAATATCTAACACTTTTCATAAATTTTAAATGTTGTAATTAAATAAGGATTGGCAATCATACAAAGAGTAATGGAGCATATATCTGGCACTCAGGACAGTTGATTAGTGCCATAGTTATTAAGTTTTTGTGTTTTTGTCTATGCAAATAGACATTTTTTTCGCTTTGTTGAGCAAAAAAGTTAAATTTGTGAGGATTAACTAAAACTTGCCACATGAAAACACTCAAAGATCCAATTTACATCACATGTCCGGAATGCGGATGTCCAAGTGATTCCATCAAATGTTACACACTTCCCGATTATCTGATCTTTATTGGTGTGTATGCCATGTGGAGAGAGATTACCTATGTATGCTGCCCCCATTGCATGAGAAAGCATATCCTGATAAAAGGCTTTACTTATAATATCTTGGCGGCAAATGTTCTCTGGCCGTTCCTTATTCTCCCATGGTCATTGATACAGTTATGCAGGTCTTATACAAAAGGCCACTCCCGTAAGGTCTTGAAGATGATAGAGGGAGAGTCTTCTCAGGAATAGATTAAATGCTCAATTGCGATATGAAAAAGTTGAGGATATTTGTCTCGTCTCCAGGAGACGTGCAGATTGAACGTAATGTTGCTCGCAATGTGATCAATGAACTGAATTCATTGTATTCTGAGCATATAAAGATTGAGGTGCTGATGTGGGAGGATTTCCCATTGTCTGCTGGTGCAACCTTTCAGGAAGGTATAAATTATTTTCTGACTGATGAACCAATAGATTTAGCCGTGTTCATATTGTGGTCACGACTAGGCACTCCGTTGAGTGTGAATTTTCGAAAGGAGGACGGCACTCCTTATAATTCAGGTACGGAATATGAGTTTGACTTGATGATGAAGCTCCACAAGACGTGTGGACATCCAAGCCGTATATTGACTTATGTCAAGAAGGATGATTCATATCCGAAGGATTGCAGTTGGGATGAACTACGAGAGATACTTCGTCAGAAGGAGGGATTGGACTGTTTCCTTAAAGAATATTTTCGTGATGATGAAACGAACTCAAACTATGCCTACATGCCATTTGGCAAGAAGGTTTCATTTGAAAATGTCTTTAGAACCCATCTTAAAAACGCAATAAAGGAATATATAGGTGAGGTTGAAGACTTGAAGGAATGGGATGGTAATCCATATGTCGGTCTGAAATCTTTTGACTATGACCAGGCATCCATATTTTTCGGTCGACGCCAGCTGGTATATGAGACCGCATCGAAACTGATTCCCCTAGATGACGGTGCTGCAGTAAAGAGCCTGATTGTCTTGGGAGAGAGCGGTTCGGGAAAGTCGTCATTTGTTAAAGCGGGCCTTTTGCCGTTTCTGTGTAGCGCCAAGCAGTCAGCCTATGACTATGTAATAGTCAATCCGTCTATGTACGCCGGATACTTTTACGATGGACTGCTCGGTATTGTTCAGGAAAAAATGAAATTCCTCTCCAGCCATCCGTTCATGGCGGAACTACGTAAAGGAATTACCAGTGAGTCAAATTTTGAATACTTGGCTTACGAGTTGGAGAGTAGATCTGCTAATCCTTTGATTATCTACATAGATCAGTTTGAGGAACTTTTCAGTGATAATCTGATAACAGAGGAGGAACGTCAGAAGGTTATTCTTCTGATCAGGGGCCTGGTGTCTATGGGTAAGATTGCTGTGTTCATGTCGATGCGCAGTGATTTCTATAACAGGTTCTCTGTATATGAAGAGATGTCGCAGATCAAGGGACAATGCGAGGTCCTGGATCTGCCTGTAATGGGAGCTGCAGAAATATCTGAGATTATAGAAGATCCGGCACGTAAAGCATGTTTGAGATGGGAGGTGGACGCCAAAGGAATTGGACTTAACCGCCAAGTGCTCAGGGACGCCATGTCTATAAAAGAACTTCCTCTCATAGAGTTTGCTCTGTCTGAGCTATATGAAGCAAGGACAGAGAATGATGTCCTGACAAAGGAGGCATACGATAAGATGGGAGGATTGAGAGGCGCTGTGGTCAATTATGCCGACAAGTGTTATGCTCGGCTCTCCGAAGCTGAAAAAGAGGCCCTGGAGGATATTCTAGGTTTTGTCGTCACCGAGTCAACTTCGCATAAGGAAACATATGTCAGAAGGACATCTGTAAAGTCTGATATGGAAAAATCTCCATTGCATAAGGAGGTTGTAAATAAATTGTTGGCCGATCGTTTGTTTGTAGCGGGAAGAGATAGTGAAGGACGTGCTACGGTGACCATTGTCCATGAGGTTCTCCTTAAGTCATGGAGCGTGGTGTCAGGGTGGGTTGAAAGAGAAAAGGAGTTCATCTCTACAAACCGTCATTATGAACAGCTTGCTCAGTATTGGGTGAACGGAAATAGAAAGAAGCCAGACTTGATAAGAGGGCGGTCATCCTTGCTTGAAGCAGAATATTTCCATTTCAGGAATCGCCATCGCGTTTCAACCCTTGTCCAGGACTATCTCAAACAGTCTTTTATTAATGAGAATAAAGGTGGCCTTCCATGGCTTGTGATTGTTGCGGTATTCATGTCGTTAACATGCGCTGTGGTGTTATTATACAAATGCATGGGATTGCCGATAGGAATCAGTTCAATAGATCAGGCCAGCTTTATGGACCTGTTCTTATGTCTTGGTGCCGTTTTGCTGGTTATATATCACGGCATAGCGCTTTGCCGCTCTCGACAGCCAAAGTACAATACTATAAGGACTAAGGTGATTGTATGGTCAGTTGCCACTTTGATGATGGCTGTTTATTCTGTTATAGATCAGTCCGATTGGATATCGATGATTATAACGCTGCTCTTTCCGTTTGCCCCTATGATGATATATCTTTTCACGCAAGTGAAGGAATTAGGCAGAAGACGGAAATGGACTCGAAAATATGTGGGATATTCAATCAGTGATGAGTTTTGGATGAAATTCAAGACTATTTCCGTTTCTCTTCTTGTAATCTTTGCGATGATGACTACTGCAATTGGCTATTATATTGAACTAGAGGATCAGAAGGATCAATTTGCAGCAGTTGCTGATGAACTGTTTGACGGATTGAACAATTTCAAGGATCGGTTGACATACACCGACAACAAGTACTTGAATGAAAGAAGAATGCAGTATTTGGAACGGTACTTCTCTGATGATCTTATGGATGCTTACGGGGACGAGAAGGATATGCAGTACGCAAGAGCGCTGTATAATATTTATGAACCACAAATGGCATTGGAGTATCTGGATAAGGATTCCAGGTGGGATCACCATCTGCTTGAAATACTTTGCCAATATGCATTGGGCAATTACGATGCCGCAGAATCTTCATTGGAAGAGTATGTTCTAGGAGGGGGATATAATGAGATAGATAATTTTCTGAGCACTTCGAACCTTATATGGTACTCGGAGGTTTTGGGGCGTTTTGATCTGGTTTCCCGTTTAGATAGTATAGTAGCAGATAAACCTCGTTCAGACTATGCTGCAATAGCGGGTGTGCTTAATAAAGGACACGTCGCTTTGTCTCAAGGAGATCTGGAACTGGCGGAGGAAACATACAATGAGGCATTTGTCATGTCTTTAAATATGGGTTATGTCGATGAATCCGGAAACAGCATTTTCAAGAATAATCTGAAGAATGACCTGCATGTTTTCAGTCGTTTCGAGTCGTTGCCTGATCATGAGCTTAAGAAGATGGCTGACATTATGGGGGTGGAGTTTGTCCCGGCATATCTCCCTAAGGCTAAGATAGATTCCGCATATACGGAATCATTGATGAGTAAATTGATCGGCAACTGGACCTGGCACGATGATCAAAGGACTATCAGTTTGAGAGTAGATCCGGAAAGTAAGTCCTTTACATATGTCTATACTGACGGTGATGGCGTAGAGCGAGCCAAATCTGTGGTAGAGTGCAGAGTGGCAACTGCTGACGGTGAGATATATTGGGACGAATTCTATCCAATGGAAGACTATAACGGTTTTGGTAAACTGTTGGAACTTGAGGAGGATCATTTCGTCCTGGAAATCATTGAAAACGGTATTCCAGACGATAAGGGTACCAAGAGAAGATATCAGCGTGTAGATTAATGATAACCCAAATATTAACATTATGATTAACCCATCAGATTTCATTCATCCTGAAGATGCCAAGGCATTGAGGATCCTGCAGAACATTCCGGGCTTTCCTGCCCTTGTGAAGAAGGTTATGGAACTGGGTTTGGAGAGGCTCCAGTATGGCTTGAATATGGCGACTGCCATACGTTTGTCTCCGACGCAGCTCCCCCATATATATAATCATCTTCCTCCAATATGTAGAAAGCTTGGTATTCCAGAGCCAGAATTCTATCTGCAGATGGATCCTATGCCTAATGCCTGGACTTCAGGAGACACCAAGATATACATAACCGTAACTTCTGGTCTTATAGAGCAGCTCAGCAATGAGGAGATCGATGCAGTTATTGCGCACGAGTGCGGCCATATCCTTTGTCGTCATGTCCTGTATCATAGTGTCGCCAGCTATATTCTAAGTGGGGCAGATGCGTTGGGTATATTGGGCTCTTTGACTGTGCCGATCCAGTATGCGTTGCTGCATTGGCAGAGGAAAAGCGAATTGTCTTGTGACAGGGCCGCGGCCATTGTGACTTCGCCGGAAACCGTTGCCTCTTTTCTGGCACGATTGTCTGGTGGCCCTAAATCCATTACGTCCGGTCTGAATATGACAGAGTGGGCAAGGCAGGCCGATAAGTATGATGAAATAAAGAACGATAATCTTTGGAATAAGGCTCTCCAGTTGGCCGTGACGATGAGCCGCTCTCATCCATTCAGCGCGGTTCGTGTCCGCGAAATCCTCAATTGGGGCAAAACCGAGCAATATCTCAACCTCGTGAATGGTGGAAGACTGATCGCCCCACCTGTGAGGAAATGTCACAGATGTGGGGGTGAGGTTGATGGCCAGTGGGCTTATTGTAAGCACTGTGGTGCAAAGTTGTATTGATAAATCAGATCGCATATGTTTTTTAATGAAGAAGGGATTCTGGACATTGATGGTCTCTTGGTGGAGAATGTGTCCTTTAAGCGAATAATGGAGGATGGAGTCGTTACTCCGGAGGAACTCCATTCCCAGTCTGAAAATGTTGTACGCATACTGCGTCACATGGAAGCAACCTATAGTGATGAGCAGTTGACCCAGGTGAAAGACCTGCTGGTTGAGGTTGGGGCATTATTCGCAGCATATAATGTTTATTCTATCCAGGAAATCAACAATATTTAGTTATGGCTAGATTTAATATTAAGGAGATTCTTAATGCGTCTCCGGAACTGATGTCCGAAATGGCCGGTTGTATCCAGGACGGATTTCAAAAAGAAGGTTATCAGGTCTCTGTCGAGGCTTTGAGTAACGGAGGATATGATATTTCAATCACAAAGGGAGGGTTGTTCAAGGCTGTGCTTGGAATGAAGACTGCGCTGAAGGTTACCCTCCTTCCGCAAGGCACTGGAGTGTCATTCGAGGCAGGTGTGGGAATATGGAAACAGCAGGCTGTCCCGACAATAATATCCATGCTTGTCTTTTGGCCTGTCATTCTTACCCAGCTATGTGGTCTGGTGGAGCAGGCAGAGCTTGACGATAAAGCCCTTGCAATGGCTAAGTCGGTGATGGCAACTGTCTCAGTGCCTGACGTGAAGCTTTATTGCCCATATTGTGGTGCTCCTCACTCAGAATCTACCAAGGCTTGTCCTGAGTGTGGAAGATTGATTGATTAGTAAGTATTACCTATTTAAAGCGTTTTTCTATGTCTAAGTCTGAAACTAAAGCATTGCTTCCTGTGAGATCGGAAGCTATTCCGGGTATTGCGGAAGAAATTAAAATGAAATATCAGCGTGCATTTGAGGTAAAGGTTAATTATAAGGAAGATGGCAGTTGTGAGGTCAATATGATTGAGAGGCTGTCTCTTTATAAAAATTCCCTTTGTATCAAGTTGGAGCCGTATGGGGATTCTTATGTGTCTTTTGATGCGCAGTTTTTGGATTGTTATACGTCTATCTTCAGGCATGTGCTCATGATGTTCATCCCATTCAACTGGTTCAATATTCCAGCTATTGTGGCTCATATATCTGCATGGTTCCGTCAGATCAAACTTGATGACCAGGTGTTGCAGGTCGTTTGTTCCTATTTGGGGCTTTCTGATTCGGCTCCGATTAAACCTGATTCGGCTCCGATTAAACCTGTTCCAGATAAGGAGAATATATTCTGCACATATTGTGGAGCAATGAATACTGCCTTGTCTAAGCAGTGCGTGAGCTGCGGCCGCCCTCTGCAGGCTCAGCCGGCTCCAAAGCCAGCTCCTCAGCCGACTCCAAAGCCAACTCCTCAGCCGACTCCAACGCCAACTCCTCAGCCGGCTCCAACGCCAACTCCTCAGCCGGCTCCAAAGCCAGCTCCGGCGCCGAATAGATCAGGAAATCTGGTAATGGAGATTGACAAAGTCTCTGTTTTTGGTGACTCTGTTTTACTGGTTGGAGTGTGTCAATCAGTAGTGGCGGTAGGAGATATGGTCAAGGTGGAATCCTCGGACGGCAACCTGGTTGTTGTTGAGCAGGTGCAGGCGGTCCAGTCGTACAGCATCCCAGTTCCCGAATCCAAGCCTGGATGTCAGACTGTTCTGGAGCTGAGAGGGTACAATGCACGCATGATCAAGGATGGTATGGTTTATTTAAGATAAATCAGAAGTCAACCTTTGCTACAGCTCTGATCAGGCCGATATAAGAAGTCTCACAGTCTGTGGAACTGAAAATGTCCTCGCTATATGACCATCTGACGGTTTTTTGACGGAAAGCCTTGTGAGGAGTGCTTGACAGGTATGTCTCCTTGTACCTGTCATGCTCCAGACAGGTGGCATCTTTCAAGCTTTTCAGGGCCTTGCTTACTTTCTGGAAGGTATCTTTGTTTATGAAGATATCTTCCAGTTCTTGCATTTCAGGCGCTCTCCATGGTTGGCTGAATGGATTCTTTTTCCTTGAGAAGTCTTGCCATGAACTGATCATGCTCGGCCTGATACTTAAAATCTTGCCGGATTCGCCGCTCGGATCTATGCTGAATATGATGCCTTTGACTTCGTCTTTTTCATAAACATCTCCGATCTTGTACTTTGCGGGAGCGGCTTTCGCGAGTTTCGGTGTGTCGGGAATGAGTTTGTGTATTGTCTTGTCTAATTCTGTTTCTAGCTGCCTGTTCAGGTTCGCATACGTCGTGTCGGTAAGGGCGTATTTGCCTATACCGTCGAGCTCGGTTCTCCATCGTTTGGTTGGTTTTTGGCGTTCCTTGTAAGTTTTATAGAGTAATATAACTTCCGGTTTGCCCTTCTCCATAAAGGAATCGCAGGCTAGCTTGAATTCCGCATATGTTTTTTGTTGAGGTTTTCCGTCTTCTGTTTCAGCAAGATCTTTTGGGTCATATTGGCCGTCAACAAGAGCGATGAATATGTCAGTCCTATCTTGGATGAATTTGTTGTATTCTTCTTGGCGGCTTTCGAAATCCTTGCAATCATATACATATAACGCAATCGGTCCTTGACAGAGATCGCAAAGTCGATTTTGAAGCCTGCTGAGCATGATTCTTATGTTGTTGCGTGCCCTTTGTGCAGATTGCTTCGTGCTTCCAGCCAGAAATACTCGGATGCCGTACATAGTCAATTACGTTTTAGATAAAGGAAAGTGCAAAGTTATAAAATATATTAGTCTTTTTATAACGTGCCGTAGATGAAGTTCGGATCCAGAAGCGATTCAAAGAGATTCTTCATGTCTGCTCTTCTGAACAACTTGACTCCGTTTACATTTCCAACCAGAGATAGGGTGCTGTATTCCTGTGGTGATTCATCCAGGAGGACAAGCTTGATCTCCTTACCGGCTTCTTTGGCCTGTGACAATTCAGCTTTGATGAAAGGAGAGTTCCTGGAATTCTCGGAATGGAAATACAGGACATATCTGGATATGTTCAGTGCAGTTGTCACGTCTGCAGAGAATGAGTCGGCCCAGCAGGTATACCCGGCTGCCTCCATGTGCTCCTTTACAAGTCTGGCCATATGCGCATCCTTGCTTGAGTATATGAAGAAGAAATCATATTTATATTGGGATGCGTGGCGTGCTTTGCTTTGCATGCGGGCCCTTTCCTTGGCTGCCTGCTCCTTCTCTTGCTGCCTGAGGAGTTCTTCTTTCTTCAGACGTTCCTCCTTGATGCTTTGCAATTTGATTTCCACGAAATCCTCCATATCGTTATCAGGGATGGTCAGTATATCGGAAAAAGAGTCTGCTTCATGCTCGATGCTCTTGTAAACGAGCTTGTGCCTGCCCTTGAGAAGGCGCGCTACAGAAGACTCTGCACCTTCGTCAAAAGGGTCGGTAAGAGCTATCTGTCTGCCGTATTTGAAGACGCGGCAAGGGATGTCAGAAAAGAAGTGGATGATGGAGCCTTTCTTGCTGGTGTTGGCCGTAACGATTCTTGGTTCTACGATGGTCTTGATTTTTTTTACAAGTCCCTCCTCCACGGTCCCTTTGAAGTTCGGACCGAAGTCGACAGTGGCAAAATGATACTTATCCTTGAGACCTTTGATGCAATCAGGTGTGTTTGGGGGTAACTTGTCAAAATCCATCTGTTCGTCGGCAATGGCGACAGGGATGATGGGTTTATGGCATTTGATGGCATGCTCGATTTCCCTCCTTACCCAATTCTTTTTGTCGTCGCATTCATCAAAACATCCTGGGGACAATACGAAAAGAAAAACGGGTGCAACCTCGATTGCAGCCAGAATAGTAGTTTCAAAAGCATTTACTACAGAACTGCAGGCCTCGTGATCGAAGAATACGTCGTATCCTAGCGAACAAAGATGCTGTTTAAGGATGTGTGCTTTGTCCACTCCTCCTTCGTGACGGTAACTGATGAAGATATCGTATTTCATGGGGTATGTTAGTTAGGTTAGCCTCTAAGCACAAAGTTAATATTTTTATATTGACAAATGGTTTTTAAATATAAAATCTTATCTTTGTAATTCACCGAAATTATTGATCACCATGAAAAAACTTATCTTTTTGATTGTGGCAGTTTTCTGCCTGGCTTCATGTAGAAGCCTTCCTGAGAGAATTGAGATATTTGTATCTGATGTAGAGGCAAATTATGAGAACTACACAGAACTGGATTGGGCGGAGAAGGACCAGAAGATGGCAGAGTTCAAACTCGAGTATGCCAAGAAGGCTGACAAGCTTAGCCAGTATGAGAGAGACTACATCAATAAGGCATTCGGCCGCTATGATGCAGCCGTGGCAAAGACAAAGGTTGGAGAAGCAGTTTCCGGAGTAAAGGAATTGCTTAAGGATGCCGGCCATTATATTGAGGGCCTTGTCGAGGGGCTTGGACAATCGGATACGTTGGCCACTGAAAGTAATTCTGTGTTGTAATACGTTTAGTTATTATGATTAAAAGAATTCTATTGATTCTTATTCTGTGTGTTGCGTCTTTTTCAGCCTTTGCTCAACGCGAAAACTATATCATCCTGTTTGACTGCACTTCGTCCATGAAGGGCTCTGATGGTGGTCCGGTAGTGTGGGACGATGCCAAGGAAATCTTGGCCAATGCCATACTCAGCATAAACGGTGACTATGCTAAAGTGATAGTCATACCATTTCAGGATAAAGTAGGAAAAGTCACTGAGTTCTATGCTTCGGATAAAGCCAAGGCTGGTATTGTAAACCAGATTCTTGCTGATGTGGACAAGATGATTGTTACCAAGCACCGAGGCACAAGCATCTGTCGTGCATGGGACCTTGGCTTGAGATATCTGGAAGAGGACTGCGTCAATTTCATGCTTCTCATGACCGACGGAGCGGATAACATTGACCTGAACACGGGCAACCCTGCGAAGCTTGACAAGAACGGTCAGCCGGTTACTCCGGCGGATGCTGCAATCCTTGAAGCCTGCACAGAGGAGGTCTGCAATAGAGTCCGCAGATGGTGTGATTTCGGTCCAGACAAGATAATGTCTTATTCAAGACTGACCCAGGGAGCTCAGGTGGAGAAGATAGTAGAGGCGGCAAAGGATTGTAAAAACATAGATTTTTCAGATGGTCTTAACATCTCTCTGTTGAGCACACGTGCATATGTGTTCAATATTTTGGAGTTCAGGTCAGAGGAAGAGTTGAGGGTACCGCTTAAGCTTAATAACAGACTGAGCGGCAAGGCTTACGTAAAATACGACAGTGACCTGTTTGAACTTTCTTTGCAGAAAGAAGGCTTTATCAATGGCGCAGCAACCCTTGTGATCAAATTGAAGACTGATTATGCGGAATTGAGGGAAAAAGTCGGCCAGGAATCTGTCGTTCAGGCAAAAATTGAGTCGGAAGACCCCGAAGATCTGAATATCATTATCAATGATTTGACTCTGACGGCAATAGGCAGTCCTGAAAAGGTGCTTTCTGTTGAGGTGGAGCGTACGGATCTTGGACGTGCAAACCATTACAGGAAATACCTTTGGAAGAAGGCTTCAAAACCAGATACTCTTTATACTACTCTGTCTTTTGACTTTAACGACCATGCAGAGGCGGCTTCTTCAAAGGTAAAGTTCAATGTGACTTCTGAGGAGGGCGACTATTGTGAGTTCTTCATAGATGGAGAGAACACTTCTACTTTCACCGTGGACTCTGATTCGGAGGTTGAAATAGGGGTCGTATTCAAGCCTGAAGCCCCGGAGGGATATTACGGAGTCCAGATCGCATCGGAATATGCAGAAGTGGACCGCATCAGCAACTCAATAATTGAAGATGGCCAGATATGGAAGACTCAGGTGTATAGTAAATACAGGATACGCACAAATCCGCTGAAGATTGCATTGATTTCAATCCTTCTGTTCCTGATCGGACTGTTCTGCCTGTGGGTGTTTGTCCTCAGGTACATATTCTTCCCTCGTATAAGAACCTCTCTCGTTTTGGTCGGAAAGGGAGATCAGACTATGATTCCGAGGAGGGCTAAGGGCTTCATCAAGTTTGTCATTACTTCTTCTCCAAAGAGACAGAACGGGCTTATGAACCTGCTGACGGGAAAAGTCCAGTACTTTATGATGCAGCCAGAGGATGGAGTTACCGAAGATATTATAATCGAGCCGTTTGACAAGAAATCGGTACGAATCCGCAAGACTCCGAAGAGCCCGTACGTAATCACGATGCCGAGACTCAGAATCAAGAAGATTGGTCAGCCGTCTGACATTTCACAGGTAATAAACCAGGAAAATAAAAAGACAATAAAAATACAAATACAATAAACTATGGCCCAGCATGTAATTAAGAGAACCTTGTATGTAGGTCTCGGAGGAACAGGAATGGCTGCCCTCCTTAACACTAAGAAAATGTTTGTCGACACCTATGGTGAGGTGCCTCCAATGATTGGTTTCCTTGGTTTGGATACAGATGGCGGAGCATACAATAAGTTCCTCCTTTCGAAAAAATCTCCATCCGGAAGGGTTGTGCTCGAGCAGAGCGAGCAGCTTCCGATCACAGTGGAAAAGGCTATGGAGATCTACAATTATGATGAGGAGAACCTGGGCTGGCTGCCTAAGGATAATCTCAAATATCTCACATCAATGACCCTAGGAGCAGGTCAGGTAAGATCCAATGGACGCTTTGCTTTCACTGTTAACCGTGACAAGATAGTAATGAGGGTAAGGACTATCCTGGACAAGATCAGCAACGCCATTCATGACGAGAGCAAGAAATACAGACCGTCAGACGGTGATGACGTCGAGATCGCTATCGTATTCTCAGTCTGTGGCGGTACGGGTTGCGGAACATTCATCAATACAGCATATCTTTTGAAAGAGGTCGCGCCAAGCTGCAAAATCAGCGGTTATGCAGTGCTTCCTAATGTGTTCAGAAGTATGTTGAAGGGTGCTGGTGCTGCCCGCATTACTCCGAACGCATACGGTGCCATCAGAGATCTTGACTACCTGATGTCCCTTACGGGTACACCTGATTGCCCACGATTCGATATCCAGTATCTTGATTGCGTCAAGTCATTTAACATAAGACCGTTTGATGCAGTCTTCTTCATTGATAACAGAAATGTGAGCGGTGCAGTCTATTCAAATCTTGACAAACTTACAGAGATGATCTCTCTGGCCCTCGTCACTTCTTCCGGAGCATTGGCTTCAGAGTCTGCCAGTGTGTCTGACAATGTGTCAAAGGAGATCAGCGAAGGCAACTTCAACGTTGATGACAAGGTTGCATGGGCTTCCGGAATGGGTGCGTGTGAAATCAAGATCAGCCATGACACTCTTGAGGAGATATACTCACTGAAGTCAGCGCAGTATCTCGTGGATCAGATGTCAGCTTCGACTGAGGACTCGGATGCGCTCGCACGTACGTGGATCGACAGCGCGAAAATCCGTGAAAATGATGGCAATGACCAACTCATAGACAGACTTATTCCGGATTACATGGCGGACGGCGTTCTGGATATCGACAGGGAGAGTCCTCAGGTTATGATCGATGCTTACATGCTTGGTCAGAAGGTGGATCAGACTAAGCTCAATGAACGCGAAAGCCAGATTTATGCAGAGACAATAGCTTCATTTGATAAATATATCGGGGACATCCTCGCAAGAGATGGAGGTCTTAAGACGGCATCTAATGTGATTACTCATATCATCAATCAGGTTGACATCATGCTTGATGAGATGAAGGCTGAGCACGGTGAATTCACTAAACTTATGACAGCTGATGAGGCTGCGTACAAGACAGCGGTCGAGGATCTGAATAAGTATATGGGCAAGCTCTTCAAGAGGGAGAGCGCAATCCAGCAGTATTGCGATGACGCTGCAGAGGCAGTCAAGAAATATGTGACTGACCTCAAGGAGGATGCAAGAAGGGTGACTGCCATAACATTCTTCTCTAAACTGAAAGTCCATCTGTCGGAGTGGGATCACAGGGTTGATAACCTCGGCGAGAAGTTGAATTCTGTTTATAAGCTCTTGAGTAGAGAGGTGAGCAGAATTGAAAATAGAAAGCAGGAGGAGCAGGACAACACATCCTTCACTATCGACCTCACATCGAAATGCATCAATAAACTTACGCTTAACAAGGGACAGCTTTCGGTCACTTCGCTTGCTGCAAACCTTCCGGGAGGTATAGCAGGCCTGGCTTGTCTTGAGTGTGATGACATTTACAATAGGATTGTATACTACACAGCGGCACTGAGCTCGACCCAGGAGTTCTCCGGGTTCACAATTGACGACGTATTCGCAAATCTGTCTGAAGAGGAGTTCATTGATGTCATCCAGAGTGCGATTCGCAAGTCGGCACCTTTGTTCCGTTTTGACTATCATGGCCGCAGACCGGCAGCCAGGGGAGTGACTGGACCAAACGACATCTACTACATCGGTGTTCCTAATAAGGATAACAACCGTCTGATGAAGAACAATTCTCAGCAGGTTCCTTACTTCGAATCATGCATCAAGGGTGATCCAAACATCCAGTTCGCGAGCATCGGACTTCCTGACAGAGTCATCATCTCTCGTCAGCTTGGAGTCGTTCCTGCCTACACAATTGATGGTCTGTCTGACTATGAGGCTGCTTACACAGAAGAAAAATGTAAGTGTTACATCGATGAGGACCTTAACCTCAGAATGGAACAGACCGGTTTCACAATGAAGCCTCAGCGTGCTGCAGACAACAGAGAGGCCGATCAGCTGGAGCTATGGATCCTTGCATGTATATTCAACCTGATCCGTAATGAGAAGGGTCAGTATCAGATCAAGTGCAGCAAGGGTAAGATGCTTGATGACGGCTGGTATACTCTCGGAACCTACAGAAATATGGCTTTCGATGAATTCAAGAGAATCTATAAGGAAATCAAGGTAGAGATCGAGATGGTCATCAACAATGAATTGAAAGTGCGCGGAAAGCAGGCGACTGACGATCTTCTTGATCAGGTCAAGGACAACTATATGGATGACCAGTACTGCCACCTATACCTTGATAGACGTACGCTCCAGGGCCTTGCCTATAAGCCTGTCGCTGAGATGGTAGAGAAGGAGCTCCAGATGGTCAAGGATTTGAAATTTGAATAAACAATATGAACATTTCTAATAGGGAAATGATGCATTCCGTCCACATACTGTTTGGGGACAAATACGCCCAGATGTGTAAAGACCTGAAGCGCTATGTCATCAAGTATGGCGACGACAATGCAAATCATTATTTCACCTCTATGTTGTGTCGGGAGGATGGCGATAAGCTGTCCTTCCGTTCTGCAACAATTGCCCCGGAGAACAGGAGTGTGTTCTCTCCAGGCATAGAGTCCATGTTTGCGGCCGATTTCATAGAGAGGCCAGTGACTATGCCGGACGACAAGGAATACATAAGGCAGTTCCTGAGCAAGGTCTTTTCACAAAGAGTTGTAAATGTCAGTCCGGAGGAGTCCAACAGACTGTCGGTCTGCATGTATGTCCCTCTTGATGATGAGAACATCTGGAAAAGGGCAAGATCCATCGTGGAATCGTCTGCAGGCATGATGGAAAACATTGACATAGACCTGTTCCTTATATCTCCAGATCTCCTGCATCTGTTTGAACCAAAAGAAGAAGCGGAGGAAGAAGCCTCAGAAGAACAGATCGTCCTGCACACGAGCGAAGAGCAGGTAGAGTTGTCAAGGAAGCTGATTAAGGATATTGTGCAGTTCAGGTCATTGTATAAGGACAGGATGAAGCATGTTATTCTGATGCAGAACTATAACTCTAAGGGCTATTCGCTCAACTTGGATTATGACGGTTTTCTCAGAATAGTCGGAGAGTATGCTCTTACTGCTCTTGTGGCGTACAATGACATATTCAACATTAATACTCAGGATGATGAAAAGCCGTTAAGCGTACTAGGTCTGTCGGTTCTTAGCCTTGACAGGTTTGATTACGTGCAGTATATGCTTCATCGGGCATATCTGTATGTGATGGATCGCGAAAAGGTCATGGTAGATGAGGTTCATGTAAATAAGCTGTCTCTTCTGGTTCAAGACAAACTGAAGGACAAGGTCAGGATCTTTTCGAATATATATGATGAGTATGTGGTCCAGATGCTTAATGACGGACTCCCTCATAACGTCATAGCGGCCAAGATTGATGAAATTGTACTTCTCAAGATGGAGCAGCTCACTGAGGATCTTCAGGAGTACATCTATACAGATGAACTGTCATTGCCGGAGAAGCGTGCGGCACTTGCTCAGCTTCTTGGTGAGGATGATGCGCTTCTGAGTGGACAGCAGTTCAATAAGGAGCAGCTTGAGATGGATGATTGCACAGAGGAGGTCATGCAGTTCCTCATCAATGCAAACAATAGTCTATTGAACCAGACTGCGTCAGATGTACCTGCTCTGGATTTCCCTGAACACCTTCAACTGGCAGATTATGCTGCATTTTCTGAGACGTCTGGGGATCCGGTGACTTTCGGTCTGAAGGAACTTAAGAAACTGCGAGTTGATATCCGTAGGGATTCTGAATATATCCGCAAGCGCCAGGCAGAACTGGACCGACTGGAGCAGAATCTCAAGGATATCCGAGAGGAGAGAAAGGTGCTCAAGGATGGAGGTTTCGAATATGGCGGCACTATCTTCAAAGTTGTCGAGGAGATAGAGCAGAGGCCGTTTGAACAGACCTATGTCCCTCTTGGCACTCTGGGCGTGACAAGTGCAGATCTTAGAGGCAGCTTTACAAGTGTCAAGAGTCAGGGTCAGGTTGGCGCCTGCGCATCTTTTGCCTTCACTTCGGTGTTTGAATATATCCTGAATAAGAATGGTAAACTGACTGAGTCAGACCTGAGTGAGCGTTTCCTTTACTATAATACCCGTAAGCGCATGGGGTCCATAGACAAGGATTGCGGCTCAAATATGTATGATGCAGGTAAAGCATTGGAGGAAGAAGGATTGTGCTCTGAGGAACTGTGCAGATATGTCAATGATTTCGATGCGCATTTGGAGGCTCCTAGCGATCAGGCTTATGCTGATGGTTTGACACGCCGAGTGGCTGAGACCAAGAATGTCGACATAAAGGAGCATGATATCAAGTCTGCACTAGTGGAAGGCTATCCTGTAATTGTCAGTCTGCACTTGCATGAGTCCTTCAATAATATCGGTTCTGACGGTTTCGTTATGAAGCCAGATGAAGTCGATCCGGTTGTCGGATGGCACGCCATGGTCATCGTCGGATTCAGTGACAAAGACAAGGTGTTCATAGTCAGGAACTCCTGGGGTACAGATTTTGGAGATAAGGGATACTGCTACATCCCTTACTCGTATGTCTTGGATACTTCGCTGAATTCAATGTCTTGTATCATAACAAAGATCAGTGCATCGGACATTGAAGTGAAGGGCAACAGCAAGAAACTTGCGGTGCAGTTTGACGAGACTAATACTAGAATTCTTGCAGCACTTCTTAGAATCAAGATTGATGATACAAAGCAGCAGCTAGCACAAAAGAAGGCTATGCATGACAGGCTCTTCCTAGAGTATGCCGACCGCATCGAGACTGCTAAGGTGGCTTCCAACAGAAATCTCCTCGAGGAAGGAACCCAGAAGAGACTGGAGTGGGAAAAGTCGGAACTTGTCGCGAAAGAACAGGATTTGAGACAGGAAAGGCTGGATCGGATCGAGTCATATCATAAAAGGACTGTTGTGGGACACATCTGCTTTGCTCTGGTTTATGTTGTAGCGGTAGCGGTATTTGCATTGCTGTACCATTTCCGTTATGATCTTGGATTGACTTTCAACTGGCCGGATCCGGTCAAAGCGATATTCTTCAGCAAGGCAAGTTATTGGGTATACGGTGTTCTGTCGTTTATTGCTGTACTGTGGCTTGTCATTTGGATGCCATACAGAAGAGTTAAGAAGAGACGCCTTAGAGAAGAATACGATGACCTGATTGAGGAAGTCTCTATGGCCATTATGAGCAGAAACACGCAACTTGATCACCTGAGGTTGCGCTTCCACCTTGCCGGTGCCATCGTTGAGAGACTGACTACTCTCAAGCAGAATCTTCTCAACAAGTTCCACAGCATGAATTCATTCGCTGATAACATTTCAGCATGGTATTACGAGGAGAAGGAAAAGCTTACAGACATCACTACAGCACGTGAGCCATTCATATCGATCCTTAATTCTGAGCGGCTGAACTCGTATTTTCTATCTCAGGCAGAAAGGATAACTCAACAGCTGAGGCTGTATAACCTTTTCAAGGATAAGTATGCGGTCAGTGATGAAGCAATTGTGGAATTTAAGTATAAACTGAAGGATTCGGTTGTCAAGATGCTTTTTGACACTCTTTTAGATTTCACAGTTTACAGATATGTCTCTGGCGAGCATGATTACGAATATCTTGATAAGAGCCGTCACGGAATATCCGATCTGCTCAAAATGATGGATTTCAAGTCCGAACCTTTTGTCCGCATGGGACCAATCGTGGCAAAGAGAGGATATAATGGAACATTTGTCAAGATGCTCTTCCTTAATGCAGACATTCAGGCGAGCCGTGACACTTGGGACCGATTGCTCTCAAACAATTTCCAGGATGAACCTTTGCTCGGAGTTCTTGATTCTCCGTTCAAGATGACCTTGATACAGATAAGAGGAGTCAGCACAGATGACCTGCTGGACTTCGACTAAACACTTACTTTACCTGTTCAAGGTTTTTGAATTCAATTTGATGGATGTCCCAGATGTCAAGAGCGATGCTTTTGGCATCTGGGACATCATCCGGTTTAATTGGGATGATGTTCTTATTCTGTCAGGTATAAGGAGGAAGATACTCTTCTAGCTCAGGCTCAGGAGGTTTTCCCACAGACTGTGTTGAGCGATGAAGGTATGGTATACACGGTTTCTAATGAATGAATTGCATGGATAAAACATAATTTATAACTTTGGAGAATTGAGTGAAGTAGTAAGGGAAAAATAATTTATATTTATACATGGCACTAGGAAAATGGATAGCAGGCGCCCTGGGATGGGCGATGTTCGGGCCTCTTGGAGGTTTATTGGGATACTTTCTGGCATCAAGGCTGGAGAGGCTGGCTGAGGCTGCGACCGGATACGAGGGTGGCTCGCAGGGTGACCCGGCATGGGACCAGGGCCAGAGGAACAGCTTCCTCATAAGCCTTCTGGCGCTTTCGGCCGCTGTAATCAAGGCCGACGGTAAGGTTTCCTCGGCAGAGAGGTCGAGGTTCCGCGAGTTCTTTGCCGCCAATTTCGGCCCGCAGGCTGCAAATGAAGCGGAAGAGATTCTGAATGAGATACTCCAGAAGGAGTTCAATCTCTATGAGGTATGCAGCCAGATCCGTTCGTGCATGGATTATTCACAGCGTCTGCAGCTCTACCACTACCTTGTGTCTCTTGGCGCATGCGACGGACTCGTGCAGCAGGAAATCGATCTGCTGGAAACAATAGCGAACTACATAGGTCTCTCGAAGACGGATTCGGATTCCATCATGGCCCAGTTCCGTCCAAACAACGACAGTAACTATAGGATTCTCGGAATTACTCCAAACGCAACAGACGATGAGGTCCGTAAGGCCTACCGTAGGATGGCAGTCCAATACCATCCGGACAAGGTCGCAACCCTCGGTGAGGATGTCCAGAAGGCCGCCGAGGAAAAGTTCAAGGCAATATCCCAGGCCTACGAGGCTATCTGCCGCGAGCGTGGAATCTAACAGTTTTGCCCGGTTTTCGTATATATTTGAAAACCTTAAGTTTTAGTAGTTATGAAGAAAGAAGCATACGTACCGCAGCCGATGGACACGAGTGATGTCCAGTTGCCGGAGGAGTTGAATGAACTTGTAGAGAAGATGGCCAGGAATGTCCATGAGGTGTGGGCACAAAGCCGCATCAGCCAGGGATGGACATACGGCCCTGAGCGTAATGATGCCCTGAAGCATCATCCATGCCTGGTACCCTACGAGGATCTGCCGGAAGTGGAGAAGGACTATGACCGTGACACGGCCCTCGGCACCTTGAAGCTGATCTGCAAGCTTGGATTCACGATCACGAAATAACCTTTAAGAGCACAGAACTTATGTTTTGTGCTCTTCTTTTTGATATTGGAAAGATAAATTCCGTATCTTTATGCATCTTTTAACCATTTATCCTATGAGAAGATTCTGGAGAAAATTCAGGCAGGGCCTTGATCGTGCCATATATGAAGGAAGATTCAAGCAGTTCGTCTGGCTTGGAGGAGTCGTGGTATTGGCTTTCTTTGTACTGTGGGGGCTTGCATGTATATGCGGTTTGGGCAATGTCTCAACCGATCTTTCGTCTGGGGCTGTACCTTCCTCCAGAGCAGTCCGAGTGCTAGAACTCCTTCTGGACCCTGGCGCATTCGTCGGTAGCAAGGCGTATGGTGCTGTAGCCTTCCAGCTGTTTGTGGTTCTTATCGGAGCCGTTCTCTTCACAAGCTTCCTTATCGGAGCGATCGGCAACCTTTTGAGTCGCCGTATCGAGTCGCTGACCAATGGTCAGTATACTTATAATTTTGAAGACCATATCCTTATTCTTGGATCTGACAGCATGCTAATGAACCTTCTTCGTCAGATCGGGGATACGGGTCGCGATATCGTCATCCAGACTGACAGGGATGTTGAACAGGTCAGAGAGAGGATAATGTCTTATATTGACGAAAAGACAATGAAGAACGTATATGTGGTGTTCGGCAAGAGGACGAATCCAGCGTCGCTGGAGAATCTTCATGTTGCTGCTGCACATTCGGTATATGTGATAGGTGAAGATGATGAGCCTCAGCACGATGGTCTCAACCTTAAGTGCTGGCATTTCGTTTCTGAGCTTTGCCAAAATGCCATAGGAGTCAAGGATTGTTATCTCCTGCTTGACCGTCTTACCACCCATAATGTATTTTCATACAGGCAAGAGAGCTGCTCGACTGATAACCTTCGTCTTAATGTTGTGAGCGCTGTCGAGAATATGGCGCAAGGTGTGCTTGTGTCCGGAGAAGTCAAATCTCCTAATAATCCTCCGTTGGAGTATCCTATGCTTGATAGGGAGGGCATTGACAAGGATAGTGACGTCAATGTCCACCTGATAGTGGTAGGAATGACCCAGGTAGCTTATGCCATGGCAACTACCGCTGCCCATATTTGCCACTTCCCTAACTTCAGGACGAAGGGTAAGAAGACCAAGATTACATTCATTCAGAAGGATATCAAGCAGGAACTTGATTTCTGGATGGGTCATTTTGACTCATTGATGGATCTCTCGTATTCAGAGCTGGTTTCTTGGGATAAGGAGGGAAGAAAGAACGTTGTGGAGATGTATCCGAAGTCCGAATATATCAACCCGTTATTGTCGGGATATAAAGGTTTCCTTGATGTCGAGTGGGAATTTGTTGATGCTGGTATCGAGGATCCGAATGTGCGTGAATATATAAGGGAATGTGTCAGCAAGGACGGGGTTTCAGAATATTTGTCCTTTGCCTTCTGTGGACATGAGGCGGAAGACAATGTGGCTGCTTCTTTCTATCTCCCGAAGGAGGTTTATGCCAAGAAAGATATTCCGGTGTTTGTGTATCAGCCGCTTACCAGATGGGTGTTGGCGACAGCTAAAGAGGCAGACCGTTACAGCAATCTGTATCCTTTCGGAATGCGTACGGACTGTTTTGACCCTCAACAGGAGCGCCTGCTTTGGGCTAAAAGGATAAGCTTCCTTTACGAACACTGTTATGATTATACCGGAATGGGATCGCTATCGGAGCTGGATGATATGTGGTATGTGAAATCAGATCAGTACATCAAGCAGCAGTCAAATGTATATGCTGCAAATTCGATTCCTGTTAAATTCAGAAGCGTTGGCTTGAAGCCAGAAGACTGTACCGCAATTGCTCCCGATGTGGTTCAGATTCTTGCAGAAACCGAACATAATCGATGGAACGTGGAGAGACTCCTGGCAGGATACAGCCCTCTTCCATTTGAGAAGAGGATGCAGTTGCTGGCAGATCAGCTTTCTACTTCGGAGGCTGTGGCTGATGAGGCTAAAAAGGAGAAGAAGAGACTTAAGAATGAGGAGTTCAAGCATGCGGATATAGCCCCATACGATGAACTTCTTAACTCATCAAAAGACTATGATATCAATATCGTGAAGAATCTATTGGATGTAATCAAATAATTAGACCTATGAATACAAAAATCATTACTTTCTGCGTTTTTGCAACGCTTTTTATGGGTGCCTATGTTGCATTGTGCAGTATCGGATTGTCTGGCAATGCGTGTGCCGCTCTTTGGCTGTCGATATTGTCTGTGACCGCCGCTATTTTGTGTACTGTAGCAGATTACCATGTGGAGAACTGTAAGATCCGCAGTATCTGTAATAAGGTGACCGAACAGGAGAGCAAAATCAAGAAGATGAAAAGCGAAGTTGAGGGTAAGCAAGTTCCAGCTAAGGAGGCTAGTCCCGCTGATGTTCAAAAGCATAATGGCGAACTTCAGGATTTGCTGAAGAAGCTTACAGACTTTGGCGAGGCCTTGAATCAGGTCAAGAAGGAGCTCAATGAGATTGCGAAGAAGCAGAAGAGCAATAAGACTGTATAAAAAATAGGGTCGCACTTGTTGGTGCGACCCTTATTTTGTCTGTATTTCAGCGACTGCTTAGCCGATAAAGCCGTTAGCATGAAGGAATGCGTTTACTGCTACTGCTGAGAAGCCGAGAACGATGATTCCTACGAAGATCTTGCCGAGGCAGTAAAGTCTCTTCTCCCAGATCTTGTTGCTCAGACCGATTGTCTGGAATGCGCTCCAGAAACCGTGGAGGAGGTGCTGACCGAGGGCCGCGAACCAGATTACGTATACAACTACCATCCAACCGCTCTGGAATGTTGCGTTGAGAAGCTCGTATGGGTTCTCTGCGTGGTGTCCCTGGAACTCCTTGAGCTGCATGTCGGCCCAGAAGTGGTTGAGGTGGAATGCCACGAGGCCGAGGACTACGATACCGAGAACGAGCATGTTCTTCGAAGCCCAAGACTCTGCCTTACCCTTGCTGCCGCCTTCGTAGCGCTTGATACCGCCGCGAGCCTTGATGTTGCCTGCTGTGAGGATGAAAGCGTAGATGATGTGTACGAGGAAGCCTGCAGCGAGTACAGGAACCATGATTGTCACGATAGGAAGTGCCATGAAGTCGCATCCTGCCTGGAAGAGACCGTCAGCTGCGCCGTATGTTCCCTTGCATGTATCGATTACTGAGAAGAGGTTGATAGTCATGTGCAGAAGAAGGAACACAATGAGGAAAAGGCCGCTTATACTCATGATAAGCTTCTTGGTG
>JBGVCR010000044.1:0-10073 GCA_045118995.1 Candidatus Cryptobacteroides sp.
ATCTTGTCAAGAATGCTGTTCAGGCAGAGGCGCGTAATGTAGTAATCACAGCTCAGCTTACTCCATCTGAGCAGACAGTCATCAGCGTTACAAACGACGGACTTCCTATCAGCCGAGAAAGCCAGGATGAGATATTCGTTCCATTCTTCACTACCAAGCAGGAAGGCACCGGTATCGGCCTCAGTCTCTCACGTCAGATCATGAGACTCCATAACGGCACACTTTCGCTGGCTAAGAGTGACAAGAGCGGTACTGTATTTACGCTTTTGTTCAAATAGAATCTTTGGCATTATCTCATAATACTTTGCATTTATGAAACGAAGTAATTATTTAAATTTGAGATGTACTTTTGAAGCATATGAAGATGCTAAAAATTGCAGATACAAATATCCTGATAATGACGAATACGCCATGGCTGAAGTCATGACTTATAACAATTTAATTTATCTCATCAGGGATATTCTTTGGGATGAAGCGCCAGAAGATCTGAAAGAGAATAACCCATATGATCCGGAATTAGATAGGCTTCCATAAAGCTACTGCTTTTATGAAAGCCTAACCTTTACCACCACCAGATCAATTTGTCTTGATTCAACTCCTTCTTGGCTTCTTCAAGTGAATCAATATAGTCATCAAGTTTATCTTCTTCACGGAATTTATAAACTCGGTCCAAGACAAAATCTTTGTGGTTCTTTATGTCACCGACCTGACGAGGATGCGTCTTAACATCATGATAGAGCTTAATTGCATACTGCGGCGAGTGGAAATACCAATACAGCATAACACCTATTGCTATTGCAAGAACAGCAATAATGCCCGCCAGGACACACATCGTTTTCCTGTTGGTCTCCGATGATGCCCAATTGCAAAACATCCTGTTATAATGATAATGGTTATGCTCCACCTTTATCTTAACAGTCTTTCTGGAAATCATCGTGTCTACCCTGTCATCCATTTGCGAAACGACCTTTGTCGCCACTGCATCTGCAATATCATCTGTCTGAGGAGACAGATCGGGAGCAGGCAGCTGCACATGTGTTGCTGCCTGCCTCACTCCTTGCTTGGCCGCATTGACCACCTTATCCACTTCCGTGGCCGGTATCGATGTCGTCAGCCCGTTCCTGTTCAGAGTGGTAACGGAATCCGCAAGGATATCCACACTTTCCTTGAGGCTCTTGATCTCATCAAGAATATCCTCTTCTTTTGTTTTTTCTTTAGCCATAAACTTACATCTTTATTCCTTTTGATTGCTTCCTTTCATTCTGCTGGGACTCCCTCACCTGCAATGACTCCTCCTTATTCTCTCTTATGGTCTGCCTTACGTTAGCAGCAGAAAGGGAACGGTCCAACTTGGAACCGGAAATCGGTGCCCCACCTCTGGAAAAGGATATTCCTTTCAAGTCAGCGGAACGGAAAGTGAACTTGACATCGATACCCTTCTCTTCCAGCAGCATCCTGAATCCAGGATACGACAATGCCTTCTCAAGGCACTCCTTCACATCCCTTCGCAGGTCATCATACACGCTCATGCCCTTCCTAAGCCCCAGCTCCGCCACGGTCAGCCCGTATTTCTGCGACACCTCCGCAGCGGCCTCCTGACACCTCACCTTGATGAAGCTAGAGTCCACTACCCTGCCGTCATACTGCACCCTGTTGAATGCTATATGGTCATGAGAGCAGTGTGTCCCCTTGTGATGCACCATGACGTGCTGCGTATTCGTGAGATTCAGCTTCTTCATTATCTCCAGATTAAGCTTGGTGTATACCTCATAGACGCTGCACCCCATGGTCTTTGCCAGCTGCTCAAGGCGCGGCTGGTCATAGTTCGGGTGCGAGATAATGAGGTGACCAGTATTGTACTTGACCCGCGAGTTCAGCGATGCCTGGCTGTCGAACTGCTTTGCCAGAGACGAAGCGACCCTCGTCGCCACTCCCTTCACCACCTGCCGCTGAGATTTGTCCTGCGGATTCCAGCCCTTGTTGAGAGTCCTGACGTCGCGTGGAGAAATGAGGACGCCTTCCGTATGAAGGACATGCACCTGCTGGTCCTTGTCCTTCTTGTCACCCAGGTCATAGCCGAGGGTGTTTCCCGAGCTTGTGCTCGAATGCATCATCGCCACCATAGCTACGAGATTCTGGATTGAAGGGCCTCGATCGCATCCTCCAGCTGTTTTGCCAGGTCCTTGAACTTGATCTCGAGGTTGAACATGTTTTCGTTGTGGGCCTGCTTGCGGAGCTCCCACAGGTTGACGCCAAGAGTGTTGAGCTTGGCTATCGCCTTACGGTCCTCCGCCGAAATAGCCACCTTGATTTCCCCTTCAAGTGACAGCCTCCGTATAAATTCAGATCTGGAAACGAATGTCCCGTTGCATACCTCCTTGAGCCTCTGATCAAGAAGCATCTTCTCGGGGTCGCTGTACATGATCTCCACCCTGTGCGGTCGGGCCGAGTTCTTCGAGTGATGATTTCTTTTTGTTTTCATTACCTGTGTGTTTTTAATTATTGTGGTTCTGTGCGCTGGAAGAGAATGTCTCAGGGCAGCGGAAGCTGGGGTCCCGGAGACCTTCTCGTCGAAAAGAAGCCGAGCGGGAGCCGGTTCTTTTCGCTCCCCATTGCGACTGAAAAGAGCATGGGGCAAGGCTTGCTTTCGGGCCTCGGAAGAGGTCGAAAGTGGGATGACACCGGGGGCTCGCCCACGGGGGCAGCCACACCTTGTAATTACCTTTTTCAAAGGTAAAATCTGCCTTGGACCGAACGGATCCAAGTCAGATTGTCCGGCGAAAAAGGTGCGGTAGGCCCGAAGATGCACAGAGCTTGACGGAGTGCATCTAGCCATGGCAAACCACCCTGTGGGTGTTTGCGGCGGTCTGGACTGCCGTGCTCCGGGAGCGTAATCTGCTGACTTCCAGCGGATGCAGACAGATGAAGCTACTGGAGGTGGGAGGGGATGATGAACGTCCGTCACCGGTGGTGACTCCAGCTCGCTGGATCTGGACGAAGAAGAATCCGACGCGTGGGAAACATCGGTAGTATAATTTCCCGAAATCGGTAGTATAATTTTTCAGACCAAATAAGTTGTCGGACTTAGCTAAAATATTTACAAATAATTTTTACTTTTGCATGTAAAATATTTATAAATAATTTATGGCTAAAAACAATATCTACAAACCTTTACGGAGAAAGCATGGTGAAGGCACTGGCAAATTTGCCACGATCGGCTTGAAGCAAGAGGTCGCAGATGAGTTCAGACTTTTGGTTCAGGCATACTCCGAGGTATATGGTCAAAAAATAACTCCGACTCAGATCATCAAGCGTTTCATTGATTCAGGTCTGAAACGTTGCGATCCTGATGTGTTCCGCAGATTCAACGAGCTCAAGGAAGACATTAGTCCGATGCCGTCTCCGGAGATAGTCCACCCTATCGACCCTACTGAAGGACCGGTATGGGAGATGAAGTATTTCGTGGAGAAGGACGGAGAGCAGCGTGAAATGCACGTCGGCGACCGCCAGCCGTTCTATGGAATAATGAACGGTAGAAATGTAGGGCTTTGGAAATTCCTGCAGGAGGGATGGACGTTCATGAATGAAGCCGGCATAGAGATTACCGAGGATCAGGCCTCCATCATCGCGGATATAATCCGCAGGCGCAGGTGTGAGTAGTACACAGCACTTCTCAATAAAAAGAGGAAGAGCCGGGGCTGTTAACAAGCAGCTCCGGCTCTAACTGTAAATTTCAAATCACAGATGCTTAGGCATTCGCTGTTGCCAAGGTATCTGGTTGTCCTTCAGTGTAGAACTGGATCGGCCTGTTCATTTTCTCTGCGATAAGCTTTCCTAAAATGAAAGGTACGCGTCCGTTATACTTATTATGCGTGAGCAGAATTTCTACTTTCTCCTTATACTTGTCATAGTTACCGTCCATGAGTCGGTTCCACGCATCGATGGCATCCTGGTTTCCTGCCAGATGCAGCAGGCTCTCCAAGAGATCAACGAGGATGACAAGCTCGGTCTTGTCGACATTCTCAGATGTAGCATTCACGGTATGCACCGGATCCTCCAGCTGAGTGCTACGCAGTTCACCTTCTCCATATAGGAGGAAGTTCACATTATAATCAAATGCTTTTGCAAAGAGTTCAGCTTTACTCTTGCTGAAAGGCTTCTTACCAGATATCTGGTTCGACACAACAGCCTTGGATTTACCGATAGCTTTAGCAGCATCCTGATGTGTGATGCGCCTCATCTTAAAATCCAAAGCTACAGCCTCACAAATTTCGGCCGCAGATTTCATAAGTACAGTATTCAATAGGAGTAGTTAACGGTTACAAAGATAATAAAAAATCAAAAGTTACAACTAATTGTCGATTTTTATCAACTTTTATTATTTTGCCCTTACCCCCTCTACAATATGCTGTAATCAATCTTTTGGCATTTTTTCACAACAAAGGTAAAAATTAATTATAATAAAATTATCAAAAACACTCAATTTTTTATTGTTATTCATCAACATTGATTATATTTGCAGTGCAATAGCAACTTAGCCTAGTCTACGTCCCTGATCATGCGGGGCGATGTTGTCCGGAACATGCTTATGTCACTAGCCGGAATTATTAACCTATAACATAATCCACCTCACATGAGCGTAATCATTACCCAACAGAGACGTGGAAGGCTGAACGTTTATCACGTCAAGAACATCGACGAGGCGGGAGTGCCTGTCAGCGATGAGACCTATTCCGTAGGAGTAGAGGTCAGAACAATCTACCAGAGGGGCGAGCCCGGCCAGGACGGCAGCATCGAAGTCAAGAAAGGCGCCGACACTGAAGGACAGGTCGTGGTATGCGTCCTGGACAGGAACGGCATACCCTACGAGGCTGCCTACGACTACATCAACGGCATGCGCGCCGGCGAGTCCTTCAAGTCAAAGAAGGCCATGGGATACGCCCTCGGCACCTATCTCATGTTCATGGACATGTGCGGCTATGATCCGGACCGTCCGACCTACCAGAACATAGAGGAGTTCCGCAACTTCCTTACCGGACGCAGCGTCCTTCCGGAGCCGGGAAGCAAGGTCACTTACAGGTGCGCCAATACATGCAACACCTACATGTCCATGGTCAAGACATACCTGCTGCTCACCCGTAAGGACTGTTCCGCTTTCGAGCAGATCGAGAGCAAGAGTCTTACAGAAAGGACATACACGGACATCTACGGCCGTCGCAGGGTGACTTCCGGAATGCTGAATCCTCATAGAGTCAGGAGAGACCCTCTTGACGGGAAGACGCTGCCGTCTCATCCGAAGCCGGAACAGGTCAAGGCCATACTGAAGTCCGCCTCCCAGGGAAAGGTCGCCGGGGTCTACTGGGGCATCATGACGCAGTTCAGGACAGGCGTAAGGCGAGGAGGACTTCTTGGTCTCACGCGCGAGGATATATGCAAGGAGAAGAATGGAGGCAAGACGGAGTACTGCATCTATATCAGGAACCGTGTAAGCGACAAAGAGGATCAGTTCTGCAAGAACCTCTACCACCCCATGTCAAGAGACGAATACCGTTCTCGTGAATACAGGGAGTCGTATCAGCGCTTTCAGATCAGCCAGAAGCTATACGATGGTCTCATAGGATATTATGAAAACTCCAGGGACGAGAAGTTCGTAGGGGCAAGGAAAAGGAAAGAGATCCTAGCCAACACAAAGGCAGATTCCATATATGGCGCAGGACACAGCAACTATTATATCTTCATCCATACCAGCGGCAAGCTGCTTTCTGGTCAGACATACAACAACCATCTCAAGGTGTTCTTCCGGGAGCATGGCGTCACCACGGACAAGGGATATAAGAAGTACAATTGCTCACACCAGCTTCGGGAATCGCATCTGATGTTCAGGGGAAGATACTCCAGCAATCCAGAATCGCTCCTCCAGCTTGCAAGGGCTGCGGGTCACGCATCTCCCGAAAGCACCATGCGATACTTCAACGAGTTTCCCGAGGACATCGCAGCACGGCAGGACCTCTTTGACCAGGAGCTCGATTCACTCATACCTGACTACATAAACGAAGACGAATAAGAATGAGCCAACACCATAATAATAGCACTAATCCGAAGATTCTGAAGCTTCAGAACGACTACGCCAATCTCGCATCCGAGTTCGGCGATAGGAACCCATACCTGCTTGGACTGATAGACAGGACCAGGAAGGAGATGAGCCGCCGCACCCGAGGCTTCGGCTACATGGAGGCATGTCAGATGATCCGGCTTTTCGACAGGAGCGGATACAGTTCCCGCATCCACAGAAACAGGGATTTCCAGGATGCGGAGATCTTCTGGAACCTTATGGACCACGCCAAGCAGATGCAGGCTGAGTCTGGCAATGCCCGGGCGATCCGTGCGGTGAACATACTCTATGAGAATCTCGACAAGCACGATGTCTTCGGCGAAAGGTTCAAGGGCCACCCCAAATCACCTTACGCCTACCTCCGCAAGATCGAGTTCTTCGACATGATGTGCAACGAGTACACGCACTCCAGCGACGTGTTCATCATCAGTTACAGAAGATGCAACTACCCTGTCGTGCTGATTCTCCCATACAGGAACACCTTCCTCAGGTCGGTCGTGGTGGAGTCGTTCGAGCGTGACCAGTCAAAGGACACCATCACCAAGGACGAGGCAAGAGCACTCTGCAACATGGAAGAGGTCTTCGGACCATACGCCGGGAAGATACAGTCACTGGACGACTTCGACGCAGAAACCCTCACCTATGCCAAAGGCTACATCATGGACAGGTATCAGGACGATGAAAGGATGAGGGTGAAGTACATGAAGCACCTGTGGTGCATCTATCGTCATGCGCTGAAATCCAACCCTCAGCGAGACCTCTTTAAGGAATCCCACCTATGGCATTCCCAGCTGATCATGAGCTATCGTGTCCCCATCCTCTTAGCGCAGGGTTACACACCTGTCATCGTAGGCATCCACGGTTATATCCCGGGCTATGAAAAGGTCCTGTTCGTCTATTCCAATGGAGAACGATTCGGAGCGGACAGCACAGGATACGGCATGTTCAGTATCGACTTCTCTGGCATAAAGACCGAACTTTACCGCGCTCTAGCAATAAACTACATCGTATCGACCGACCAAAGGAAACATCCGATTGTATCATCCTTCCTCTGCTGGCTTGAGGCTGTCAAGGAGACCACCGGATACAAGCGAGCAAGAAAGGACATGGTCTATGCGGACGAGCTCTGCTCATTCAGAAATGTAATCTCATACAAGACAGCCAAGCGCAGCACAAGAAACACATATCTTCATGCCATAATCTCTTTTCTGCGTTGGGCTGCAGGAGCTCAGAAGCTGCATCTGCAGAAAGGCGTGTTCAAGTACTTCAATCCTTTCAAAGAGCGATATACTCCAAAACCAAGATCCTTGACTGCAAGCGACAGGAACGCTCTGGAGCAGGCTCTGCTCAAGCTGTCTGAACGCGATCCGAGATTCCTCCTTACCCTCAATATATTCTCCATCACCATCCGTTCCGACATCAGGGCTGGTCAGCTCTGCGCGCTGGATCTCAGCAGGATGATATGGAACGATGACGGGACATCCTCATACCTGTCCAGGGTCAAGAACAGAGGAGGCGGCATGGTGAGGACGGATTTCTCCAGAAGAGCCACCGCCTTGCTTCGGGAAGCGATAGAGCTCACAGCTGAAGCGAGAGCAGTATGCCCTTCCGACGGCCTGCAGAACAGCCTTTACCTGTACCGTGGCCTCAGACCCACAGACCAGCATATGGCTGTCATGAACATCAACAGATATAACGAAGATCTGGCAGAGGCGTGCAATCTTGCAGGCATAGAGCATATATCCAGCGGTAATGTCAGGGATACCAGACAGACGGCTGTAGCCCGTTTTGTACGCAGGCATAACCTCAATGACGCTCAGAAGGCGACATTGACAAGACATGCGAACAGGACATCCCTGAACAGTTATGTGGACTTACGTATCGAGGACCTTCTCTTTGCCGCAGACAACATTTCATTAGGAACAGTTAAAAGACAGTAGTCATGCTCAGAAACGGATTGGCCAGACAGATTATAGGAAATATACCTTCATATTTGGGCGGCATTGGCGTGCCCCCCGAGAAGGATGGATACAAGACATTGGTCGAGCTGATGCCCGTCCAGGGACATCTTGTCGACTACAGGAGCGATGAGTGGAACTTCAAGAAGGGCTTCAAGTATCAGCGCAGGAGCAATCTCAAGATACGTTTCGACAGAGCGGATGAGGAATTCAGGATCCACCTCAAGGACTATGCTGTCATGCTCCTGGACTCCTATGAGTGGAAGGTATCCACAGTCAGCAGCGTGATTGCCATGATGTCAAGCATCTTGAACCATGCAGTCAATGACAGTGCCTATGGTATGTTCATTCTCCTTGACACAGAGGATATCATCAGTTCAGTGGAAGCGGTCATGTCTCATTCCGGATCCCGCAGGAGTGCCTATTCCCATATCATGAGATTCATAGAGTTCATCAGAAGCAGTCACAGCATCTTCCTTCCTGTCGACCTTGACGTGATCAGCAAGAGAATGACCATACTGAGCGACATCTACAGGTCCAGACGCCAGCACAACCACCACAAGAGGATTCCTGATGCGTTCTATGACTCGATCCTCCAGACTGCCGACAGGGTGATGAGGGATGACTCGCAGCCTTTCAACATGAGAATGACCGCCGGCATCGTCCTGATGAACACACAGCTGGGCCTGCGCTGTCTGGAGATTCTCGCACTCGAGAAGGACTGCATCCATGAATACAACTGCGGGGACGGTCTGCGTCGGTACTTCACCACCTATAACTGCATCAAGGGAGCCAGGGCTGACGTAGAGGTCATACAGGTCAAATCCATCTGCACTCCGTTACTTCTTGAGACCTGGAGTTACATGACCGAATTAAGGAAGCAATCCCCGTACAGCGAGCAGTCGCGGTTCCTGTACACACTGGATATTGTACAGAAATCAAACAAAGCCAGCGAGCTGCCGCCCGTCAACAGAGACACGTTCGTAAGACAGTACAAGATGTTCTTCGGGACATACCTTAAGAGCGAGATCGAGCAGGATTGGAAAGGGATTGATAGGGTCAAGCTTCCCATCCGCACGGACAGGAACCTTTATTCCATCCCAACCATCCACAACTTCAGGGTACATTTTGCCACCTCGCTATATGCTCAGGATTTCCCTCTGGACTTGATTGAGAGCATCATGAGCCATACGCCTCAGAGCAACAGCTTCGATTCATACTACGCTGTCGATGACGAGGAGTTCAAAAGGAGCAGAAGGTCCAAGCAGACGAAGGGCTTGTCCGGCACAGACACAGAAGACGAATTTGACACATTTATAGAAACACTAGGAGATTAGGACTATGAACACTATTTATAAAGAAGGCAAGGAAGAGCTCAGGGCCCGTTTACGACGAGTCCTCACGGGCTGTGGGGTAGATCCTGACATCCTGGACTATAAGCAGCTGCAGAGTGCTGACAGACTGATAACAGTATGCGAGGCCCGTCTGGCACAGATTCACGAGCACGAAGAGTCCATTGCTTCGCTCAAGCCGACCAAATCAAGCATCGCTCAGGAGGCCGGATTAAAGCGTACGACAATTTCGGAGTCGCATAACATCGCGCTCCTTAAGATATATGACACCTTCTTTCCGAAGAAGATTGAAGAGTGCGTTCCCGTCACTGAGTATGAAGCTCTGAAGAGCAGAAATGCCGAGCTTCAAAGGATGGTTGATGCTCACGCCATTACTCAGACCCGTCTTATGACTGCCATTGAAGACAAGAAGAAGCTGGAGTCCAAGAGCCACATGCAGGCCGAGTCCATCAAGAACCTCACCAGGATCATCAACGACCTGAAGCAGAGGCACCTTGAAGAAACCGGAGAAGAACTTGACATCAATCTTTCTCGCATCTTCAAGGAGTCAGAAGAAGAGGAAAGAAGCGGCAGAGTCATTCCGTTATCGATAGTCCCTCCATCGGGAATAAAGAGTTAAGTATCAGAGGTCTTCGGGCCTCTTTTCTTATG
>JBGVCR010000045.1:0-7507 GCA_045118995.1 Candidatus Cryptobacteroides sp.
GACCTGCTGATTCTTACGATAGTCGCTCCCAGATTCTCAGGGAAATTCAACTTCGACAACGGCATACCGTTAAGTTTTGGTTTGGAAATAAGGATCTTGCGGGAGATGTATCCTCTCTCCTTGACAGATGTCTCGATGTTAGCGGTCTCATCTTCAAGATTCTCAACCGTAACAACTTTGCTGACCGGGTTAGTCCTGTATAAGAACTTTCTTATGATAATGAATGTGACTATACATCCGATGACACCTAAAGGATAGGCAACCGCATAACCCAAGGCTATCTCAGGTGCGGAATTTCCTGTAATGTCAAAATACGCCTGTTGTGCTGCACCAAGTCCAGGAGTATTGGTAACGGCACCGGACATCACGCCCGTCATTGTTGTTATCGATGTCCCTGTCAGATAATGCAAGGCTACCGTAACACCGACTCCGGTCAGGATGACACCGGCAGCCAGAGCATTCAGTCCCAGTCCTCCCGAACGGAAACTCGAAAAGAAGCCCGGGCCTACCTGCAGACCGATGGAATACACGAAAAGAACCAATCCGAACTCCTTGAGGAAATGAAGCAGATTGTGGTCTATGGTAAGTCCGTAATGACCGAAGACTATACCTACAAACAACACCCAAGTCACTCCGAATGAGATTCCGAAGATCTTGGTATTGCCGAGAATCTTTCCTAATGCTATTACAAGAGATACGATGATGAGGATATGTGCGATGCCACCACTCCAGGCACCTTCCACACCCTCAAAAAGAGTATTTAGAAAATTCATTATTCAAGCCATTGATTGGCCCGGTCTCTAACAGCGTTCGACTCGCGGAACATCCTGATGAACTCTTCTGTAGCACGCTTGCGGTATGAGTTGCGAAGAGTATGAACACATCCTTCCATAGAATTGCCGGCAGCATCAAAAGGTATAGCCTTAAGATTCGAAATACCATGAACAACAGCCTCCGACAAAATCGTAACAAAAGAACTGCAATGCACGATATCAAGAAGGACACCTACCTCATTAAGTTCGATACTCACATTCAACTGACTATAGCCATCGGGAAATATCTTCTCGAACATATTTCTAGCCTGAAGTCCCTTTGCAGGAAGGGCAATTCTATATGGAAGTACGTCAGAAAGGCAACATTTTTCCTTATCCGCCAATGGGTGATTCTTATTGACTATTACTGAAAGGCTGTTGTCAAACAGCACATGCGATTCGATGTCGGATTGAGGTGACGATGGTCTGAAGGAAAGTACAAAATCAAGTTCCTTCTTGGAAAGCATCACCATCAATTCCTCCATAGTCTTATAGAAGATGTTCAGTTTTATCGCAGGATGCTCCCTCATAAAGGCGAGCAATGTTTCTGTGAGGACCGGGTAAAAACTATATGTAATACCGATATTTAATGTACCGGACAGCATAAGTTTGAGATCATTGATTGTCTCACTGCAAACCTCTGCATCAAATAGAGTCTTCTTTGCTTGTGGGAGCAATTTCTCTCCGCTTTCAGTAAGTACCACTCCGTGACTGTCTCTTACAAACAGCATCGTGCCAAGTTCCTGCTCAAGCGACCTGATCTGTTGCGACAAGGTGCTTTGAGTAATGAACAGAAGTCTGGCTGCCTCTGAAAAATTAAGAGTCTCAGCAGTCTTAACGAAATACTTTAACTGTCTCAGTTCCATTTTTATAAATTTAAGTCCCTACCTAATCCTCAAGGTCGTGATATTTCCGCAGAGCCTTTTTCAATTCATCCGGATCATCCAATGGGATTACCGTCGATTCATGTTTCAAGCAGCGTAATTTCTCCACTGCCGTAAATACCAGTGCCAAAGTTAGGCACGCTAAAATTATAATCAAAGCCTTCATTTTTATTGTATTTTGAAAACGGCTGCAAAATTAGACCGCTCCAAAATCACAAGAAAACATCGGCTCGTGTTAGTTTCTATAACGGCAATCGCATTTTACAATTGCCGCCGAGACTTTTGCGTTTGTCTCGGCGGCAAGATTAATATGCTTTCAATGGATTCAGTCCCTGAGAATCGAACTTGTCGTGGAGTTTACCTTCCGAATTGAAGACATAGACATCTCCGGTGTTTGTGTAGTCCGAACATCCCACATATATATAGCCGTCCTGACCTGCGGAAATTGAATAAGCATCAGGAAGTGTTGTGTCGTCAGTGACGAACGCTCCCAGCGACTTATTGGTCTTCATATCGTGCTTGTAAACAGTTCCAGGAAGAGGATTCCAGTTCTCGTCATAACCTCCGCAAAGAATATAGAGAATGTCATCCTTGCCCTTTGCAATCGCACTTACCGACGCATAGTCAAGGTCAGCGACTTTGGCATCAGATGTGGTGATTACCTGGAGCTTTGCAGGAACATCTGCATAGTTTCCGAAACTTGACACATATACATATGTACCGTCAGACGATGCCTCTACTTTAGCTGGATTGAGGTTTATTTCTATGGTAGATGTTTCTGTAAATGAGGAAATCGAAACGACTGATACAGTATTGTTGTATGCCGGATATGCCATACCGCCAGAGTTAGCGACATAGAGACTGCCTGCGGCAAATGCCACTCCTTCTGGATTAGGTCCCACGGGGCAGAGTCTTACTGAATAGTCGCTAGAGATTTCGCCAATATAGCCTTCATAGTAAGTTACATAGACTTTGCTTCCCGCTGTTGCGAAATATCTCGGTGAAAGTCTTGTGCCGTCTATATCAGCGTTGATCTGCTGCTTGATCTTAAGGTCTGTGTCTGTCACAAAAATCGTCTGTGAGCCATTTACCGCAACATAGATATCCTCTCCAAGACCTGTGATATCCTGTCCAAGGTCGCCGAGGTTCTGACCGTTCGCAGTCTTGAAAGCATCTGCTGTTAAGTTTTTGGTAACTGGGTCGTAGATGCCGATATTCGAATCATTGCTGCCCCAGTTGCCGTTATTGAGAATGTATGTGCCATGGTTTACTGGAGTAATGTCTTCTTTTGATGAGTTGTCGCAAGAATAAAGTGCGAGTGTGAGGCCGAGGGCCAGAAAAAGTCTGTTGATTTTCATGATGTTAATATTTAAATTTAAAAGTCAGTCTATATGAACGACCCGGCATCGGGTAGTAGTGGATTATCTCATAGTTCAGGTCAGCAAGATTAAGGGCTTCAAGACTCAGGTGAATCTTGAAGAGTCTTATTTTTCCAAACTCAAATTCTCTGTTCAGAGATATGCTGTGGTCGGCATAGGATGAAATCTCATTGGCAGGAATGTTCTGATTCTTTGAGTATCTCTTGCCGCTGGCTGTCATACGGTATGACAGGTTAAGCCACTTGGTTTCAAAGATAAGATTGCCATTTCCGCAATGTCGCGGAGTGTATGGAATCTGATGGCGGTAATTCTTCGCAGTCGGATCGGTAACATCCAAAGCATATTGGAGGGAATAATTTGCAGAAGTGTGGATCTTGAGCCATTCGCAAGTCCTCCATAAAATGGATGCAGTGATATCCGTGCCATACATGGCGACTTCGCCTACATTTCGCATCTTCCATATGAACATCGTAGGGACTGCCACAATCTTGTCCTTGATGAAGTTGCAATATGTATCAGCAGTTATATCTGCTGTGCCCCAATCGTATGAGCCTGTGAATGTCAGGCCAAGATTGAACTGTCTGGCGATTTCAGGCCTTAGATTGACATTGCCGACGCGAGCATAATACAGGTCATTGAATGTCGGCACCCTGAAACCGTCCTTATAGCTTGCGCGAAGACGAAAGTTGCCGTGGAAAAGCCATGATAGACCGAACACCGGAGATAGTCTGAAACGGTCGGGAGGAGTACTGCCGGATTTCAGCCATTCAGTCATGTATGTTCCCACAAGGCTGGCCGACAGTTTGATTCTGTCTGCCTCATATTTTGCAGATAGCGCGCTGATACTGCTCAGACGCATAGGGAACGGGCATTCGGGGATATTGGAGTTCAAGGTATTGCAGAAGATGTCTTCCGCGAGAACTATCTGCCAGGTGTCAGTAGGTTCGTAAAGTGTCCTTACGGCCAAAGAGTATTCATTCTGGTTATATCTGCTGTCCTGCGGACTTGGATATACTGGATTAGTATCTAAGTGTCTGTTGAAACTGCTTGTGAATCCCGCATCTGCATGAAACTTCCAACGGTCGCCGAAGTCGTAGTCATACATCAAGTTGGAAATCAGGCTTCTGTCCCATAGACGTTCGTATGCGTTCTGTGTATATAGGATTACCGAACCGGGCAGGCCTCGTTCGCTGCTATAAAAGTTCACCTTGGCTTTCAGCTGTCCGTGGTTATTCCAATCGGCATAGAAATCCGCCTCAGCCCCGTATGACTGTACATCGCTGTTTATTCGATTTTCCCGAGTTGTAATCTGACCGTTCTGCAATTCAAAAGGATAGTTTCCTTTCGAGAATGTGCCGTTCAGAGCTGCTTTCAGAGCATATTTTTGACCGATTCTCTGCTTGATACCGACATACGGGATATATGTTCCGAACGAGCCAAATGTCATGCGGGAGTTAACCTGAGTCGCGCCCTCGGAAAACGAAGGCTTTGCACTTTCTATCCGCAGAGTTCCGGCAGATGTAAGATGTCTCGCACTGCAGAAGATCTCATCCTCCTGACCTATTGACATTGAAACGGATGCAATGTCGTCAAGGTCGAAACGTGATATATCCACCTGTCCGTTCTGAGCATCTGAAATGGCAATTCCATCATATACGACTGCTGTGTGAGACGCTCCCATGTTTCTGACGGAGACTGTCTTGAGGCCACCAATTCCTCCGTAGTCCTTTATGCTGACGCCCGAAAACTGGTTTACGACCTCATGAAGACCGATCGTCCCGAGCCGTTCGATTTTTGTTTCCGTTATGGTCTGGACTGGGGACAATGAAGCCACGGCAGCATTCCTGTGGGCGGATACTGTCGCAACATCAAGAGTGTCACCCGAAGGAATGACACAGCATAGCGATACCAATAATTTCAGAAACATCCTGCAAACTCATAGAGCGCCTGACCCCGGGCGCCATCAGTTCATCCTATTATGGCAGGTCTTCTGACTTATCCATTCCTGAGCCTTCCCGTCAATATGACAGTGGCGTTGATTTCAGGAAACTTGTGCGGACTTACAGCTGCGGGCACAGTTCCGGTCTTCCACCGGATTCCCTTTTCAATTGCACAACCCGGAAAGGCCTGCAATCACCATAATCGTTGCAAAGGTAATTAAAAGCGAACATTTTTATCTATATCCACACAGATAAATTCCAATTTAGTTAACATTATCTCAATACTACATCCACACTTCCCTCTTGATATAGCTCAGAGAAGTGTGGATTTTAGTATTTGGGCCGACTTACTCCAAACTGATCAGATCAGCAGCTTCGCGCGCTTTGCTGTTGACGAGATGAAAGTACTGTTGAGTTGTAAGGATACTAGAGTGTGTCATATGTCTCGATACCGTATTTATGTCTGCACCGGAAGTTATGAGCATAGTTGCGCACGTATGCCTGAACGAATAGAAGGTAATGTTCTTTTCTATCCCTGCAGCTTTAACCCAGTCTCTTAGAGGTTTGATCAGCATCGAACGTCTGAATTCCTTGAATACGAGTCCACTTGCTCGTTTGGGTCCAAGATATTTCAACGCCTCTCGGTTTATAAATATCGTCTCTAGATTACCTGTCTTCTGTATAACCTTCCTTATAAACGGATTCCCTTCTTCGTCCATCATAATATGCTCCCACTCAAGAGTAATTATGTCACTCAGTCGCAGGCCGCTGAAAATGGAGGTAGCAGCAGCATTTACAAGCACATCATATTCGCAAGGAGTGGAAAACAGTCTCCTCACCTCATCCGGTGTCATAAACTCTCGCTGAGACTTCTTCAAAGTCACTCTCTTCCAATATAACGATAGATCATCTTTTAGATAACCCTCAATAAATGCATCATGAGCGATTGATTTAAAGCACTGGAAGTATTTGCTTGCGGTGTTTTGATGAAGATGCGCTTTATCCTTGCGTTTAGTAATTCCTTTGACCGTAGCCACGTCTGTAAGATATATGCGATATTCTTCGCCCATGCGATATGTTATATCGCGAAAACAGCATTTCCCTTTAACAAACCGGAAGAAATGCTTGTATGAATGCTGCCAGGCGCTATTTCTCTTGTTGATTCTTTCGCGGTAATATTCAAGGAAATCCATGTCATTGGCAAAATCATCAAAGATGCCAAGTTCTTTGCTGTTTATCTGCTTAACCCTCCTGTTTCTTATCCTGCGGGCATAACGCAGCGCATCAGCATTAAATTCCCGATCCTCATCATTACGAGGCTTGAGGATAACATATCTTTTAAGTGATTCCTTGGCAACCTCCTTTTGTCTTACAGGGTTGAACAATGGCGGATAGTATTCCAAATACAGATAGGCCCTGCCTTTCTTCGATTCCCTTTTCTTGATTTCCACTTTAACACTTTTCATAAGGCCACTCCATTAAGCGATTATACTATCGAATGCGGATTTCAATATCCACACTTCCCTACCGAACCTGATATTAGGTATCTGCATCACATTCACAATATGATACATTCTATCCTTAGATAGATTATACTTCAGGCAGATCTCATCCGGCTGATAATACTGAGATCTGTCAAAATGCGATGGACCCTTTATTTCATCAACATGTACCTTGGAATAACAGGCCTTCTTTCCACATTTCTTGTGTGGTATCTTGTAGTTTTCTGTAAACCAATAGACCTGTTCCCTCTCCATATTATATATTCTCATGATATCTTCTACGGTATACCATTCCTTTATGGATGCGTATTGATTAGGACGATAATCTTCAAGAAGTTTCTGGATGTCTGAGTAGAGAAAGTATCTGGTATGACCCACCTTGATGTGTTTAAGTTTACTTTTTCTAAAATAGTGTTCGATTGTACTGCGCTTGATATTAAATGCCGAAGCGGCCTCTGTGATTGAAAAATATTGATGCAGACGTGGACTATAGTCAGCAGATGACTTGTCCGACTTGCCGGTCGATTTTACGGTCTCAATATACATCCGGGTCAAAGCCGAGGACGGTACAAGAATCACCCCTTTTGTCCTTATCGATGGCAATGCCCCGTCATTCACATACCTCCTGATAGTCTTGCTGGAAAGCCCAAGCAGTTCGCTGGCTTCAGATAGGCGTAGATATTCCTTTGCCTTATAATAGTCCAACCGCTTGGATGCGTTGACATGGATGAGTTGATCCAGCGAGTGCTCCTGTTTTTTAAGCCTTTGCTGATTCTGAGAATATTTCCTGGCACAGGATTGGCTGCAAAATTTTGTATTGATCTGCTGTGCTTTGAATTCAAGTCCGCAGTTCAAACACTGTTTTCTGTAAATCACTTTGCCCGTATCCTTGCTGAAGAATGTTTCGGCCCTACCCTTCAGCGCAATATCATGTCCATGATCAGTCGCATGGAGTCTGTATAATTTCGAGCATTGATGAGAACAGAATTT
>JBGVCR010000046.1:0-9198 GCA_045118995.1 Candidatus Cryptobacteroides sp.
TCCACAAAGGGACGATTAGTGAATACGCACTATTATCAAATGCATCATGTTGTTGCATTTGATATAAAATATTGAATATTAATAACATATAAGTTAAACCAAAATTAATGAATCCAACTTTATTTGGATTTTAACTGGAAAATTATGAAAAAGAACAGATTTATTGCTTTGACGGCGGCTCTCGTCGCTCTGACTGCCTGCAACACTACGCCTAAGGTAGCCCCTGCGATTCCTCAGGACAAGGACATCGAGGCAAAGGTGGAGAAACTTCTCAAGGAGATGACTCTTGAGGAAAAGATCGGTCAGATGACCCAGATTACTTCCACAGCCATAGCAAACGGTCTTGAAATCACTCCTGCAGGTGATTCTATCATCAGGACTTACAAAGTAGGCTCTATCCTTAACACTCCGGGCGGAATCGCACAGACTCCTGAAGGATATGACAAATTCGTTCAGGAAATCAACCGTATCACCCTCGAGGCGACCGGCACACCTACTCTTTATGGTCTCGACCATATCCACGGTACTTCCTATGTGCTTGGAGGAACTCTCTTCCCACAGGAAATCAACCTTGCGGCTTCTTTCAACCGTACTCACGCTTACAATATGGGTATGGTGACAGCTTACGAAAGCCGTGCGGCAAATGTGCCATGGACCTTCTCTCCTACAATGGACCTGGGAAGAAATCCTGAATGGCCTCGTATGTGGGAAAGCTTCGGTGAAGATACATATGTGAATGCCCAGATGGCTGTAGCAGAGGTAAGAGGTATGCAGGGTGAGGATCCTAATCACGTGGGACCTTATCATATCGCTGCCTGCGCAAAGCATTTCATGGGATATGGTGTACCTGTGACAGGTCAGGACCGTACACCTGCCTCAATCGCTGCTTCTGAGCTCAGAGAGAAACACTTCGAGCCTTTCAAGGAGGCGATGAACGCTGGAGCACTCAGTATCATGGTGAACTCAGCCAGCAATAACGGAATGCCGTTCCATTGCAACACAGAGCTCCTCACACAGTGGGTGAAGGAAGATCTGAACTGGGACGGTATGATCGTGACAGACTGGGCTGACATCAATAACCTTTACACACGCGAGCGCGTGGCTTCTTCAAAGAAGGAGGCTGTAAAACTTGCGATCAATGCAGGTATCGACATGGCAATGGTTCCTTATGAGTGCCAGTTCGCTATCGACCTCAAGGAACTCGTTGAGGAAGGTGAGGTTTCAATGGAGCGTATCGATGATGCTGCCCGCAGAGTTCTCCGTCTGAAGTACCGTCTGGGTCTCTTCGACCAGCCTGACACGATGCTCGAGGACTATCCTGAGTTTGGCGGCGAGGCTCATGCAAAGCTTGCTTATGAGGCTGCTCTCGAATCTGAGGTTCTTCTCAAGAACAACGGTATCCTCCCTCTCCAGAAGAATGTCCGCATTCTTGTGACTGGTCCTAATGCCAATTCTATCAGAACTCTTAACGGCGGATGGTCATACACATGGCAGGGTGAGGGCGCTTCTATCCCTCAGTTTACAGAGAAGTACAATACCATCTACGAGGCCCTCGATGCCAAGTTCGAGAATGTCACTTATGTACCTGGTGTAGAGTACGACCTTATGAGCGGTAACTGGAAATTCGATGAGGCTACAAGCATCAAGGAGGCTGTTGCGGCAGCACGCAAGTCTGATGTGATCGTTGCATGCATCGGTGAGAATACATACTGCGAGACTCCTGGTAATGATGAGGATCTTGACCTTTCTGATAATCAGATCCAGCTTGTAAAGGCTCTTGCCGCTACCGGCAGACCTATCGTTCTTATCCTTAACGAGGGACGTCCGAGAATCATCCGTGAGATCGAGCCGCTTGCAACAGCAATCGTTGATATCCTTCTTCCTGGTAACTACGGAGCAGACGCTCTTGCTACACTTCTTGCAGGCGAGGCTAACTTCAGCGCCAAGCTTCCTTTCACTTATCCTAAGTATACCAACAAGTTCGCTGTATATGATTATAAGCCGGCTGAGAACCAGGGTACTATGGAAGGCGTATATAACTACAATGCGGTTATGGACGTTCAGTGGCCGTTCGGACACGGTTTGAGCTATACCAAGTTCGCTTATTCGAATATGACAGTATCGCACAAGGAGTTCAAGGCTGACGATGTACTCAAGGTGACAGTAGATGTTACAAATACAGGTAATGTAGCAGGAAAGGAAAGCGTTCTCCTCTTCTCAAGCGATATCTATGCAAGCTCTACTCCTGACGTACGCCGTCTGCGTGCCTTCGAGAAGATCGACCTCGCTCCAGGTGAGACCAAGACTGTGGAGCTCGAAGTTACTGCAAAGGATCTTGCATTTGTAAACTATTATGGAAAATGGACTCTTGAGGCAGGCGAATTCGCACTTTCAGTAGGAGACCAGAACCAGACCATCAATTGCACTGAGACAATTGTATGGGAACAGCCTAATATTGACTAAGTTTCATGCTGCCTGTCAGCAGTGCATCTGTTGGTAAAGATTACGGATGTAGATGCTGATGTTGGTGTCGTGGGTACTTAATCCAAGCTTTTTGCGGACGTCACTGCCTATATGGTAGTGACGTTTTGCATTTGTGAAGGTGGTTACCATCTTGCCGTTCATTCCGATGGCGTAGAGGCAGCAATGGTCGATTTCGATTTCTGTCAGCCCCTTTTCTGTGAGGTGATTGATGAATCTTGAGGCAGACTGATTGAAAATAAGACGGTTTTGTCTGACGAATTCCGCCCTGTCGCTTATGATTGCTTTAAGGTTTTCCGATGCCTTGGCTTCGAATATACTGTCGTTGAATGCATCGCTCATTACGAACTGGTCTATGATGCGGAGCCTATCGGATATGATTTTACGACCTTCCTGATTCTTGTTCTCAAGTGATGCCAATTCTTCCCGTTCCAGCATCAGGGTGTCGATCATATTTTGCAGACGTTCCTCTTCGAGCCTTTTGATCTTAAGTTCTTTATGGATGCTTCCCATTACTGCGGTCACGAGAATGAACCCCAGTAGGATTATTGCGGCTGCCAATGAAAGAACAGTCCTGCGGTTTTTTTCCTTAATCAGAAGGCTCTGTTGTCTGAACCGTTCTTCTACAAATCTGGTGTCTTGAGACAGGATATCTCTTCCGATGTTGCCGCTCAAGCTGTCATATTTCTTGAATTCCTCCAGGCTTTCCTTATATCTTGAATCCAATTCCAGAGTCTGTCCCAGCCAGTAATGGTATCCAGCACTTAATCCATCGTGAATCCTGTGTTTTTCCAAAGCATGATACGCTTCCTTGACTTTCTTCTTTCCAATATAGATTCTCGCGACGTAAAGCCAGTCTATCATCGCTTTATTGGTGACATGCCCGAGGTATTCTTCAAGAATTTTATCCGTATTCCCGGGATCTTCCTTTTCGCTGGTTCGGAGCTTAAGTAGATATAATCTGTTCAGATTGCTCTGGCTGAGGCATGCCTTTAATGTCTCTATCTCCTTTATTATCAGGCCTGCCGACTTGGTTTCACCACACATCAGCATACAGTCTGCAGCGCGAAGCTGGTTGGCTATATATCTGTTTTCATTTTTCAATGCCCTATATTCGGAAGCTGCCTCAATGAAGTTTTGTCCTGCCAGATGATAGTCCAGCATCTTGTTGTATATCCTTCCCTTCGCAGTATATATCAGCCCGGCAATATTCCTGTCTCTGGCTTTATCAAGCATACTTTCCGCATTGGCCAGATATTCCATGGCCATGGATAGATCGCCATTGTTTTCGTATACTCTGGCTGTGTAGTAGAATGTCTGTAGCTTATGGTATGATGATTTCCTGAACGAATAGTATCTGAGGGCAGGAGATATGATACTGTCGCTTCTTATATCTATAGCGTTCTTATCCAATGCGATAGAATGTAACAGGGCGAAGCGCGCCTTAGCCTTTTTACCTTTTATTCTGCCGGGATCTGTAGCTCTAATGATGCCAAGAATACTGTCCGGCGATTCATTCAGGACAGACTCCATTACATCGAGCTGTCTCATATTCATATCGGTACTTCTCGTGCAGGATGAGCTGTGCAGCACGGACAAGACCGCCAAAATAAAGGCGAGGCGAATTCTCATCAGGTTTGTAATTTGTTCTATGAAGTCAGATATGGCGCAGGATAGCCTTGGTCTGCTCATCAAGTGGTCGAATACTTCATTGGTACCGAGGCTCCTGCGCCATTTTACTATTCTATCATTATCATTCCTTCACCGTAATATCTTCCGGAATCAAGAACCAGATAGTATGTGCCAGATATTTCCGGCTTATCAAAGGTGACGACAGGGATGATTTCAGGGTCAACGGTTGCGTATTGCAATACGCATCCTTTGCTGTCGGTCAGATACAGTTCTGTAGTGCTGCCTGTTCCTGAGCAGGAAATTTCTATAGTCTCCTGAAGTAAGGTATATCTGCAAGTCGCGATACTCCTGTCAATGTCGTACATTCCCTTAGGAATAAGGACTATCTGTTCTGCTGCAGGTTTGATCAGCGGCGGGTCTTCGTTGAGTGTTCCGGCGTAAACTGTCAGTGTCAGCAGCATTGCTGCAAAGATAAAAAATCGTTTCATAATGATAATTGTTTTTGGTTAATAATTAATGGTGTATGTTTATCAAAGTTAGGATAAAGGTGACAGGAAATCAATAAGAAAAGTTTGACATTTTCTCTTTTCCGTCCTTGTAATGTATTGATTATCAGTTGTGTTGTTTTTGGGGTGACGCCAGAGTTTGCAAAGCCTTGGATAGTTGCTTCATTGGCGTAAAATTCCCGGATTTTCATTGTATTCTGAGATTATCTCCTTATATTTGCATGACAAGGTTTTGAAAAAAACGACATACAATATTTCTTCCTGTCTTCACCACCGGAAATTCGACACTTTTAATGATGAGCAGGAAAACTCAGGAAGGCGCGTGCCAGGCACGGGCTTGTTTCTGTTTGCTCTTAAGTGGTCGAATACTTCAGGTGGTGCAGTTGCAGGTCTGTGCCTTTTGTTGTAAATTTGCGAGATACTCAAATCAGTCATATATGAAAGTACAGATTGTAAATAAATCAGCATATCCGACACCTGCCTATGCTACCGAGAAGTCAGCAGGAATGGATCTCAAGGCAAACATCACTGAACCGTTGACATTGAATCCTCTCGAAAGAGCGATGGTACCGACCGGCCTTTACATCGCACTTCCGGACGGAACCGAGGCGCAGGTCAGACCACGTAGCGGTCTTGCTGCCAAATACGGAATTTCAGTGCTGAATTCTCCTGGAACAATCGATGCAGACTACCGTGGCGAAATCAAGGTCATTCTCGTGAATCTTTCCAACGAACCTTTTGTGGTGAATCCCGGTGAGAGGATTGCCCAGATGGTGGTGGCAAGATATGAGAAGGTAGATTGGGATGAGGTCGAAGTACTTGATCAGACTCTAAGGGGAGAAGGCGGATTCGGAAGCACAGGCAGATAATATGGAGATAATAGGAATATATAAGAAGTTCAAGGAATGCTCAGGCGTTTCTACAGATACCCGTTCCCTCAAGGGAGGTGAAATGTTCTTTGCTCTCAAAGGCGAGAATTTTGATGGTAATGAATATGCGATCAAGGCTCTCGAGGCTGGAGCTTCCTATGCTGTGGTAAATAAGGATTCTGCGGCAGGAGACCTTGAAGATCCACGCCTTGTGAAGGTGGATGATACTTTGAAGACTCTTCAGGATCTTGCCAGATGGCATAGGTCTATGACAATCGTTAATGGTAAACCATTGACAGTGATTGCTTTGACTGGAACCAACGGTAAGACCACCACCAAGGAACTTATCCGTGAGGTTCTGTCGGTCAAGTATAAGGTTACCGCTACAGAAGGTAACCTGAATAACAGTATCGGAGTCCCGCTTACACTTTTAAAAATTAATTCTGAAACAGAACTTGCTGTGGTAGAGATGGGGGCGAGTCATCCGGGAGACATAAAGGAACTTGTGGATATAGCCCTTCCTAATTACGGTTTGGTGACCAATGTCGGCAAGGCTCATCTGCTTGGATTCGGCAGCTTCGAAGGTGTGAAGAAGACCAAGGGAGAGCTGTATGATTATCTGCGCAGAACTTCTGACAAGGTATTCATCAATGCAGATAATCCTCACCTTTGCCAGATGGCGTCAGAAAGAAATCTTCAGAGTGATCCTGAAAGGCCATATTCGCTTCTTATTCCTTATGGGTTAGGATATCAGAAAGCAACGGTGCTTCCATCTTCTCCGGACCAGCCCTTCCTTCGTATTTCGGTTTCCGGTAAGCTGGTCGAGACTAATCTCGTAGGATCATATAATGCTGACAATGTCATGGCTGCCATTGCGGTCGGTGCCCAGTTCGGCGTATCATTTGACCAGGCTGCGGCTGCAATTGCCGCTTATGTCCCGTCGAACAATCGTTCGCAGATGGTTCGTACAAAGTTCAACACCCTCATTGTAGATGCATACAATGCCAATCCAACAAGTATGGAGGCGGCATTGAAGAATTTCGCCTCACTCCAGGCCGATCATAAAGCTGCCCTCCTGGGTGATATGCTGGAACTGGGTGAAGATTCAATAGGGGAGCACATACGTGTTGCCTCGCTTGCACTTGAGTCTGGCTTCGAGACTGTCTGCTTCGTGGGAAAGGAGTTCAGAAAAGCAGTCGGTCAGCTGTCAGATACTCGCGCATCGGTTTTTGATACCTCAGCAGACCTGGCTCTCTGGCTGTCCGAACATCCGCTTGCAGGCTTCTCCTGCCTGATCAAAGGATCCCGCGGTACCAGAATGGAAAAAGTGATCGAGATGCTTTAGCGTCTCGATCACTTTTTTATAATTGGCAAATATCAGCATCGCCGCGTACTCCCAACACACTTCTGGACAATCCTTTTCACTCAAATATATCCTTTTCAATCACTTGGAACTCTGGCCGGCAAAATAGCCCACGCATAATCCGGCCAGCTGAAGTATGCAGGTGATTATAAGCGCAGACGTTATCCAGACAAGACCTGCCAGAAACTCTCGTAACGGATCGGCAAACAATATCACTGCGACTAACATTGACAGCTTGACAAAAGCGAATATGAGATCATTGGCCTTCACTTCTTCGAGTTTGCTTGAAAAGTATTTTGCCGTACGCCATGAAAAGAAACATAGAGCCGCCATACAAGCACTTATAAGCACGGCAAAAACAGGATGTATTTCCGTGTCAATTATTAAAAGCAGCAGTTCTACGAAAGCCCCCAAGAACAGCACCGCAGCTTCGGCCGTACGCAACGTGGTGCGTACCCTGATTGATTTAGACTCTTCCATGATCATATTTCCTGTTATGTTTCATCACCACTTGTTGTAAACAGTCTCGTATTTCATATACCTTTTGAGAGGAGGCATGAACTTAATACTCCACTTATGCATTTATAATCTGAGCAAGCCGTATTATCACCAGGGCCCCAAAGAAAACTATAGAAAAGGTGATAACGACTCTGTTCTTTACCTTCTCAATGTCCTGGCCCGGATTTCTGAAATGATATATCGCTCCATACAAAATACTGCAAAGAAGAGACATGGCCATTAATATAGACATGGAGTCTCTGCTTACCTCAGCCTCAGTCTCCTCCGGAATAGATCTAGTCGCGGCTTCCTGTTTTTTCTCACTACCTGACGATTTGTATATTAGCCATATAACTCTTATTCTGAATTAATCTCTTAATATGCCGCCTCTCTTCTGACTTGCCATCAATACCATTTCTTCGCTCTTACTGTCCCAGTGTCCTGACAGGTCTGGCATCACAAAAGGCAACAGAATCATCTACGCGAATTTACATATATTTATTCTAACTGCAATACTGTAATATTGCACCTATCACACGAAACAGAGCTGTTCTTGGACAGAGTGATGAAAACCATTGTTGCTTATCTTGAAAAATCTCCCTAAGAATTCCCGTGCATTGTCAAGCGCCCATATCAATAATTGAGCTATAATATCTTATTCTTTGAATATTGCCTGCAACTCTTCCGATGTAAGAGGACTTATGAGAATATGCTTGTAATCGAATTCGGTTTTCTTGTCATAAGGAATTCTATTTACAAAGTCGTCAAATCTCATTCTACTGATTTTTTCTCCCTCGAACAATTCATGAACAAAGATGTATGACTCCTCGCATATATAGACTTCCCCATCCTGCGTAAACTTCATCTCAGGCTCTCGAGGCAATATGATTGCCCCGTTTTCGAAGAAAACATATATCGAACATATAACATCATCGAGCTGTGCGAATAATGCAGCTGACTTATATGCGGCTATCTTCTGTTTTTCATGCAGGTAATGCCCGAACTCATTGTATTCATCTGCAAAGCTCTCCAACTGTTCGATCGAAATACATACAGGTAGAGTTGCGCATGCCAGGTTCAAATACTCACTCTCATTGAAAATCCTGCGGGCATTTCTCAACACGCTTATGTGAGTTTTAATGTCAAAATCTATGCAGTGATCCAGATTTGAAACTTCCTCTATGTCTCCATCCACGGAAATATGCTTTGACTTCCATAATTCAGCTATCCTCTTAGCCACATCATAAAGCATCCTCACATCTCCCTCTGTTGCAGGAAGAACCAATGCGAGATGGATTTCCTTGCCGCTGTCATGATCTAGAATCTGAATGCCTCGCCCGATGTTTTCGGTATCATAGATAACAAGTGGTCCATTATTACTGATTTTACCTTCCTCCAATCGTCCGTGATCATCCAATGTACCATATGACCATTTCCGACCGGAAACGACATCTGACATTGAAAGCGGTCTCTTCAGAAGACGTGAATTCCGTATAAAAAGTTCTCTTGCCATAGTCTGTATCCCAATTAAGTTTTATAAGCTAATTCTATCGAAGTATCTGGACCTTTAGATTTATCACTCCAAAGCGCTACAGGCGGTACATTTCAAAGTGATACAGATGGTACATTTCATTCTTTACAAATGTAAGAAAATTAATTGATTACAAGGTTTTCATCCTACTAAATGTCCACCCGCCTTGGCTTTATATGGATCAACTGAAAAAGTAGGTTGGTAAATTTAGTCTTGTTACCTTTGCGTTATGGTAACAAAGACATTATTAGAGACAATATTTCCGAGTGTCATCGTTGATAACTTTGACATCGTGTCAATCCAGCATTATCCCAAGGA
>JBGVCR010000047.1:0-2579 GCA_045118995.1 Candidatus Cryptobacteroides sp.
GGACATAAATACATACACCAGAAAGTACATCGTAGAGGAAGAAGACCCAAACACAAAGGAGAAGATCGAGAAGGTTGTTCGTGAGGAAGTAACTTATATAAATATAAGACAGCAGAAGACCGGTACCAAGGTGGCGATTCCTTGCTCCACTGAATTGAAGATGATTCTCGAGAAGTACGATTATCAGATGCCACATCTTGAGGACCAGGTAATCAACAGGTATATTAAGGAAGTGGCAAAGAAAGCCGGTATATGCCAGCTGGTGGAAATTGAAACAACCAAGGGCGGAACCCCTGCTAAGACCAGGATTGAAAAACATCAGCTGATCCATACTCACACAGCCCGAAGAACAGGAGCGACCTTGATGTATCTATCCGGAATGGATGTATACGACATCATGAAGATCACTGGCCACAGTTCACCTGCGATGCTCAAGAAATATATCAAAGCAGACCAATTGCAGGTTGTAGAAAAGATTATGAGCAAATATAACTACTTCAACTAATATGATTGACAATCGAGGGATTCTATATGACACGGCTGAATGTTTGAGTTCAGCCGTTCGTGATTTCTACAGGATCATCCCGTTTCTGGAAAATCCTGACAATAAGAACATTTCTTTCTGCGATTTCACTCAAAGCATCAGTAATATAAGAAACCTTTTCTACGACTACGAAGACCATGTTATGAGGTCTTGCTATATGATAAATGACGAGTGGAACCACATCGAGAATAACAGTGCGAGACTTTATGAGGTATCGCTGTTCCTGAACAGGTACGAAGAGTTCAAGGAATCTATAATCAAGTTTGATATCTGCTGCCAGGAAAACGAACAAAACGTGGCCGAGTACATGGATGACAACATCCTGGCAATGGAGTACTATACTTTGCTGGGAAGACTAGACAAGCAGTTAAGCTTTATAAATAGCCATGTAAAAGAGTGCGAGTACACAGTGGCGAAACAATCGTCCCCATATAAAGGACTGTCTGATGCATTGTGTCATTATATGTACGGCTTGAGTGACAGCATGCTTGAAGACATACTTATCCGCAGGGAATACCCTATTATGAAAGCCACTTGGACCGGCAGGAAAAACGATGCGACATACTTTGGGCATCACTTCGGACTGGAGTGTCACGAGATGAACCGTATATTCAATTTCCACGGAGAAGGAGGAAGGTATATCAAGCTGCATTACAAGAGATATCACGATGAGAATATCAAAATGTCGGACGGCATTGCCATGATTTTGAGCGACTACCCTTCCGTGATATAAATTATTTATGTCGGCGTGACCGACATATAGTTTTCTATTAAGGCTTCCAATAGGAGGCCTTTTTCTGTTATAGCACCGACATCAACCGACAAGGTGAGCTATTTCAAAATGTTGTATATCAATGTACTGCATTTTACTTTTGCATCGTCGAAAATGCTTCGACAAGGTGTGTGCACAACCTTTAGTTCTATTCACAAATACTATTATTATGGCAGAATTGGAAGCTATCAAACAATTCTTCAAGGGCGTGATCAAAGAGAGCGTCAATGAAGCATTAGCCGAAGCTGTGCCTAAGTATCTTGAGAAAAAGAAAGAGAGGTACTACACAGTTGATGAGGCTTGCGAAATTTTAGGAATCGGACGTACTGCCCTGTATGACAGGATCAAAGCAGGTACGCTCAAGACAAAGAAACGAGGAAATTCTCGTTTAATCTATGCCGATGAACTAGATCAAAGCGTTCAGGCAAACAAAGCAGGAAAATATGTGCATTACAGGAAACGGAAGTGATGGGTTATGGAAAGGAGATTTTCTTGTGAGGTATGCAATTCCTCTATAGGTGGCACGCTGGTCAGTGTGTTTCCAAACATCATTATGAAGGTTCCTGCAAACGCATCTATGCAGGAGAAAAGCACCATTTATGAATCTGCAGTCAATTCACCCAGAGAGATGAGTCTGTTGGAGTTTCTGAAGCTGGGAGAGAAGTATCGCGAGGTTATCGAGAGGCTTCGTGCGTGTGAGGATAAGGAGATCAGGAACAAGATCAAAAGGACTGAGCTGCCTTGTGCGACGATCTCGGCCAGCTTTACATCCAGGGCTTCGAGCAAGGCTGTGGAGGAGAAGTTGAAGCGTTATAATTCGCTTATGGTGTTGGATTTTGATAATCTGGAGGATCCGGCTGCGGCGAAGGAGGAGCTGAGTCAGTTGCCGTTCTTTTGGTATATCGGGCTTTCCGTCGGTGGAAAGGGTTTGTTCGGGATCGTGCCGCTCGGCACGGATGATTTCAAGGAGCATAAGGTCTATTTCAATGCTTTAAGAAAGGAGCTTGAGGTGTTTGGCTATGAGGTAGATAAGGCTTGTTGTGATGTCACGAGGTTGAGGGTTGTGAGTTATGATCCTGATGCGTTTTTCAATGAGAATTGTGAGGTGTTCTGTATCGATGAGCGGGAGGAGGATGACGGTGAGGTTTATTCGTCTGGTCCGGTACCGGAGAGGGCTCAGGATAGGAGTTCCAGGATTGAGCTGTATGTGCTGGAGTGGGAGAAGAGGCATGTGCCTTTGGATGATTATCAGGATTGGATGAC
>JBGVCR010000048.1:0-12200 GCA_045118995.1 Candidatus Cryptobacteroides sp.
CAGCTACTACCTTGCAACTGGCAGGTACTACCCGCTGATGGCAGGTAATAACCAGCCACTACCAGCTACTAGCCGCCACTACCGGGTACTACCTCAGTAATGGCGGCTAATTGGTCAATATGTACTTTGTCGGATGCTTACGTATTATAAATCAACGGTCTAATTCACCTGACCTCCCGGTCTCATCGGATTCACCACTAACACATCGTGTGTCACATAACTCTTCTGGGCTTGGTTCTGACTGAAAGAGATGTTGATTTCCTGATTGTGATTTCGCTTTATCAGGATGTAGTCTTTCCTATCTGTCCCGGAGGTTTCTGCTGTCAGCGATGTGCAAACCTTGCATACATCCATAGATAATGATGAGACTCCACACCCATCTTTCCGCGCTGTAGAGGATCGCTCATATCAGTTCCACTGAGCAGATCTTTCCAAAGAGAGCTTAATTAAGTTCCCATATTGCATATAGAATAAGATCGGAGTTTCTTTTTACAGTCTGACCATCATAGTAGTTGTCAACTCCCAATCCATCTTCACGGGTATTCCAACGAACAAACTTATATCCGTTTCGGTAGAAAGTCGGAGCAACAAGCTTGTTATTCGTGTCTGTGACTATTCTCTGTGTGTATTCCACAACACCGATTGCCTCACCATTTATAGAATCTCCTTTATTACCCTTATATATTACATTCACACTCTTTACATCACCTCCGTTAAGGGTAACCATACCGGTTTCATTCATGATATCCGGATTGTCGACATAGCCGACGGTGCTATTATCCTGAATCTTACCGGAATTAATGACAACCGACGCTTGTCTACCATTCACATACAAGCCACCTCCAGAAAGAAGGGTTATGTTTGAAGTGATATTAGGATATTCCAGATTATTTGAACCAGCTTTACCGACTGTCACCGTTGCAGTCACTTCGTCCGACGGCAGATCAACGCAGATGCCACCGCCATGTCTGGTCGAAGAATTTCCAATAATGGAACCTGCAAGGATATCCACGTCCACATTCTGACCTCCTGTGGTAATGTAAACACCTCCACCGTAACCGGTATTGTCTGTTTGAGAGATTGCAGAGTTAGCAAAGATTGTCGCACCATTACCCTGGGAAACCTTGTCCATAAGGAAGCTGCCGGAGTTAATGCTTATCGCTCCTCCATTTCCATTCTCCACGAGGTTTCCGCTGATTGTACCATTTGAAATCGTAACGGAGCCACCCTCAAGATGCACAGCTCCGCCAAGGGAAACTGCCACATTCTTGGAAATCTCTCCTCCTGTCATCGTGAATGATGGACTTAGGGTACCTGTCTTATTTATGCAGATTGCTCCACCCTTACCACCTTCTCCAGTATAGCAGGAACGTATTTTCGCACTGCCGGACACCTCCACGGTTCCGTCTTCCAGATACACGGCACCGCCATCAGTTTCCGAATAACACTTTGCAATTTCACCACCGCTCATTTTGAATGATGGTGAAGTGTCTGTCATTGCGCCCTTCTTGATGTATATGGCACCACCTTTCTTCGCATAGCAGTCCATAATCATTCCACCGGTCATTGTGAAGCTTCCGTCCTCCATGTACACAGCACCACCATTCTCTTTGATATGGAAGTATTGCGAATCATTATATTTACTGGTTCGTATAAGTCCTGCTGTCATATTAAATGAAGGCGGAGTAAAAGCAGAGCCTTCAAGCACCGAACCAGCCATCACGAACTGAGCCTGAATGTCTCCACCACTGATATCGATGGTAGCTGTACCGATGTTACCTTTTTTAGCACCTGTTCGACCACCACCAATTGACCCTGTTAAAATTACGGGATTACCAGAAATCTTGATTGTTGCATTTCCTCCTGACGCATCAGATGTTTCAGAACCGCCACTGCATCCCGTACCTCCTCCGATGCCAGCTCCGGCATCAATCCATTCACCAGACGTGCCACCGCCACTATAAGCCCCCACACTTCGCGCAATGATATTTCCACCTGTTATTGTGACAACTCCAGGTCCACCTTTTTGTGTCTTGCTGCTACCACCACCGATGGCTGTTCCCAATGCACTTTGAGCGTATACATTACCGCCATTGATAGTCACTGTTCCGATTGTACCGGTACTCGCACTTGAGCCTGCTCCGCCAATAGCAGAACTTGGGATATTCCATCTGTTTGCATGGTTATATGCATATACATTACCGCCATTGATTGTAACTTTTCCCACTCCACCAGATGAATTATATCCAATACCTCCGCCTATAGCCGTACCGGTTGTTGTTGCAACAGCTGTTACGGTTCCACCATTAATAGTGATAAATCCTTTATCATTTCCACCGCCACCAATTGCAGAACATTGTTCAGCTTTAGTAGTTCCAGCATAAATATTACCACTATTGAAGATGATGCCACAACTGTTACCCTCTGAGGAGTCATTGCCTCCAATAGCAGAACACCAGTGATTATCAACAAATGTTGTATCGTTTGATTCTGTTTCTCCAATATAGGTGGTATTGTAAAAGTCGGTGCGACCTGAAGCTGCAGCAACAGTAAGCGAGCCTAAACCCTCAAAAATAATCTCACTATTATACTCTTCCTTGGCATGATAATGTACAGCGCTGACTCTATTATCACCGACCATCGTGATTCTAAGTGTTGAGTTTGTTCCAGAATTGAACCCGATTGCAGCTGTGGTGCGACCAACATTTCTTTGAGCATAAGTTGAATATATATTGTCTATTGTTAGATTTACATCAATGCTAGAACCATGCACTCTGATTCTATTCGTAGTTGGTTCTCTTCCTGCAGCCTCGGCAGCAGATTTCCATGCTGTAATGACTTTACCTACGGCTGGATTATTCTCTATGTAGTCAGTCCAAGCCTTACCATCATAAGTTATTGAAGAATACTTAGGGATAGAACTATCTCCAGAATTATTTTTAGTCGTCTGATATACGTAATAGATATTTGAACTATTGTGGTCACCAGATACCATAGTCTTCTCACCACCTTTAAAAACGTAGCCGGAATACCCGTTTGCCGATGTATTGCTGGAATTCTCACCAGGGCCAATCTGTACATTACCTGCTGCTAGATCAAAATAAATGACTTCACCACTTGTCGCCTTATCATACAAGGTATAAGTAATCATCTTTCCCGGCTCCCAAGTGATTCCGGTGAGGCTTGAAGATAGTTCCTTTGTCTGTGAGCCTACTGTATAGTTCATGACAACCTTTGCTCCAGCTCCTAATGTCTGAGGAATAAGCATCAAGGTCTCACCTGCACCGGTAATATTATATCCGGCATTGAAAGTCTTATTATACTCAATACGATATGAGCCTGACTTAGACAAATTGGTCCAACCTGTTCCGATAAGATAATCTGCCTTGGTGTTGACTCCTTCTATACTTATCCAATTTAAGGTACAATCAAATCCGGCCCTGAACCTGATACCTGTAAGTACATGTTCAAATCCGAGCGCAACACGTTCATATCTGTCTTCAGCAACACTCACCTCTGCCATACTTGCAACAAGGTCCACTTGCTTTTTGACATCCGTATCTGGCGAAAAAGATATTTTTGGAGTGCCTACGACTACAGAATTCTGTACCGCAGACTCAAAGTACGGAGCACAGGCAAATACTCTAAGTTTTTCCTTGTTCCCGATGCTGCTCCAACGCACCATCTTTCCCGCCAAGGTGTTACCATCAAACTGATATTTAGCATTTGTATTTGCTGCCCATGATTCTGCAGTTTCACTCCAGGCATCATATGCAAACATCGTTAATGCTACGTCACCTGAAAGCTGCATCATCGCATCTGCCTTAGTCTGAGTTCCATCAAAATCCAGCCAAGGACTTTCTTCTGCAACAAGATATCCTAAGTTATATGTTTTAGTCACAGTCGATTTGGTCATCCCCCCAATCTTAGTAGTAAACTGGATATACTCAGAAAGCTCGGAACTTTCGATTGGTTCTGGAGCAATCTCTTTCATACATCCTGCCATGCCTAAAATGGAAAGACAACAAATGATCTTTACTATATAATTTCTCATTCTTACTTTATACTATATAATTCTCATTCTTACTCTAAATACAGGTTGTCGTTCTGATTCTCCCATGATTCCAAAGTACATAGAGCGTCCACTACTGAAAGAGAATCAAAATATAAAACCACAATGTATTGACAACCAGATTTGAAACCTTCTGCAGAATTGACATTAACTGTCGCAATGCGTCCATCCTCAGCTTTTATAGTAAGCTTGATGGAATCGCTGCTCGGAGCAATGAAAACAGATCCAACATCATTCTTGAGGATTGACAGCTCCTCTGAAGTATCGATCAACTCAAAAGTCTGCTGGTCCTTACTAAATGTAACAGAATTATCTTTAGGTGATAATTTAATTTCTTTAGCAGTATTGAGAGTAATACTTGTGATGGAACCCCAAGCATCAATTGCGTCATATGAAGTAGCACATATCACAACCTTCAACCATGTAAGCAGATGTTGGAATACAGGAGAATTATTTGCTGTACCAAACTGCTGATTCCATTTGCCACTGATTTGAGGTGCAAACATCAAGTCGGCTTGTCCTGTCAAGTCAGCTTTAAATGTATTGTCGTCAGAATACTTCCACGTACCTTGGGGATAAAAACCCACACAATATACATCCTGGCCAGTTGTCGGATATGCTAGCGTTTTATCATTCTCACCATTATAATATATCTGGGTGATATTTTCATCCTTAAATGTTGCAGTTGTATGGCAAGGAAGATAGGTCTTTGTATCGGTCGGGGTGGCAACTGAATAAACACTTGAGGTAAGTGAAAAACAAAGATCCACCGTCAAAGGCCTTTCAGCGGAAGGTACACTGCCTATATATGCATTGTCTTCTGCAAAGACAGGCACATCGCCCGATTTAAGCTGTACATCAATATTGTCTATGCCCGCCTTCATTGCAATCGGGACCTCCGCCAGAGGAAGTACCTCATGTGTACATGCACACACGAGCATAATCAAAATAAAAAGTATATTTATGTATCGGACCTTCATAATTGTAAACCTGATTATTGAATATTACCATCACCAATATTACCAACTACAAGACCGCCTACTTTCCAGTCCTGAACGCTCGATGTCAAATAAATCGTATTACCCATCTTGAAATTGAGCGACAGCGTAAACTGCATGCATCTTGTGCTACCGAGAAACGGCTGGACTTCTCCGGACACCATATGGCGCAAGTCCACCGGAATTGCTACATTGCGTTTGTCTGTTGAGATAGTAATCACATATTCTTCTGCATCGATTTCCTCGCCATCGACCACTTTCTTATCCGTACCGACTACCGGAGCGCAAAGAACATACGCCAATTCTTCTTTCTTGAGATATGGAACCTTGATGTCTGTGAACACTTCGTCAGTGAATTTCTTCTTCATCGTCACCTGGGCTCCATCATATGATTCCTCCTCGATAGTCTTATAGAGATTCAGATCCGTCTCTTCAGAAAAGACTATATTCTGAAAGTTATATGTGCCATCATTATTATATGCTTCTTTCTGAAGGTCGATCTTTACATTGTTGTTGGATCTTATTGTCATGGACTTGATTGCTCCCCACGAATCCGAGACTTCCTTGCTTTCTGCCTGCATTTCAATTCGCAGCCATGTAAGCAGGTGGCTGTATGAAAGGACCGGTGACTTACTGTAATCTGTTGCATATGTACCTTGAACCTGTGGAGCAAACATAACATCGTCATTACCCGAAAAGACAAATGATGCAGACTTACCATCTTCTGATGCTACCCATTTCTCTGCGCCCTGTGATATCGGGGAGAAAGCTACAAAATATACAGTAGGCTTGGTATTCTTGTTATAGATGGCCGCACGAAGCAACTGCGGGTCTCCGCTCTGAAAGGTCGCATCAGTATGAATGGCAACTTTTCCAGATTCGTCGCTTCCGTCCCAAGGCCTGGTCTTTTCCTGATCATAGAATTCTTCCGTGAATATATATGAGGTAGTTGAACCCCATACATCAGTCTTCAGAGGATGTTCAGGAGACGGAGTCTCGACCATATGTCCCTTATTATCCATTGGCATATAGGGTGCCTTGGTCATAGTGCTCCCGCCGACAGATGCGGCTACATAAATAGGAGCACCGACCTGTACTGCGTCCAAACCATTCTGCTGACACGAAATCAGGCATATCAACAAGCTTATATGAATAATTCTTCTCATCTTACTCAACATCTACCTCATTCTTATAGTCTATGACAGTCCACTTTTCCACCTTCACCTGGAAGAGGATCTCTTCTTCATTATTACCCAATCCGAGAGTATATACATAATGTCTACCTGCTTCCCACTTATCAACTCCCAATGAATTCAGGCGGACTGACTTCGTCTCCTTTTGAGCATCAAGTCTTGTATAAGAGACAATAAGAGATGAAGAATCGTCCAGTATCTGTGGCGCTACGAGGTAAGGTCCTCCGATCGGGCTGTTAAAGTTGATGGGAGTCGGTATGCCTTTCTCGACTTCAATCCAAAGATCACCAACCTTTGGCTTACCGGTCTGATCGTCTGAAGTATAATCCACAGACCATCCTTCATCAAAGCGATAGATACCCTCGTATTTTATATTAGTTAAGGTAATGTCGTGCAAGGTCATTCGGTAAGATTGTCCCAAATGGAAAGAAACAGCAGCAAAAGGATGGGAAAAATTCATCTTGATACCTGGATTTGCAGGATCGGCATTCTGAGTCTCTTTTGACTGCGCAGGTACATATGAATATACAAACTCACGAAGTCCTTCCTGATTCGGTGTCTTTGAGCTGACCCGGTCCGCGTTTCTGTCTGCTGAGGCATCATAAGAATGAAGCGGCAACGAAAATTTAAATGACGGGCCATCTGGTTGTAAGGATATCTCCGACACGCCGGCATCTTCCGGGTTCAGAGGGAAATGCCCGAAGAAGTCAAGTCTTTCATCGCCTAAAGGCCAATAGAAATTCACATACTGACCTTTTTTATCCATAAAACGCCAATCGCCGGCATCAGGGAAATAATTGACCCTTACATTGTTCATAAATATATTTCCTGCCGCAGGAGTGTCTCCGGAAAGAATTGCATACACAGCAAAGTCACCTCCTCCCACGTCAGGATTATTAAGGCTCGCAGGCGAGTCGAATATACTGGCCTTGGTTTCTGGTACATCGACAGTCAGACATATTGCAGTCTGCTCCTGATCATCCTCATATGCTTCTTTTGCACAAGAAGATAATATAGCAAGAGCTGCTGTCACAAAAATCATATATCTGTTTATCAATGTCATCATTGCTGTATGTTAAATTGGCACCCAGCCAGGCGGTCAGGCCTGGTTGGGCGGAAAGATTTAGGATTTACTTTTTGATCTCAATTCCTGTATTTACATCAGCATGACTAGCATCCCATTCAGTCACGCTAGGTTTAACCTCAATCTCGTGGAGAGAAATGTTGATGTTATAGAAGTACTTCTTAGCCATTTCCCATTTTCCTGTTGGAAGAGTGTAAGTATAGTCAAAAGTATTAGCAGTACCATCCTCCTGAGTAAGTGTGTAATTTATAGTAAATGAGTCTGCGTATCCAGGAACTACAAGGAGACCGTTTCCAAAAAGCTGAGCTTCCTCAGTAAGCTTAACAGATTCAGCTACACGCTTACCATCTTTATGAGGAACTGGGACATCTTTCTTTGGAGTTGTATCACTCCATGTAGCTACAACCTTTCCTGTTTCCTGAGGAGTCTCTTCGTTAAACTGTCCATTAGAAAGAGTCAAAGTTCCCTGATAAGATGCTCCATTCAATTTGATTGAATTGACCACGATATCATAACCGCTTTCCTCTTTTTTAGAAAGTTGGAAATTAACCCATGACAATGCATGTTTGAATACCATGGATACTGCTGTATAGTCATCACCTTGTGTGTGCGTACCCTGTCCTGCTGCAAACATAAGGTCATTCTGGTTGAATGCACTATTATCATTAAGGATTACAGTTGCACCAGAGGCGAATGGTCCGGTGAATGTGGTGGTTGAATTAGCTGCTCCACCACCCTTTCCGGTAACAGCAAGGAAGTTGATTTTAGACGTTGTCAAAGGCCAATAACGAGGAGGGTTTCCTGTCCAATAAGTACCATTCTTTTTAAAATAGGTTGGGCCAAAGAAATTTCCATCAGTTTCCGAGCCGGCTACAATGTATGCAGCAACATGCATATCGTCATCATCCTTGAATGCACCTCCATCCACCGGAACCTTAGTAGCAACCTTGTTGACTGCTACAAAAGAAATCTCCTGAGCGTCTCCTGTAGGAACGATCTCAGTCTTGTTGCAGGCTGCCAACATTGCAGTTGCAGCTACTGCCAAAAAGAAAAATCTTTTCATAATTTGTGTGTTTAAATGTTAATGAATAGTTGTTATATTATTTGTTTTGATTTGTTGCCTGTCTTTATGCCAACGGAACATCGATATCCTCTCTCTCCCACTTGTCGATTTCCGGTCTGAAGCCTCCTCCTCCATGCTCTGCCTCAGGAATGTCGATTTTCTCTCCATCGATGACAAGCTGGTGATCCTCGTTGCCCGGATCATCGAACTGGTCTGTCACATCATATACATATCGGTACTGTCCTCCTCCGGAATCCGTCACCGTTATGTCAAGGAAGATCTGATTCTGCTCCCCTGGAAGCTTTCCGAAGGTATTGAATACTGTATAGAGACGGCTGTTCTCCACGTCCACGCTCATATCCACATATACAGTAGCCGGAGAACTGTCACTTTCCGGTCTACCGAAGTAGTTCGACAGAATCTGGCCTGTCACGAATGCCTCGACCCTTTCGATGTTCTCTGCTCCCTTGATGTTCAGGACTTCGAGGCTGTATACGTCGAGGATGGTGGATACAGTAGTGTGGATCGTCACAGACTGCTCGCCTCCGGTGAAGGCGTCGATGGTTACGTCCATCTCGTTCGATGTGTAGAGGTGGTCAGGCTCGTTGATGATAGGATCATCTTCATATCCCTTTGAGGTGGATTTTGCATCTGACTTGTTTACCTTGGATTTGATGATCTGACCTTTGGATGCCGTGATGTCCGTCGTGAATGCATTAGCCGTGTTTCGGTTGTGAAGGTCCTTCTGCTGAGTGGATTCTGTTCCGAAACTGTATATCACAAGGTGATAGGTGCCGGGGAAGATGCTCAGCGAGCCACCTTTCTCTCCGACGATATTCGAGGATACCAGCTCGTCTGTGACTGTGTCGTACACAAGGACTTCGTAGTAGTTCGGAACAACGCCCTCGATCTTGTCGGTGTAGATCTTTTCCAGAGGCTTGTCCACAGACATGACGATATCATGGTCGAGTTCCCTGTCCTGGTCTATGATGATATCGACCCTTGTGGACCTGTCATACAATGGTATACGTCTGCAACCTGCTGAGAAAATCAGCAGAACTGCAGCCATTGTGACATATGCCAGGAATCTCTTCATCAATTTATATTTCTGTTTATTTTCTTGTAATGTAAATAGGGACTACAAGAGACACACCTGCTTTAAGAGGGCCTGCCCAGTGGATGTTCTTTGCGTAGCCTTCCCTGAAAGCCTTGCCGCCCGACTCGAAGACATCGTAAGGACGTGCATAGGAATAAAGATATCCAAGGCCGACGGTGAATTCGAGATGCATCCTGTTATTGAATACAGGCATTGCATACATATAGTCAAGGCATACAGAGGCGAACTCTCCCTGATGGCCTGTATAATTGCGCTCAAAGTCATAATAACCGGCATATGCTCCGAGTCCTACAGAATGCCCCAGGAGTCTGCTCGCATATGTCCGGTTCTTCCCAAGCCAGTATCGTCCGGTAACTCCCCAGGCAAGCATCTGCATGGCATTCTTATGATCGGCCTTTCTGCACAGCCAAGGGAAATAATAGTCAGCTTCCACTGACCAGCGGTCATTTATACAGATCTCTGCTCCTACATTTGAAAGAGGAGAGAGAAGATTGGTGCGCACTGCAGCCACTTTATGTCTTCCAGGTAATATGATGGCGGGCAAATCGAAGGCAATATCCGAATGAGGTACTTCAGCAACAGGTGAAGGACAAAGGGGCTCCATGTGCTCGAGTGATGGGGCTTTGGCATACTCATCCCTTTTTCCTCGAACTGCAAGTATGATGGAAGCGTTACGAAGGGCGTAGATATGATTGCTGATGAAGTAGTCCCATCCTTCACTACATCCTCGGAGAGACTTCTCCTTATCGTCTGCAGAAAGGGAACTTTCGATTATCCGGAGCATTTCATGTCTTTGAGGAAAGTCCTGGCTCGACTTGAGAATCTGACGCAGACCATCCCAATCCTCATCAACATATTGAACCTTGATATTCAATGCAGCGGACTCCGGAAATAGCTCGAATATAAGTCTGCTTGTGCTCTCTGCTCGCCTCCTTGCAAGATTCCTGTTGAACTCCAATGATCCGTCAGGTGATGAAGTGGCTATGATAAGGATAGAATCCGTCTCAAATTGAAGAGTGCTGTCAGCGCAAAATGTATTACGTATATCCTGACGTATTGTCTGTATTGTATGCGAGTTTTTATGGAAGGTACTGTCTATATTCGAAGTGTTGATCGGGAAGAAGATGTTATAACGTTTCTCAACATATGACAGATTTGATGGTTCTGCCGTTTGTCCGAAAGAGACATATGACATAAGCAGAGACACTATCGTGAACAAAATATGTTTTGAAGCTTTCATTAAAATCTTTTACCCGGAAAATTCTTTAAATACCTTGTTTTAAAAAAGGGATACAAATATATTTTTGTATTATTACAACACAAAACACCACTTGTCGCAATTTTACAAAAGAAATGTTGCAACATTACAAAAAACGAAGGTAGAAGGCCGTAAAACAGCTAAACGGCCTTTTTCCATTGTGGAATAAGGCCGTTTAGTTATTTAAGATTTTCGAGATACTCTGTCAGAGTGACTCCCATTATTTTCTGAAAATTCCTGTATGCTGTGGAACGCTGTCGGAATCCAGCGTAACTGAATAAAGCCTGAAGATTTGCTTTAGGATTGCGCTTAAGTTCGGACACGACATATTCGATCCGTCGCTTTGCCACATATTCGCTGAATGTGCAGCCGGCAAATTTCTTGAATGCTTCGCCGAGATAAGTGCGGTTGGATGCGAGTTCCTCAGACAGCGACTGGAGGCTTAGCTCAGGATTTCGCCATCCCTGCTGTTCTACCAGCAGATGCGTCACCTCTACCCACAGCTTATCAATAACATCATACTGTTCATCTTTAACACCGCTTATCCTGTCGTATTCAGGTATAGGGAGACGTTCTTTCAACTCATACCATATAATCCAGAAAAAGAAGAAAAGCATGCTCAACTGATGTAGAATGGTGAAAATCCTTGCATGAGTAATAAATAGTCCAAAGAGCAGCAATCCTATCGAGCAGAATCCTAACGAATATTTAAGAATGAACTTTTTATCCGCTCCACTCTTCTGCCAGTCATACGGAACAAGGAAAAGGGCAAAAGAATATAAAAGCATCATTGTAACTGCAAACAATCTGAACATGACATCCGGTTTCCAGATATTATGCAACAGATCTGCAAATGTGTCAAGTGCAGTGTACTGAATACCTGCGAACATTCCTACAGATGCAATTGCTGCAAGAGGTGCAAAAAGGATGGTGAGGGTTCTGCATGGTTTTGAAATGGAACGGATGAAGACTAAAGGATAGAAAAAGTATGTCATCTGCATTATGATCGAAGTAAAAGTAGGCTCGGGGTCCAGCAAGCCTTTATTGACCACGACATTTCCAACCCAGTGACGGATGATAAAGAGGAAGGAATGCAGCGATGTAAACCAGCAGAAAATTGCCAGGACATAACGTGAATAATCATTTGTCTCCTTGCGTCGCTTCCATAACATGATGCCGCCGGCAACAAGCTCAAAAGTTATCAGCGCAGAAATTACAGATAAAATAAGTCTCAAAATGCAACAAGTTAATTGTTATATATACTATTTACTATAAGCAAACATACATAAAAACATCCGTTTTTACGCCCGTTAGCATAAAAATCAAGCCCACATACTATCTTTAAAGGTCAAAAGCGGTCATGACTTCTCAGCCAGCCGCACATCTAACGTAGAACGAGGTCTATGCCTCAAAAA
>JBGVCR010000049.1:0-4335 GCA_045118995.1 Candidatus Cryptobacteroides sp.
CAGCTACTACCTTGCAACTGGCAGGTACTACCCGCTGATGGCAGGTAATAACCAGCCACTACCAGCTACTAGCCGCCACTACCGGGTACTACCTCAGTAATGGCGGCTAATTGGTCAATATGTACTTTGTCGGATGCTTACTTTAAAGCTAGTCTCTATAGACTATTCTGCTTCCTCCAAGTCTTGTGCTGACAGGATTAGGAATTTCTTCGAGGCTGATGCTTCTCTGCGATGCCGATGCTCTGCCTGGCTTCTGTCCAGTCCTTATCCAGCCGAATGCCGCGTTGCAAAGATAATCTCCCATTGTTCCGAAGTCTCCACCAGGATAGTAGTTGGAGTCATCCAAGTAAATATCAGGCTCGAAACCTTCCGGATAATCTCTGAAACCTTTCGCATTCTCGATATAGAATGAAACAGGGTAGAAGAGGAAGTCATAGTTCCTGTATTTCTTGCTGTATCCCTCCATTCCCACATTCTTTCCGCTTGTGCGTGTTCCGATGAGATTGACCTCGATGTCGAGACCGCGCAGACCATTGATGATGATCTCGCTTGCAGACGCAGTGATGTTTGTAGCAATCACGAATACGCGTTCCAGATCAATTGAATGCTGCAATGCTTCTTCGATAGGGAGATAGCCGTCAGGATACTCGATTGTCTCTTTTACACCGATTTTGTATGCTGCTGATTCACCTGCTGCAGTACGTTCTTCATTGAATGTGAGTTTTGCCAGCGTCTTTCCCTGATGAGCAGGGCCGGCAATCATTGTAGCCATGACTGTGCTGGAGAGAATCTCGCCTCCGTTATTGTATCTTAGATCAAGAACCAGATCGTCGATGCCATCAGCCTTGAACTTATCGAATACAGCTATCAACTGCTCGTCATAATCCGCATGGAAACCCATGTAAAGCAGATATCCGACCTTTTTGCCGTTGCTTAATTCTATGGTTTCGGCTTTGTATATCGCTGGCTCTGTGTAGTAGTCCGGGGTGAGTTCGTAAGTTCCGATAGGTGTGAGGACAGCCTGGTCGAGTTGTGCGCCTTCCCATGCTACTGAATTGGTTCGGATTGAAAGTGCATCTGTATAGATCTTGCCTGTCACACTTTTGTAGTTATCCATTGTGATGCTCACTCCATTGACTTCAGTGATGAAGTCTCCTCTCTTTATGCCGAGTCTGTCGGCAGGACCGCCAGGAATAACAGTATCGACAAGTACTCCGATTGCAGTTCCCAGATTTACCGGACGAAGCAGGTAGAAACCATTGCCTCTTGTCTGCTGACCTATTGCTTTGGTTTCCGGGGCATTGCTTATTATCTGTGTGTAATACTCTGTACGGTAGTCCTGTTTATAGGCTCCATCATCGTGATTGATATCCCCCTGTTTGCTTACTCCGTCAAGTATTGACTTCAGGAATGCCTGGTATCCGATGCTGTAGTCTAGTGCGATATTTCTTACAGGTTCGTTCCACAGGTAGTTTGAAGACATCTTGTCATATACCCATTCGTTGATCTCGCGGTATCTTCCGTCACCTTTCTCCACCACGCCTTCGGCCTGGGAGATTATGAGTATTTCAGACAGAGGATAATCATCCACCTTGATCGATACCTCAGCCCTGCGAGGTGATGCTGTCGTATTTTTTGTTATATTGATTCGGAGAGCCGCTTGCCCGCTTACTCCTGTAGCAGTAAGAATTTCGCACCATTCCGGCTTGGATGATACTGCTGTCCATTTTCCTGCTGCAGTAAAAGTAAGTGAGAGCATTTCCCCATCCTCATCTGCGACCATATCCTTAGACCAGCTGATCTCACTGATGCCGGTTCCTTCCAGTCGCAGCTCCTCCTCCTTGCATCCGATTGCAAGGAGGAGAATTGCGCCGATTGTAAGTACTCTTATCAAGTTCCTCATATTATTTCCTTATGGTGCGTTTGCTTTCCTGAACGTTGATGACTTTCACTCCGGGAACCTGGATGGCTTTCTGCATTGGCGAGATGCCGCATGCAGCTTGAGTCTGTGCTTTGTCTTTTGGCGTGAGAACGAGTGAACTGTTGCCACAGAAAATCACCTTTTGGTCAGAACCGCCATACCAGTTCTTGCTCTGAGAAACTCCAGGATATTCAGTGATTGTCTCACCTCTGGCACTCCAACTCTTGAAGTGAGTCACAGGCTGTACGGTGATTGTACCTGTGGCCTCATTGAAGTCGACATCGTGGATGAGGGTAGTAGCCTGCATTTCCCACTTGTCTCTTGACGCGTAGTATCTGTTGAAGGTTCCCTTGAACCAGATTGTCTGGTTGTTGAATGATGCCATAGGATCCTCACCGTCTGCAGCGTAATCTACGAGTTCGACATTGTTCACAGGATCATATGAGCTTGCAGCTACGGCATGCTTGTATGTGGTGATCTTGTCGTTTTCGTCTATTTCAAGGAACCACTTAGGGCCATAGTTACGGTTGGCTTCTTCTTCATTCTTCGCCCACTTTTTCTTCAGGAGGTCTTCAGGTGAGTTATATGCGACACCGCATGGGTCAAATCCAAGGCATACAAGAATATTCTGAGCCTTGTACGCCTCTCTGGTCGCATCATTCACTCCGTCAGTGATAGTTACATCGAAGGTATGAGGTACACCGTCGATGTCGGTGATCCTAGCTGTATATTCACCTTTCAGCTTGTCGAAGAGGGTAGTTTCCACTACAGGCTCGGCACCTGTCTTGAAGTTATAAACGTATGATGTGGAAACATATTCAGAGTTGGTAGCCATGATGGCATAGACATACTCTGTGTTTGGACTCAGGTTCGAGAATGTTATATCTGCACCTCCCGCGGATGTCGCCTTTGAGAGTTCTGCGCCAGAAAATGGTATTCCGTTTGTGCTGATTACAACATCCATTGTGAGGTCTTCGTTACCAGGGGCGTTAAGTACTTCATCCACAGCATACTTGGTATGTATGAAAGCAAGAGCGCTCACTGTATTCTTCAGCTGGAGATTGATGCTTGCTGAATTCCAAGGTTCTTCTGTCTCTTTTTCTGTGATGATGATTTCCGGAGCTGGCCCCACAGGCTCGGATGTGGTGAATACCTCCTCGATATAAAGCTCTCTCATGTCCTTGTCGAACACCACCATGCAGATGTAGTAGTTCGAATTCGGATGGAGTCCTTCGAGACTTAGTGACTGAGGACCTCTGTACTCAGTGGATGTGTCGTCCCAGCCGCCGATTACTGCGCGTCTTACCATTTCCTCACCTTCAAAAAGGAATGATTCGTAATCAGCCTCGCTCATTACATACAGACGATATCTGTCTACTCCTTCCTCCGGAGTCAGTGTGATGTCTGCTGTAAGAGAAGTAATGTTGGAAACCTGGACATCCACTTCATATGGACAGACTTCTGCCTTAGGTGTGGTGAATTCGATGTACTTTACATTATCCGGGCTTACCTGAGCATCAATTTCAGTGCTTTCTGTCTCACCGGCAATGATGAGATATTTTGTGTCAGAGTAGAAGTACGTAGCATAGTTGTTCCATCCGTCCATCTGCACCCACTCGTAATCGAAGGTCTTGCTCTCTTTGTCGCTTAATCCGAATGCACTGAGGTATGAGTCATGCGTAACACCGACGAGTGCCTGGAAATAGAGGAAGTCGTTGTAGTCCACGATCATATGTCGGTAAGCCTTTGCGCCTTCGGGCTTTTCGATATGATATGATACGGCATTAGTGGTTACTTTCTCAAGTGTGATCATATCCTCATAAGGGAATAGAGTCGATATCGGCTCGCAGTATAACTCACTGTATGTAAATGGATTGATCTTACGTACGGCATAATACATACTGTATTCCTTACCACCTTCAAGTTCATTGTATGTGATTTCAGTCTTCTGAGATGAACCGAACATACCTGAAGTTCCTTCTTTGAAAAGCTTTTCTGCGCTGCTTATCTTTTCTGTAGCCGGAACTATGGTCCATGCGTAATCGCCAGGTGAATCCGAACTGATGGTGAATGTGACAGAGGTCCTGTCCAGTGCATTGACCTCTACGGAAGCAACCGGTGCAGTTACCGGATCTTCCTGAGGTTCTTCCTGCGGAGTCTCTTTGCAGGATACAGCTGCAAAGGCTATGGCTGATAGCAGCCCCATTGTAATGAAAAATCTTCTGATCATAGATATTAGTTGTTATAGTTTGTTTATATAAAGTCTATAATTGAGCAAACATACATAAAAACATCCGTTTTTACGCCCGTTAGCATAAAAATCAAGCCCACATACTATCTTTAAAGGTCAAAAGCGGTCATGACTTCTCAGCCAGCCGCACATCTAACGTAGAACGAGGTCTATGCCTCAAAAA
>JBGVCR010000050.1:0-71169 GCA_045118995.1 Candidatus Cryptobacteroides sp.
TTTGGATGATACCCCGGATTCCAGACATAACCGGCCTAAAGTCTGGAGGGATACTCGTCGGCGACGCAGCCTTGGCGTCGCGGATTAAGGTAGTGTGCTTAGCAGACTACGCAGCGAGTGCATAAGAGTTGTTGCCAACTATAAGTTTGAAAGCTGAGATTAGCGGGCAAACTTCCGACGCCCGACGTGCTTACCGACCAATGTCTGATGCTGTCAAAACCAAAACATCCCCATTGAAAGTCTGCAAATATAGCAATAATTTCAGAAATTCTCATTCGCAAGGGTGATTCTTCTAAAAATGCAAAGCAAATTTCACAGACATTTAAGTGTTCCTTGACTTTGTTCTCCAGCCAAAAACAACTATTTTGCCATAATTTTGGGAGATTCTGTCGATTTTTTGTGAAAAAGTGCAGAAAAAATTTGCAGGTTAAGAAAAAATGCCTACCTTTGCAATCCCTTCAGAAATGAAGCAAGTTCTTTAACGGGAGCATAGCTCAGTTGGTTTAGAGCATCTGCCTTACAAGCAGAGGGTCGGGGGTTCGACTCCCTCTGCTCCCACCAGAAAAGAGATTCGTATTACGGATCTCTTTTTTTGTATATTGTGATTTGTCAGCGACCGGTTCCGGTATGCAAGTGTCATTCCTTTTGTAATCCCGTATATAATTACTATCTTTGCTTGATTATATTCAATTAGTGGAATTGTGTTGTAATCAAAGATATCGGATTGATTTATAAACTAATGCTATGATAAGAAAAACAGGATTATTATTCTTTGTTGTCATCCTGCTCGCGGGGATATGTATTCCTGCTGCCGCTCAGATGACGGACGATGCTGTGATCGAGTACGTCAAAGAAGGAATGGCAAACGGAAAATCGCAGAATGATCTGCTGAAGGAGCTTATGGCTTCAGGTGTGACTATGGAGCAAGCGCAGCGCATCAAGAAGATGGTCGAATCGGAAAATCAGGGAACGAACCCACTGATGGGACGTGTTGATGAAATGGATCGTCGTCGCAGAAACGCCCCTGGTGTAGCGCAGCTGCCGGCAGTGGAGATGCAGGAGCAGGTAGATGGCGAAGAAGTACCGGAGGGTGAATTGACTGAGAAGAAGGAAATCTTCGGCCATAATATCTTTTCGAACCGAAGGCTTTCGTTTGCACCCAGTCTCAATATCCCTACTCCTCTGAATTACAGGCTTGGTGCTGGTGATGAAGTGATCATTGATGTCTGGGGAAGTAATGAAGCGACTATTCGTCAGACTATATCTCCAGATGGATTCATCAATATCCCGAACCTTGGTGTTGTTACCCTCAATGGAATGACTGTAAGGGATGCAGAACAGTATCTCAGGAAGAAGCTCGCACAGATTTATCCTGTGGACGGCGAGGATGCTGCATCTGATTTCAAGCTCACATTGGGAAATATCAGAACCATTCAGGTCAGTGTTACCGGTGAAGTCGTAGTGCCTGGAACATATAGTATCTCGTCTTTATCAAATATCTATAATGCTCTTTATTGTGCCGGCGGTGTCAATGATCTGGGATCGCTCCGTAAGGTGCAGCTTGTGAGAAACGGCAAGCAGAAGGCTGTCGTCGATCTTTACGATTTCATTCTTAACGGCATGCTTCCTGACGGCCTTACGCTTGAGGATGGAGATGTAATCAACGTGCCTCTTTATCTGAGCCTTGTAAATATCGAGGGCAGTGTCAAGCGTCCTATGTATTATGAGATGAAAGATGGAGAAACTGTACAGGACCTTCTTGACTATGCGGGTGGATTTGCGGGTGATGCTTATCGCTCCAATATCAATGTCGTCCGTCAGAATGGCGTCGAATATCAGGTATATACAGTCGATTCAAATCTCTTTTCGGCATTCATTCTCAAGGATGGTGATGCATTGACGGTCGGAGCTCTTATTGACAGATATGAGAATAAGCTCGAAGTCAAGGGAGCAGTTTATCGTCCCGGCATATATCAGCTTGGAGACGGAATCAGAACGGTATCGGAGCTCATTGCCAAGGCTGACGGTCTTAAGGGAGATGCGTTTACAAACCGTGCTCTCATTCACCGTGAGCGTCAGGATCTCACTTTTGAAGTCATTTCTGTGGATGTTAAGGCAGTTCTTTCCGGACAGGCTCCCGATATCCAGCTTCAGAGAAACGATATTCTCTATATCCCGAGCATCTATGATCTCAACGATATCGGAACCATAACTATCGAAGGCGAGGTCGCAACTCCTGGTACTTTCGTATATGAGGCCAATATGACTGTGGAGGATATCATAATGCAGGCCGGAGGACTTCTTGAGTCAGCTTCAACAGTAAGGATTGACGTCAGCCGCAGAATCAAGAATCCGGCAAGCAAGGAGCAGCCTGACTCTATTGCCAATGTATTTACCAGATCTTTCAAAGACGGTTATGTCGTCAGCGAAGACCTTGACTTCGTTCTTCTTCCATACGACTATGTCAATGTGCGTCGTAGTCCGGGATACGCAGAGCAGGGTAAGGTAAAGGTGAGCGGTGAAGTTATCTTCCCTGGTGACTATGTGCTTACTCATAAGAATGAACGTCTCTCTGATGTTATCGCCAGGGCCGGCGGACTTAACAAGTGGGCTTATGTCAAGGGAGCAAGACTCATACGACACACTCTGGCTGAAGAAAGAAACCGTACTCGTTCCGGTATGACTGTACTGACTACAGGAAAAGACAGCGTCAATGTCGCAAATCTTGACCTCGATGAAACTTACAGTGTAGGTATCGATCTTGAAGCAGCTCTGGCTGCTCCCGGAAGTGATGCTGACCTTGTGCTCCGCAGGGATGATATGATCCTTATTCCGGAATATATCAATACAGTCAAGATATCCGGTAATGTAATGTATCCTAATGTGGTGGCTTACAATTCCGGCATGTCAGTGCGTGATTATGTGGAAATGGCTGGTGGATATGGCTATCGTTCGAAGAAGAACAAGGCGTATATCATATATATGAACGGAACCATAGCCCGTGCCCGTCAGATGTCAAAGGGAGTTGTAGAGCCTGGATGTGAGATCGTGATTCCTCAGAAACGTGACAAGGAATTCGATGTTTCATCATTGATGAGTGTGGCAACTACTTCATCTTCAGTGGCTACAATGCTTGCTACTATCATGAACCTCATAATGAAATAAAAATGCAGGATAATCAGAACAATACAATGTCTCAGGAGCAGGAAATCGACTTGATGGAGCTCATAGCAAAGCTCTGGAAAAGTCGTAGATTCATCATCAAGTGGGGCGTCATAGGAGCGATTGCCGGACTTATAATCGGCTTCAGTATTCCTAAGACATACACGGTGTCTGCTACGCTTGCGCCGGAGATGCAGCAGAGAATCGGTTCAGGTGTCAGTTCCATCGCTTCCATGATGGGTGTCAGCCTGGATAACAGTATGGATGCCATTGATTATGAGATGTATCCGGATGTCATAGCATCCACTCCTTTCCTTTTCGAACTTCTGGATCTGGAGGTAAAGACAAAGGACGGCCAGATCGATACTACTCTGCAGAACTATATTCTCAAGCATCAGAAGAGACCTTGGTGGAGTCACGTGATAGGTGCTCCTTTCAAGGCAGTGGGCTGGGCAGTGTCATTGGTGAAGCCGGATGAGGACGAAACTCAGACAGGTGAAGTTCAGCTGGATGTGTATAATCTGCCAAAGAAAGAAAGGAAAGCCATTAAATTTCTTTCAGAGGAGATAAAGGTGTCAGTCGATAAGACTGGCAAGACCAAGATTTTCCTCGAGATGCAGGATCCGCAGGTGGCATATACTGTAATTACCGCTGTGATAGATAATCTGAAGAATTATATGTCAGAGTATCGTACGTCGAAGTCGCGTCAGGATGTGGAGAATCTGATGATGATATGCGAAGAGCGTAAGCAGGAATACTATGCGGCGCAGAAGGCCTATGCCCAGTATACAGACTCAAACAAGAATCTTGTTCAGAATCTTCAGAAGGCTGAGGGCCAACGTCTCCAGCAGGAGATGAATCTGGCTTACCAGGTGTACTCACAGGTAGCCACACAGCTTGAGGCTGCCCGAATCAAGGTCCAGCAGGATAAGCCGGTGTTTGCCATTCTGAAACCTGCAGTAGTACCGTTGAAGAAAACAGGCCCAAGTAAAGCCAAGTCTCTGGTTCTGTTCGCATTCCTGGCAGGATCTTGTGCTGCGGCCTGGGTCCTCTTCGCAAAGAATAAATGGCAGCAGTTTAAAGATAAACTGGCGAAGTAAGAAATCTATAAACCGTCAATATGAAAGGAATCGTTCTGGCCGGTGGAAGCGGCACCCGTCTTTACCCCATCACCAAAGGAGTGAGCAAGCAGCTGCTTCCTATCTTCGATAAACCGATGATATATTATCCGATCTCCGTGCTTATGCTTGCCGGAATCAGAGATATACTTATCATTTCCACTCCACACGATCTGCCTGGATTTCAGAGACTTCTGGGAGATGGCAGTGACTACGGCGTGAACTTCAGTTATGCCGGGCAGCCTTCTCCGGACGGCCTTGCCCAGGCTTTCATCATAGGTGAAGAATTCATCGGAGACGACTCAGCCTGCATGGTGCTCGGAGACAACATCTTCCACGGCAACGGTTTCATTGAACTTCTCAAAGAAGCTGTCCGCTCTGCAGAAGAAGACGCTAAGGCCACTGTATTCGGCTACTGGGTCAGCGATCCTCAGAGATATGGCGTGGCTGAATTCGACAATGAGGGGAATTGCCTCTCAATTGAAGAAAAACCGGTAGAGCCGAAGTCCAATTACGCAGTGACAGGTCTCTATTTCTACCCGAACAAAGTCGTGGAAATAGCAAAGAATGTCAAGCCGTCTGCAAGGGGCGAATTGGAAATAACTACAGTCAATCAGCATTTCCTTGAGGACGGAGAACTGAAGGTCCAGACCCTCGGGCGGGGTTTTGCCTGGCTGGATACCGGTACGCATGATTCTCTGTCAGAGGCATCTACCTTCATTGAGGTCATTGAGAAACGTCAAGGTCTGAAGATTGCTTGTCTGGAGGAAATTGCATATAGAAATGGCTGGATTACAGCTGATCGTGTACGTGAACTTGCCCAGCCGATGGCAAAGAATCAGTACGGACAATATCTTCTTGGCTTATTGTAATGAAACGGACAATCCTCATAACCGGCGGAGCCGGCTTCATAGGCAGCCATGTAGTAAGGCTGCTGGTAAACAAGTACCCGGAATATCGCATTATCAATGTTGATAAACTTACTTATGCCGGTAACCTTGCCAATCTACAGGATATCGAGGACAGGCCTGACTATAAGTTTGTAAGGCTGGACATCTGTGACTTTGATGCCATCTGCCAGCTCATGAAGGAGGAAAAGGTCGACGGTATCATACATCTTGCGGCAGAGTCCCATGTCGACCGCTCTATCAAGGATCCGTTCACATTTGCCCGGACCAATGTAATGGGTACGCTTTCCCTTCTTCAGGCCGCGCGTCTGTGCTGGGAACCTCTCGGCTGGCATTGTCATTCTGAGAAGCACAGCGGCGTGAGAATCCCATGCCGATTCTATCATGTCTCCACCGACGAAGTCTACGGAGCCCTTGCGCTCGACAATCCGGGCGGCGACCCCCCTTATGGCAGCGACTTCTTCCGTGAGGACACAGCCTATAACCCTCATTCACCATACTCGGCTTCAAAAGCAGCTTCAGATCATTTCGTCCGCTCTTTTCACGACACTTACGGACTTCCGACAGTAATATCCAACTGTTCTAACAATTATGGTCCATATCAGTTTCCGGAAAAGCTTATTCCATTGTTTATCAATAATATACGACATGGAAAACCGCTTCCGGTCTATGGGAAAGGAGAGAATGTCCGCGACTGGCTCTATGTAGAAGACCATGCTCGTGCCATTGACCTGATCTTCCACGAAGGCAAGGATGGAGAAACCTATAATATCGGCGGATTCAACGAATGGAAGAACATTGACCTGATAAAGACAATGATCCGTACCGTCGACCGCATACTCGGTAATCCTGAAGGCCACAGCCTCCCGCTCATCACCTTCGTACAGGATCGTGCAGGACATGATCTCCGGTATGCCATAGACTCGACCAAGCTCAAGAGTGAACTCGGATGGGAACCATCCCTACAGTTCGAGGAAGGCATAGAAAAGACTGTCAGATGGTATCTTGACCATCAGGACTGGATGGACAATGTCACAAGTGGAGAGTATCAGAGTTATTACAAGGAAATGTACGAGTAATGCTTGAAACAATTAAATGAGAAACAATGAGTAAAATCTATCAGATTCTGAATAAATATGCCAATAAGTACATGAATACACGCATTGTGTTCGTGTTCGATGTGCTTATGTCGGTCCTGGCTACTCTTTGCTCTGTCTTATTTGTAAAGATATTGTATAGAAATGACATATTCAGCACTTCCGTCGTGCTGTTATGGCTCTTGATATCTGCTGCTATTTCAATCATTGTCATCAGGGTATTCAAGACATACAGAATCATCATTCGTCACATGTCCCTGACGGAATTTACGTATTTCGTACTTCTGGCATTTGTGAAATGTGTCCTGATGGCCCTTATATTCATAGTAATGTATGGCTATTCTTTTGGTGTTGTAGTTCTTATTGCCAGTGATTTCTTCTTCAGCTTCGGAGCATTCTTTGCGTTGAGAGCTATGATTCTGATGATATACGAATTGTTCAACAGCAAGCTGCAGGAAAAGAAGAAAGGTCTGAATGTACTTGTGTATGGAGTCGGCCTGAAGTCAGTGTCGCTTATACCTCGCCTGAAAGAATCCAGGCATTATAATATCGTAGGTTTCATCCAGTTCGGCAACGTCGGAGTATCCCATGTGATCTCTGAGATGAAAGCATTTTATGTGACTTCTGAGTCAGAATTCAAGAATGTCTTCAATGCCGCTGGTGCTGATGCTCTTCTGTTTGCAAATGATGAAGATGCACGCATCGAGAAGGAGCGTATCATCAAATATGCAATAGCATCAGGTGTAAAGCTCCTGTTCGCTCCTGCAATCGATGAAATGGTGGATGGCAAGCCGGTTCAGAACCTGAGAAACATTGAAATCGAAGATCTTCTGATGCGCCCTGAGATAAAGATATCGATGGGTGAGATCATGGAGAATTTCAGGGGTAAGACGATAATGGTCACTGGAGCAGCCGGATCGATTGGTTCTGAGCTTTGTCGTCAGCTGGTGACATTCGGTATCGACAAACTGGTCCTTTTTGATAATGCCGAGACACCTATGCACAATCTCCGTCTGGAATTGGAAGAAAAATATCCGCAGATGAGGATCATACCGGTCATCGGTGATGTCCGTTTGCTCCCGCGATTGGACTATGTCTTTAAAATGTGGCGTCCGCAGGTGGTCTTCCATGCCGCTGCTTATAAGCATGTGCCGTTAATGGAAGAGAATCCTTGCGAAGCCGTATTAGTCAATGCCGCGGGCTCTCGTAATGTTGCAGACAAATGTCTGGAATATGGTGCTGAAATGATGGTGATGGTCTCTACCGATAAGGCTGTAAATCCGACAAACATCATGGGATGTACAAAGCGTCTTGCCGAGATTTATGTGCAGTCGCTGGGACTTGCAATTGAAAATGGGCAGATTGCCGGCAAGACCAAATTTGTCACGACCCGTTTCGGTAATGTATTAGGCTCGAACGGATCAGTAATTCCTCGATTCAGAGAACAGATAGCCAAAGGAGGTCCTGTCACTGTCACCCATCCTGAAATAACCCGATTCTTCATGACCATACCGGAAGCGTGCCGTCTGGTGATGGAAGCTGCTACAATGAGTTCCGGCAATCAGATCTTTGTGTTTGATATGGGTGAGTCCGTGAAGATCGATGATCTGGCCAGGAGAATGATCCAGCTTGCCGGTTTCACTCCTGATGATGATATAAAGATAGAATATACCGGCCTTCGTCCGGGAGAGAAGCTGTATGAAGAGGTACTGGCAAATACAGAAAACACCATGCCTACCAATCATAGCCGTATCCGAATAGCCAAAGTCCGCGAGTATGACTATGAAGAAGCGAAGAACATGACTGATACACTTGAACACTTGTCGAGGATAGTCGATGTGCCTTCAATGGTGCGTCTAATGAAGCAGATTGTACCTGAATTCATCTCTCAGAATTCAAAATACGAAGAGTTTGATCGAAAATAAAAGAAATTTGAAAATATGATTAATGTTGGAATTATTGGATGCGGCTTCGTGGGTGGAGCACTCAAGGATTGGCTGGAAAACAACAATCCGGATTGTAAATTGTTCATCAGCGACCCGGCTAAAGGATATAATGATGATCTGAGTGATATAGATATTGCCTTTTTACAGATACATGTACCGACTGAGGATAACGGAACGCAGGATCTTACGCTTATGAAGGAGCTTATTTCAAAGCTCCCGGATGTGCCTGTCTTCGTTCGTACAACAATCCTTCCTGGTACAAGTGACATGCTTTCACGTGAGACCGGACATAGTGTATACTATATGCCGGAGTTCCTGACTGAACGTACTCATATTGAAGATTTCAAGAAGCAGACAATGGTATTTACTGGTGCTCAGGAGTTGCTGACTAAGATATTCGTCGGTAAGAAATTTACCGTAATGTCGCCTCTTGAAGCTGAGCTTACCAAGTATATGCACAATGTGTTTGGCGCATACAAGGTAACCTATTTCAATGCTTGCCGTGAGTATTGTGAGCAGATGGGTGCTGACTGGCGTAAGGTTCATACCGGTGTATTGCTTTCAGGATATATAAATGACACCCACACATATGTCCCTGGTCCTGATGGTAAGTTCGGATATGGCGGCAAGTGTTTCCCGAAAGATGTCAATGCATTTGCAAAAATGACAGAGGGCACACCTCTTGGAACACTTCTGCAGCATCTTCACGAGCTCAATGTGCATTTCCGTGGCTTTGAAGAGCATATCTAGATATTAGTGAATTTAATATATGCTGGTTTCTAAATTCAAAAAATCAATAAGACTGTTCATTGGTAAGCATAGCCCCAAGTTATTAGTCTCTATCTTGTATCGAATTGCCTATGGAAAGCGGATTGACTGGGATAATCCTAGGACACTTAATGAGAAGATCCATTGGTTGAAGTTTAACACGGATACAGCACATTGGACATTGTTGGCTGATAAGCTTCGCGTCAGAGACTATGTCAAACAGAAAGGATGTGAGGAACTTCTGGTAGAGTTATATGGTGCCTGGTCTGCTTCAAATGAAATCGACTGGGATTCTCTGCCACAAAAATTTGTTATGAAGTCTAATTGTAGTTGTGGTGATGTTCGTATATGTACGGACAAGTCTAAGATTGATAAGCAAGAATGGGAAGAGCATTTCGCCAAGGCAATGCGTAATAAACTTGGATATGAAAGGGGAGAACCCCATTATAATGCGATAGAGCCAGTTGTTATCGCAGAGGAACTCCTTGATATATCAAAGCAATCGATAAAAACATCGTCTTTGATTGATTATAAAATATGGTGCTTTAATGGTGTTCCTCATCATATCTTGGTATGCAGCAACAGAACCAAGGAAACTTTGGAACTCGCAGTTTTTGACTTGGAATGGAACTATCATCCAGAAAAGTCAGTCTTCACAGAGCATTATAAAGCACCAACACAGATTTTACCCAAGCCACAAACATTAAACTATATGTTAGAGTGTGCAGGTAAACTGTCAAATGGATTACCACAAGTCCGTGTTGATTTTTATGAGGTGGATGGCAAGACCTATTTTGGAGAAATGACAATGACGGCAGGTGGCGCATTTATCGATTATTATACCGATGATTTTATGTTAGAAATGGGAGACTTAATATCTTTGACAGATAAATAATGGACAAGGCAAAAAGAGTTCTATATAACACGCTTTCTCAATATATACGTACAGGGTTGAATGTAATATTGTCATTATATTCAACTCGAATTGTTATGGCGACTCTTGGTGATACAGATTACGGACTGTATTCTGTCATCGCAGGAGTCGTAGCGATGTTGAGTTTCGTATCCAATGCCTTGATCATATCCACTCAAAGATATCTTTCATATTCCCACAGCCAGAATGATATAAGACTTGTATCCAAAGTCTTCGGAAACAGTCTTATGATTCATATGGCTATCAGTGTGTGTCTTCTGGTGGTACTGATGTCTTTTACCAACCCGGTCGTAACGACTTTTCTCGATATACCACTGGATAAAATAGCTGCTGCAAAGGTTGTCTATATCTGCGTAGTCGCTATGATTGCATTGTCGTTCATAACATCTCCTTTCAAGGCTCTTTTTATCGCTCGGGAGAATATAGTCTACATTTCGGTTATTGATGTGATTGACGGTGTGTTCAAGGTCGGTGCGGCCTTGTTGCTGCCCTTTGTCGGTTTTGATAAACTTGAGGCGTATGCAGTTCTGTTGACATCAATATCAGTATTCAATCTTATTGCCTTCGGCTTATATGCCTTACTGAAATATCAGGAATGCCATCTGCCGAAAATCTCAGAGATAGATAAGGAGTACGTGAAGAAATTGATCGGCTTTGCAAGCTGGACGTTATACAGTACCGGATGTGTTGTAGTCCGCACTCAGGGAATCGCAGTAATAATCAATAGAGCCTTCGGTGTGCTGGTAAACGCTTCATATGGAATTGCCCAGCAGGTGAGTGGAGCCTTGCTGAATGTATCACAGGCTATTGCAAATGCCCTGAGCCCTCAGATTATCAAGACGGAAGGTGAAGGCAACAGGGAGAAAATGTTATATCTTGCATCTATCGAATGCAAATACGCATACATGATGCTTGCAATGGTAGCGATACCTTTAATCTTCGACATGCATTTCATCCTGGAACTCTGGCTCAGGAATGTACCTCAGAATTCCGTGATGTTTTGCAATATGGTCATTATTGCGGCCATGTGCGATACTCTTACAGGAGGTTTAGGCATCGCAAACCAGGCTATCGGTAAAATAAAAGTTTATTCCCTGATTTTCGGAAGTCTCAAACTGCTTACCTTGCCGATTGCCTATATGGCTGTCCGCATAGTCCGGGATCCTTTGTATGCAATGATTCCATTTGTGGCAGTAGAATTGGCAAGTGCTGTATTCCGGATGTTTTATCTGAAGTCAACAGCCGGCCTGAGGATCTCAGCCTTTCTTAAAAATGTGATACTTCCCGCTGTCTTTTCGACATGTGCGGTAGCAGGAATATGCTTTATCCTTGATGCATACATTTCTTGGAACTACAAGATCATCATACTCATACCTTCTGCAGTGGCGGTCGTTGCTTTGGTGGCGTATTGCACTATGGGCAGTGAAGAAAAGGAACTTGTCAAACGAATCTGTCGGAGATAGCAATGTTAAAGAAGATATTCCATAGTATAGTAATAGCAGTTGTCATTGTTCACATTGCAATTTGTTCGGAGTTTTTCGGAGGAACGAATCTCTGGTCATATCTGACATACCTGTGTGCATTGTTTTTTGTCGTTGTAGGACTTCAGTATATCCAGAAGGGAGGCAGGCTGAATGCTCTTGAACGACTCAGCATATTCTATTTTATTTTTCTGTTCTTACTGACCATCCTATATGGGAATGCATCTACGAATCTTGTCCCTTTGATCGGTAGGTCAATGGAAATAGCCACTCTGCTGATGATCGTAAAGATGCATAAGAATGATCTTACCTTCGTTCTGACTACGGGCACGATAGTATTCTCAGTATGCGTGTATTGTAATCTGTTGGTTCTGGTGCAGAATCCTTTAGGTCTTATCGGAGACGATGGTGAAGCCTACTATCTGTTGGGAACCAATTATAATCAGATAGGTCCCAAAGTCATTATTGCATTTCTGTTCAGCGTTCTGTTGTCATCACGTCGCAAGGCAGTCATCATCAATACGATAGCAGTGGCCGTGACCGGTATGATTTCCTTGGTGGTAGTAAATTCGATGACATCTGCGGTAAGTATGGCCCTGCTGCTGGTTGTGTACCTGATTTCGTGGAACAGAAGATTCAACAGACTGATACTTTGGGGGTCGCTTGCTGCGGTCATCCTGTTTCAGATTTTAGTGGTGTTTGTCGGTAATGCTTTAAGCCCCGACGGATCCAATGCTTTTCTGGACCTGATCGGTAAGGATGCATCATTTACCGGCCGAACTGAATTGTGGACATACTCTGCAGGCTATTTCTGGGATTCGCCTTTCTGGGGGCACGGATATATAGATCCATCAGACTATCTCGACAGCGGTTACTTTTATGGAATCAGCAAAAACTCCCACAATTACATATATAACATTCTCCATAAAGGTGGATTGATATTGCTTTTTGTCATATTGAATATGATAAGGATTTCATACCGACGCATAAAGGCAAGGATGGACGAGAGATCGGCATATATCATCATTATGACAGGAGTCACATTCCTTATCATGTGCCTTTTCGAGGTGTATGATGCAATCTATACATATCTCCTGCTGATATTCATGTACTACTACAATGAATTCATTCCGGGACCGGGCAAAATAAATAATCGTTAAAATGAAATCAATATCTGTAATCATACCGACTTATAAAAACAGGGGAGGCCTGGCGGACAGTATAAATTCTGTTCTCCACCAGCATTGTCCGGAACTTATGGAGATCATTGTCGTGGATGACAATGATCCGGATTCAGAGTACCGCTTGTCCACTGTGGCCTTGATGCAGCAATATGCCGATAATCCTTTGGTGAAGTATATATGCCATGAGAAGAACAAGAATGGAGCCGCAGCGAGAAATACCGGAATCAAGGCATCCAAGGGTGATTTCATCGCTTTTCTGGATGATGATGATCTGTTTCTGCCGAATAAGTTGAGGTTGCAGACAGACTATCTGGAAAACCATCCAGATAAACAGGCTGTTTATTGCTTTGCGTGTAGAAAGGGAAAGACTGTCTCGGCATCCGTCCTGGAAGGGAATGGCATTCGTCATATCCTGCAGCTGCGGTCTAACTATTTCACACCGACTCTGATGTTCAGACGAGAGGCAGTAGAAGCAATCAATGGCTTTGATGAAGCGTTCAGAAGGCATCAGGATTATGATTTGATGTTACGCTTCTTTGATGCTGGTTATGCTATAGGATGCGTCAGTGAAGTTCTGGTGGAAATCGGACTTAATCTGGGTGAAAACATACCAAAAGGAGAAAAGCTGAATCAGCTGAAGGCATACTTTTTCGAAAAATTCGATAAATATATCGAGAGGGAAAATTCTCTTACGCCCGGATTTAAAAGTAAAGTCTATGCCAGACATTATGCGGGTGTCTTCCTGAACCATATCAAGAATAAGAATTTTCAGATGGCATTAAGTACTTTGAAGTATCTGCCCAAGGCTCCGGTCACATTTGTTGGGGTAATATGGCGTAGCCTTATGGCTCATATAAAGGCTGACGCCTGATCATAGTAAAATTTAAACATAGAATATGACTTTCAATCTATTAATATCCTGCATGCATCAGAAGGACACCGGTATTATTCAGCGAAGCAATGTCCAGTCTAATGTTGTAGTCGTTAATCAATGTGACCGCGATTGTGTCGAGGAATTTGACTTCATAAACAAGAAAGGCAAGACTTGTCATGCGAAGTTCATATGCACAACGGAGAGGGGACTTTCCAGAAGCAGGAATATGGCAATCAGAAATGCCTGGGGCGATATCTGCCAGATCTGTGATGATGATGAAGAGATTGCAGATGATGCTGAAGAGGTTATCTTGAAAGCCTATGAGGAAAATCCTGATGCAGGGCTTATTGCGTTCTCGCTGATAAGGAAAGACTGCGATAAGACATACCCGGAAAGAAAAAGCAATCTTGGATTCAAGCAGATTCTCAGGACTTCCTCACTCCAGATAACATTCTCACGTCGTATGCTGGAAAAATATGGAATCCGTTTTGATGAAAAAATGGGTTCCGGAACAGGCAACGGAGGGGGAGAGGAGAATAAGTTTATGCTGGACTGGAGAAAGGCAGGCGCCGAAATGATATACTGCCCCGATGTCATCGCAACCGTCAATCCGGGAGAAAGCCAATGGTTCCGTGGCTATGATGCACGCTACTTCCAGAACTTCGGTTGGACCGAAAGGCGTCTTTTAGGTAACTTTACAGGAATGCTGTATATTTTTTATTGGACAATATTCCGCCGGAATCAATACAAGGACACATGCACCTTGTCATTGTTCGAGGTGTTGAAAAATAGCTTTCAGGGATATTTTTCCAAAAGATGATGCATTTTGCCGGCTTTGAACAGAGGCTTGAACCAGTAAAACCAATTATTATGATTTCAGTAATCTGCCCGATATATAACGAGGAAAAGTACATTGCAAAGTGTATTGAGTCGATATTAGAACAGGATTATCCGAAGGATGACCTTGAAGTCATCTTTGTGGATGGAATGAGTACGGACAGGACTCGCGAGATAGTTGCAGAGTATGCAAATACATACCCCTTCATCAGGATGGTAGATAATCCTGACAGGATTGTGCCTCCTGCTATGAATATAGGGATCAGACTGGCTAAGGGAGAAATAATCATCCGTCTGGATGCTCATGCCATTTTCCCGTCAGATTATTTCTCTGAGTTGACGAAGAATCTTATTGAGCTTGATGCTGATAATGTAGGAGGCGTATGCCGGACATTGCCGGTAGATGATTCTGTGAAGTCCCGCAGTATCGCTGCTGTATTAAGCAGCAGTTTTGGTATGGGTAACTCATATTTCAGAATTGGAGCGGATTCGGTCAGAGAGGTCGATACCGTGCCTTTCGGATGCTTCAGAAGGGAATTGTTCGACAGAATAGGGTATTTTGATGAAGAACTGATCCGAAACCAGGACGATGAGTTCAATGGAAGGATTATAAAGAATGGAGGAAAGATATACCTGATTCCAAGTGTAGTGATCGACTATTATGCCCGGGATACTGTGGCAAAGGTCTATAAGATGTTCTACCAATATGGATTGTTCAAGCCGCTTGTAAATAAGAAACTTGGCAGTCCGGCGACGATCAGGCAGTTTGTTCCCCTGTGTTTCACCCTTGGACTGATCCTCGGCCCTCTTACCTTTTTGATCTCACCGGTGTTTGCGTGGATATATGGCGTGGTCATTATCTGTTATTTAGGTATGGCTGCATATTTCTCCGCCAGGTCTGCTGCCGGCTTCAGACAGTGGCTGATGCAGATCTGGGTGTATTTCGTTGTTCATTTTGCATATGGCTGGGGGTATATCAACGGCATGATCAACCTGATTCTTAAACGTAGCAAAGTTGTTAATTCCAATCGATAGTGATGAAAAGACTTTTTGACATACTGGCAAGCGGATGTGGACTTCTGGTTTTAAGTCCGATCTTTATAATCGTTGCGATATGGATAAAACTCGACTCGCCTGGTCCTGTTTTTTATCGCCAGATACGTGTGGGACGGCACAATAAGGATTTCCGGATATTCAAGTTCCGATCTATGAGAGTCGGAAGTGACAAGGGCTCACTTGTCACAATAGGAGGGCGTGATCCGAGGGTGACCCGAAGCGGTTATTTCATCCGCAAGTTCAAGATAGATGAACTCCCGCAGCTTATAAATGTATTTACAGGTGACATGAGCCTTGTCGGACCGAGACCTGAAGTGCGCCATTATGTCAATTATTGGACTCCGGAGCAGATGAGGGTACTGGATGTCCGTCCCGGTATTACAGATCCTGCAAGCATCCGTTTCAGGAATGAGAATGAGCTGCTGGAGAAGGCACAGGACCCGGAAAGGTACTATATAGATGTAATCATGCAGGAAAAGATAAAATTATACCTGGAGTATGTGGAAAAATCTTCGTTTTGGTATGATATTAAATTGATTTTTCAGACATTCAAGGTAATCATAACAGAGAGATGATAATGAATATGAAATTAAGAAATATTCCTTTCAGTCCTCCGGATATGTCCGAGGCTGAGGCAAATGAAGTGAGAGAGGCTATTCTTTCAGGATGGATTACGACAGGTCCTCGTACCAAAAAACTTGAAAAGACGATTTCTGAGTATATCGGTACGGAAAAGACGGTTTGTCTTAACTCTGCGACTGCAGCGATGGAGATGGCGTTGAGATTGCTGGGTGTCGGTCCCGGAGATGAGGTGATCGTACCCGCATACACATATACGGCTACCGCCAGTGTAGTCTGTCATGTCGGAGCGACTGTAGTGATGGTAGATTCGCAGAAGGATTCTGTGGAGATGGATTACGATAAACTTGCTGATGCCATAACTGAAAGAACGAAGGTAATCGTGCCTGTGGATCTGGCCGGCATTGTAGCTGCATATGAAAAAGTTTACGCTGTGCTCGAGCGTCCTGAGGTAAAGGCAAAGTACCGTCCTGCAAATGAGATACAGAGAAAGTTCGGCCGCATAGTTGTATCAGCTGACTGTGCTCACTCCTTCGGAGCAAGTCGCCACGGAAAGATGGCCGGTGCGATTGCTGATTTCAGTTCTTTCAGTTTTCATGCGGTTAAGAATTTCACCACTGCCGAGGGAGGCGCATTGACTTGGAATATTCCATTTGGTCATGAGCCGGTTAAAATTGATGCTGAGTCCTTTATCCCTGTAGTGGAAGGCGAGACCTGGAATGAATATCTGTACCGCTTGAGCCAGTTGTTCAGCCTGCACGGTCAGAATAAGGATGCCTTGGCCAAGACTAAGCTTGGAGCATGGGAGTATGATATCATCGGACCATGGTATAAGTGCAATATGACCGATGTGATGGCTGCGATGGGTCTGGCTCAGTTTGAGAGATATCCGGCAATGCTTGATCGCCGTCGCGAAATAATAAATCGTTACAATGAGGCATTTGCAGAGCTTCCTGTGGCATTGCTGGGACATTATGGCGATGATTGGGAATCAAGCGGTCATCTTTATCTGGTACGCCTGTCTGGCAAAGGCCGGGAGGATGCCAATCGTGTCATCGAGCTGATGGCTGAAAGGGGAATCGCCTGCAATGTCCATTACAAGCCTCTTCCTATGATGACTGCATATAAGCAGCTCGGTTTTGATATTGCAGACTATCCGAATGCATACTCTTTGTTTGAAAACGAGGTTACCTTACCTTTGAATACCCGTATGAGCGATGAAGATGTGGAGTATGTAATCGATAATTTCGCTTCTGTAATCAAGGCTCTGTATTAACCGAAAAAGTATTATCTTTGTTTATTTGTAATAGTCCCCGATTGGAGAAAGAACAAATAATGAACAATACACACATAGTCATAATGGCCGGCGGCATCGGAAGCCGCTTCTGGCCGATGAGTACCCCGGAATATCCGAAACAGTTCGTGGATGTGATGGGAAGCGGAAAGACGATGATCCAGATGACGGTGGAGCGTTTTGCTCCGCTTTGCCCTCTGGAGAATATGTGGGTGGTGACGAGTGAAGATTATGTGGATATCGTGAAGTCTCAGATTCCGGAGATCCCGCATCACAATATACTGTCCGAACCTTGCGCCCGCAATACGGCTCCTTGTATAGCATATGCCTGCTGGAAGATAATGGCAAAGCATCCACAGGCCAATATCGTCGTCACACCTTCTGATGCATTGGTGATCAATGCGGAGGAGTTCCGCAGGATAATCGGCAATGCCATCCGCTTCGCTTCGGAAGGGGAGAGGGTGGTCACTCTCGGAATCAGGCCTACCAGACCGGAAACGGGATATGGATATATTGCCGCAGCTGAGCAGCTGTCTGAATCCGAAATCTGTGCGGTCGAGTCATTTCGTGAGAAACCGGATGTCGACACTGCCAGACAATATCTTGATGCGGGCAATTATTTCTGGAATGCCGGAATCTTTGTCTGGAATGTAGATACTATCGTGGGCTCGCTCAGACGTTTCACACCTGAGCTTGCAGCGAAGATGGACCGCATGGCAGAGTCCTTTTACACAGAGCGCGAGAAAGAGACAGTTGCAGATATCTTTCCTACATGCGAGAAGATCTCGATCGACTATGCGGTGATGGAAAAAGCTGATTACATATATACATATCCATCTGATTTCGGGTGGAGCGATGTCGGTACATGGGGATCTCTCTGGACTCTTCTCCCGCACGATGAGGATGGAAATGCAGTGGTCGGACAGAATGTGCATCTGTATGAGTGCAAGGGGTGTATAGTTCATGCTCCTAATGCAGCAAGTGTGGTACTTGAAGGTATAGAAGACAGTATCGTGGTGGAGCGTGAGGGCAGGATCCTTATCTGCCGTATGAGTGAAGAACAGCGTATCAAGGAATTTCAGAAATAGAGCCTATGAAGATAGCAGTAGCAGGTACTGGTTATGTCGGACTTTCGATGGCGACACTTCTCTCACAGAGGCACAGCGTGGTGGCTGTGGATATCGTGAGGGAGAAGGTCGAGATGATAAATCGCAGAAAGTCTCCCATACAGGACGAATATATAGAGAAATATTTTGCCCAGAAGCAGCTGGATCTGACAGCGACATTGGACGCTCAGGCAGCCTACCGGGAGGCAGAGTATGTGATTGTCGCAGCTCCGACGAATTATGACCCTAAGAAGAATTTCTTCGATACATCTGCAGTAGAGGCTGTAATCGAGGCGGTTCTGGCTGTCAATCCTTCAGCCATTATGGTCATCAAGTCCACCGTCCCTGTCGGCTATACCGCATCTGTACGTGATAAGTACGACTGTGACAATATAATGTTTTCTCCGGAGTTCCTCCGCGAATCCAAGGCCCTTTATGACAATCTCTACCCGAGCCGTATCATTGTCGGAACGGATGTGGATAATCCTCGTCTTAAGGCTGCGGCTGAAAGTTTTGCCTTTCTTCTTCAGGAAGCTTCCTTGAAGCCGGATGTGGATACGATGTTCATGGGTACGACGGAGGCTGAGGCAGTTAAGCTTTTCGCCAATACCTTCCTGGCCCTCAGGGTCTCATACTTTAATGAACTGGATACCTATGCCGAAATGAAAGGTCTTGATACCCAATCTATTATAAAGGGAGTCTGCCTCGATCCGCGTATCGGTGACCATTACAACAACCCTTCGTTCGGATACGGAGGATATTGCCTTCCTAAGGACACAAAGCAGCTTCTGGCCAACTATGACGACGTGCCTCAGAATCTGGTGCGCGCCATCGTCGAGAGCAACCGCACCCGCAAGGACTTCATTGCAGACCGTGTCCTCCAGAAGGCCGGATATTATTCTTATTATGATGGCCCCGAGTATGATGCGTCTATGGAAAAGCCATGTGTCGTAGGTGTTTACAGACTTACGATGAAGGCCAATTCAGACAATTTCCGCCATAGCTCGATCCAGGGAATCATGAAGAGAGTCAAGGCTAAGGGTGCGACCGTGATAATTTATGAACCATCACTTGAAGACGGAACCACATTCTTCGGAAGTCTTGTGGTCAATGATATAGACAAGTTCAAGAATATGAGCGATGCCATTGTGGCCAACCGCTATGATTCCGTGCTTGATGATGTGAAAGAGAAAGTGTATTCAAGGGATATCTTCCGTAGAGACTGAGTCCCTTTGATCAAATAAGTAGTGTATGCCGAGTATTTCCAACAGAGGGTGTGCGATGCCCTCTTCGCCAATCAGAAAACTTACCCCTCTTGCCAATGAAGCAAAGGCCAGGGGTATAAAAGTATATCATCTTAATATCGGACAGCCGGATCTTCCGACTCCTCAGAAGGCTCTTGATGTGATGAAGAGCATTGACAGGAATATATTGGAATATAGTCCGAGCCAGGGCTTCCTCTCGTTGAGGCAGAAGCTGGCCCAATACTATTCCAAGTATAATATTGACCTTGTTCCGGACGATATAATTGTCACTACAGGTGGTTCGGAGGCGGTTCTGTTCGCCTTCCTGTCATGCCTGAATCCGGGTGATGAGATCATTGTTCCTGAGCCTGCTTATGCCAATTATATGGCTTTTGCCGTGTCGGCGGGAGCAGTTATAAAGTCGGTGCCTTCTTCGATCGAGACAGGCTTTGCCTTGCCTGAGGTGGAAGAATTCGAAAAACTTATTTCGGAGCGTACAAAGGCGATTCTCATATGTAATCCGAATAATCCTACAGGTTATCTTTACTCCCGGGCAGAGATGAACCAGATAAGGGATATCGTGAAGAGACATGACCTTTATCTGTTCTCTGATGAGGTCTACAGAGAGTTCATTTATACCGGTTCACCTTATATTTCAGCTTGCCATCTGGAAGGAATCGAACAGAATGTGGTCCTTATTGACTCTGTATCAAAGAGATATTCGGAGTGCGGCATCAGGATCGGCGCCCTCGTGACCAAGAATGAGGAGGTGCGCAAGGCTGTGATGAAGTTCTGTCAGGCCCGTCTGAGTCCGCCGCTGATCGGCCAGATAATAGCCGAGGCTTCCATCGAGGATACTCAGGAATATTCGGCTGAAGTGTATGATGAATATGTCGCCCGCAGAAAATGCCTTGTAGATGGCTTGAACAGGATTCCGGGGGTGTATTCTCCTATCCCTATGGGTGCTTTTTATACGGTCGCGAAACTTCCGGTGGATAATGCTGAGGATTTCTGCGCCTGGTGTCTGAGTGATTTCGATTACGAGGGGGAAACAGTGATGCTTGCTCCTGCCAGCGGTTTTTATTCTACTCCGGGGCTTGGAAAAAATGAGGTGAGAATAGCTTATGTCCTGAACCAGGATGACCTGAAAAGATCTTTGGTCGTACTGGAGAAGGCTTTGGAAAAATATAATTCATTGAAAAAGTAGTATGGAACGTCACGAGGAAGTCTTTTTTTCATTGCTCAGAAATGCATTCTGGGGAGCTCCAGTAGAGATACCGGATGGTTTTGCAGATTGGGCTGGCGTAGCACGTACCGCCAAGGTGCAGTCGGTTCTCGGAGTCGCAGGTGATGTCATGCTCTCTGATAGTAGCATTGCATCGGCTATGTCTCAGGAACTCAAGACAAAAATTAAGACTTTCATGATGGCTAATATCATGACCCATGGAAAACTTAACGGGGTGTTGGTAAAGGTCGTAAGTGAGTTGTCCGCTTCCGGGATCAGGTCTGTCCTGCTGAAAGGGCAGGGCCTGGCCCAGTGTTATCCGAAGCCGGAAATGAGACAGTGCGGTGACATTGACCTCTATGTGGGTATTGATCAATATTCTGCATCGTACGATGTACTCCAGCCTCTTGCTACGAAAATTGATGACAGAAAGGCTCTTGAAGTAGGCAAGCATTATGACTTCTTTGTCGGAAAGGTTTCTGTGGAAGTGCATAGATATTCGGAGCGTTACCCGACCGCCAGACTTGACCGCATATATCAGGAAATATCAAAGAAGGGATTGAGTGAGGCTCTTGTACCGATGGTATTCAGCGGTCAGGAGGTCAATACTCCTTCTGATGTGTATAATGCCTTTTATATTTTCAGCCACATATTCCACCATTTCCTTACAAGCGGACTCGGATCCAGACAACTCTGTGACTGGATGCTTTTCCTTCGCCAGAGGTCTTCATATATTGATATGGACAGTCTGAGGGAAATCTTGTCGAGACTCGATATGATGAAGACTTGGCAGGCATTCGGCTGCGTGCTGGTGAAATATTTCGGTATGCCGGCAGATCTGTTCCCATTCTATGATTCATCACAGGAACATAAGGCTGAAAAGATATTGAGACGACTTTTGGATGAAGGTAATTTCGGCCAGCAAAGGGATGTCAATAAGAAAAGGGGTGCCAATTATCTTTTGAACAAGACCAGAGCAGTACTTGCTCACATAGGCAGAACCTTTGGTCTGTTCTTCCTTTTCCCCCGTCATTCATTCAGACAGATATGGCATACCATCTCCAGCGGTTTTGCTCAGGTATGGAATGATGCCAAGATCCGTTTCGGCTTCTAAAGGGTGCTGAAACGGATTCCGGCCTTTTTACCCTCCGGGATATACAGCTTTACAAAATCCTCGAAGTACTCGTGTCCGCAGCCTTTTACTGCTGCTCTCATTCCCTCTGGAATCTGTATCCGCACACATTTCTCCCATCCCCCTGTGACAGTCATACTCACAGGTTTTCCTTCTTTCCATTCAAGGTCGATCATGGCGCCGCCCTTAGCCTTGAACCCTTTCAGGCTTCCGTCAGTCCATTCAGATGGCAGAGCAGGAAGGATATTGATATATCCCTCGTGGCTCTGAAGGAGCATTTCTCCGATACCGGCCGCTCCACCGAAATTACCGTCTATCTGGAACGGAGGATGCGAACAGAAGAGGTTCGGAAAGGTTCCGCTGGCGTGCCATCCTTCCTGCACCGCAGGGTAAAGAAGGCTCCTGAAGAGTTTCAATGCCCTGTCGCCGTCTCCCAGTCTCGCCCAGAAATTGATTTTCCACGCGCGGCTCCATCCTGTCGCTTCGTCACCTCTTCGGTTCAATGTCATCCGGCAGGCCTGCGCAAGCTCCGGTGTCAGGTCAGGAGAAATCTGGTCACCCGGATGAAGACCGTAAAGATGTGATATGTGGCGGTGATGTATGTCAGTCTCTTCGTAATCCTCAAGCCATTCCATCAGGTAGCCCTCCTTGCTTATCTGATGCGGAGCAAGCTGTTCCAAAGCTCTTTCCAATGAGTCGCAGAAGGATTTCTCAGCTGGATCTGCCAGCAACGATGCTGCGGCGGAGGTTTGTCGGAAGAGCTCTCTGACAAGCTGGGTGTCCATTGTCGGGCCCATGCAGATGCTGACAGCCTTGCCGTCTTCGTAGAATGTGTTCTCAGGTGAAGATGACGGTGCCGTCACGAGGTAGCCGTTCTTCGGCTCTCTGATCATTGTCGACAGGAAGAATTGTGATGCTCCCTTGAGGGCAGGATAGACTCTTGCCAGATATTCCATATCTCCGGTATATGCGAAATGTTCCCAAAGATGGTCGCAGAGCCATGCTCCTCCTGTGTTGGTCGCTCCCCACGATGGGTGTTCTCCTGGAGCTGTGTAATTCCAGACATTTGTCATCATGTGCTGTACCCATCCCAGTGCCTGATCTCCATAGAAGTCTTTCGCTGTCTTCTGTCCGCTCGGTATCATATTGAGCACCAGGTCGGTAAGAGGAAGGTGAAGCTCGCTCAGGTTACCTTGCTCCGCTATCCAGTGATTCATCTGCACATTTATATTTGTGTGATAATCTCCGTTCCATGGCGTCTGGTATGTATTGGCCCAGAGACCTTGAAGGTTTGGAGGAAGACTGCCCTCGCGGGTACTGCAGATCAGGAGGTAGCGGCCGTAGTTATAGTAGAGCGCAGCCAGATGATTGTCCTTTGCTCCTTCTGAATAGGCGATGATTCTTTCCCCGGCAGGCAGCGATGCGCTCGCAGCGTCTGATTCAAAATGTACGGAGGCTCTGTCGTACAATGCTTTATGTGCCTGTACGGATGCTGCATATGTTCTTTCAGGATCAAAGTTTTCCGTAGCTTTGGCCAATATCTCTCTGGCTTTCCTGTCATAATCATCTCCTTCGAAATAGCTTGTGGCAGCAGATATGATGATCCATGCTTTGTCTGCATCATAGACTCTGCCTTCTTCGATTACGGCATCCTTGCCTTCAGTCAGTATCTGTGCGTATGCGGCATATCCCATACCAGGCTTTTCTGCTCCGCTGTCCAGAGTTCCGCTTATCCTGAGAAGTCCGTCCTCGGTTATTTCCTCGGTGCAGCGGAAAGCCCTGGAAAGATTGACCTCAAGATCCAGAGAAGCCTTTGCGCCAGCTTCGATTTCTACTATCATAGCATCGCAATCCTTTGATACATAGTATTTTCTGGAATGCTTTGCGCCATTGGACATATATTCGGTATGGACTGTAGCTGTGCGCAGATCGAGCCATCTGCGGTAGTCGCTGATGCTGTCTGTGTCATTGGAATAAGTTATTGTGAGATCTCCGAGTGTCTGGTAGCTTCCGTATGTACCTCCGTCAGTGGGTTTGTGGGGAACAAAGCGGCGGTACATGACTTCCTGTGCTTCAGCGTTTTTCCCTTGCAGGAGAAGGTCGCGGATTTGTGTAAGGCTTTCCGCTGCGTCGGGATTGGAATAGTCAGCCTCGCAGCCGCTCCAGAGTGATATCTCGTTCAGCACGATTCTTTCATGGTCAATACCTCCGTCAGGCATCATTCCAAGTCGTCCGTTGCCAAGAGGAAGTGTTTCCTCCCAGATGGATGCAGGCTTGTCGAACCATATGGTATGTTCGGGGTCGAGCTTTTCTATGCTGTCGGTGCAGCCTGTCGCGATAAGAGTCAGGCAGATGGTATATATATGTCTCAGTCTCATAATTGTATGATTAGTCCCGATAAATATACGAATAAATTCTCTATATTTGTAAATTATATAAAACTTGCTTGAAATGGCACTTGCATTATTCAGAAGGAAAAAAGAAAGGAAACCATCGATGAAGAAGAAGCTCTTCTTCAGTCTGGGGTCACTTGCTATGATATTGCTGCTTTCCAGCGTCATCTCCATACTGGAATACCGCAGAATGAGCGATTATGTGTCTGAACTCATCGCGTCTAACATAAAGAGTATCAATCTTTCACAGAAACTTGCCGATATCACTCAGGAGTACAATGATCAGATGCTCGCTGTGGTGGTGCAGAATGACATCTCGTTGATGCCGGACTTCAATCTTACATATTTCAATGCTCAGTCAGACTCCCTCAGAAGTTCATTCACATCCAGCAAGATGCTTCCGAAAGTGGATTCTGTGGTTATGTCTTTCGATGCGTTCATGAAGACGTCTCTCAAGTTCGATGAGGTCTTTCTTGCTGACAGCGTGGATACAGGAGAATGGTTCTTCGGAAGCCTCCAACCCCGTTATACGAAGCTGCGTCAGGATCTTAACTCACTCAATGAGGTGATACACGAAGAACTCAGGGATAATTCGGCTGATTTCGATGCCGGATTCTACCGAAGCATCATCCCTGGTGTCGTTTCTGTGGGAGCGGGACTTCTTCTGATTCTTCTCCTGCTTTATTTTACAATGGTTTACTATGTCAGACCGATATACAGGATGTCTGATGGTGTGGATGGCTACAGAGCCTCCGGCAGAAGATATATCTATGAGTTCGATGGGGATGACCAGCTCGCTAATATCAATTCCGGCCTGACTGAGATCATCGAAGAGAATGTGGAACTCAAGCGAAGACTGAAGAACCTTCGTGACGAGCGCGAAAAGCTGATGGAGAATCAATGATGAATGTAAAGGCAATATCGGTCAATGTCGGAAAGGCACTTCTGGTAAGTGCCCTTTTCATGTTCCTGTCTATGATTGTATCGGTCATCTACGGGCGTGACGAGGCATTCGGCCCATTGCTCATCAGTTTCATCATTACCCTTATATTCGGCGCATTTCCTTTCATTTTTGTTCATGGCAGGCAGTCCCTGTCATTGAAAGACGGATTTTTGACGATCGTATTCTCGTGGGTGCTGTCATTTGTCTTCGGCATGCTTCCATATGTCCTGTACGGAGGAGAATTCACGCTGATAAATGCCTGGTTTGAAAGTGTTTCAGGTTATACTACCACCGGATCTACCATATTGAACGATATAGAGGCGCTCCCCAAGAGCCTTCTGTTCTGGAGGTCTTCCACTCACTATATCGGTGGTCTGGGAGTCGTGGTCTTCCTTCTTCTGGTAATGCCTGATGCCAGTCCATATCGCCTTAAACTGACCAATATGGAGATGTCCACACTCTCCAAGGAAGGCTACAAGTATAAGTCGTCCAAGGTGGTAAGGGTCATTACGATTGTCTATGCTTCATTGACTGTTGCCACATTTCTTTCTTTGTGGGTGGCAGGCATGCCATTGTTCGATGCTGTAAACCATGCTTTCAGTATTGCTGCCACAGGAGGTTTCAGTACGAAGAATCTTTCAGTAGGAGCTTTCGGGTCTGATGCAATAAATTTGGTCGTATTGTTCTTCATGGCATTGTGTGCCATGCATTTCGGACTTATATATGCTGTTTTCGCCACTCGTTCATTCAAGCCTTTCAAGAATACCGTCACCAAATACTATTTCGGTTCCATTGTCGTAATGACATTGATCATTATGTTCTCCCTGATGAAGGACGGTGGATATGAATCCTGGGGCAGAGCATTGATGGATTCATCCTTTACGGTCGTCAGCTATATGTCTACGGCCGGCTTTGCCATCTGTGACAATGCGCTTTGGCCTTGGCTTGCCGGAATCGTGCTTATCTTTGCTTCCATCCAGTGCGGATGCGCAGGATCGACGACAGGAGGAATCAAGGTGGACAGAATCCTGATTGCATTCAAGGCGGTTTCCAATGAAGTCAAGCACAGACTTCATCCCTCGGCGGTTTCCCAGACCCATCTGAGCGGCCAGCACCTGGCAGATGGTGCTGTAAGTGCCGTACTTATGTATATAGTGGTGTATCTTATCGTGGTCTTTCTCTCTGTAATCGCTGTGATGCTGTGCGGATGTGAGGCTACGGAAGCTGTTTCCGGTGTGATTGCCTCGGTCGGCAGTGTGGGCCCTGGACTCGGAGAACTGGGATGTATGGACAATTACTCGGCTCAGCCGGTGATGGCTAAGTTCATTTACGCTTTCGATATGTTCCTCGGACGCGTGGAAATCTATCCTGTTCTTGTGGCTATATCTTTGATTTTCAGGAGGAACAGATGATGGGGCATAGTGATTTTCTGTTTTCCAGGTTTCTATCCAAACTGTCTTTCGAGCCGACTTCCTGCCAGAATTCTTTGCTGAGGAAGGTCGCGGATTTCGTGAGCTCGGATGATAATGACATTCTGGTGGTGAACGGATATGCCGGAACGGGAAAGACGACTGCAATTTCTTCGGTGATTTCCGTGATGAAGGAGTATCAGACAAAGTGCGTGCTTCTGGCTCCTACCGGAAGAGCTGCCAAAGTCCTGTCTTCATATTCAGGTCAGCCGGCCTTTACCATACATAAGCATATCTACAGGCAGAAGTCTGTCGGAGGAGATGGATTCGGACAATTCTCTCTCTTCCCGAACAAGGACAAGCAGACTCTTTTCATCGTGGATGAGGTGTCCCTTATCGGTATAGATGCCGCTCAGCAGCAGTCCACTACAGCTTTCGGCTCGGGAAATCTTCTGGAAGACCTGATCTCATTTGTCCGTAGCGGAGTGGAGTGCAAGGTAATACTCATAGGTGACTCCGCTCAGCTGCCTCCTGTGGGACTGGATGCCAGTCCTGCATTGATGAAAGATTATATGAGGGTTTTCGGCGGGGTGGTGTTTGCCGAACTTACCACTGTGGTACGCCAGCAGCAGGAGTCAGGCATATTGTACAATGCCACTCTTATCCGTCAGCTCCAGAGTGAGCTTGAATATGGACCGGGTATTATGGATATATGCGACCTGGGACTTGAAACTTCTCAGTTCGATGATATAGAGAGGATTAGCGGGGGAGAGCTGATAGAAAAGATCGGGGATGCTTATTCTACTTATGATGAGGATGATACGATAATCCTGTGTCGTTCGAATAAAAGGGCTATCAAGTATAATCTGGGAATCCGCTCGACTGTCCAGTATAAGGATGAGAGGCTGGTGCGCGATGACAAACTTATGATTGTCAAGAACTGCTATCAGTTCCTGGAAGGCATCGAAGGGATGGATTATATTGCCAACGGCGACATTGCCAAGCTTCAGAAGATCTCAAATTTCGAGGAAAGGTACGGGCTTCATTTTGCCCAGGCACGCATCTCTTTCCCGGATTATGACGATCAGGAGATTGTGGCTAAGGTGATTCTGGATACCTTGGATTCGGAGAGTGCATCCCTCACATACGAGCAGTCCAACATGCTCTATCAGGGTGTGAATGAAGATTATGCCCATATCACTACCAAGAAGAAGCGTTATGAGGCAGTCCGTGAGGATAAGTATTACAATGCTCTTCAGCTGAAATATGCCAATGCGATCACTTGTCATAAGTCTCAGGGAGGACAATGGCGGTGCGTGTTCATTGACAATCCTATCTGGCAGGATGAGATGACGGTGGACGACCTGAAGTGGCTTTATACAGCCATCACCCGTGCCACAGAAAAAGTATATCTTGTCAACTTTAAAGACGAATTGTTTGCAGATTGATATATGTCAATCAGAATTAGAAATAACAATAACTAAATATGAAAAGAATATTGATGATTCTGATGTCGGTGACAGTGACCGCATCTGTTTTTGCCCAGGAGTTCCAATCGATCCCAAGAGTATGGAAATGGCTTGGTAACGAGGAGGTTATCTTTTCTTATCTCGGAACTTATCAAGGAGATGATGCATTTGTAGTGAATGCCCGTAATGGAAAGATAAGTGAAGGCGTGAACGCACCTTCCGGATTCTCTTTCTATCCGGTAAGACCTGAGGGAGCGGTGAACCTTACTTATTCTCCTGACTCCACCAAACTGGCATTCACCCGTGACAACGACCTTTATGTGGTGGATATCGCATCCAAGGAGGAAACACGTCTTACCTTCGACGGTTCAGATGTGATTCTCAATGGTTATGCTTCCTGGGTTTACTATGAGGAAATCTTCGGCCGCGCATCCCGCTACAGGGCTTTCTGGTGGTCTCCTGACAGCAAGAAGATAGGATTCTACCGATTCGACAATTCCCAGGTGCCGATGTTTCCGATATATTCCGCATTTGCCGATCCACAGGCGGCCGCATCCCAGTCTCAGAGCCCTCGCGTGACAGATCTTGCTCTCGGAGGCTCTCTCAGCGAGACCCGATATCCGAAGGCCGGACAGACCAATCCTCAGGTGCGCATCGGTATTGTGGACCTGGAAGGTGAATGTGTCGGCTGCCCTATGCGATGTGATGAAGCGATCACCTGGGCCGACTTCGATCCTACCCTTGACCAGTATTTCGGCATCCCGTTCTGGGGACCGGACAGCAAGGAATTCTTCATCGCACGTATGCCTCGTCTCCAGAACACTATAGATCTTTATGCCGTAAACACAGAGGACGGCTCCAAGCGTCACGTGTATAACGAAACATACAAGACCTGGCTCAACTGGTTCGACGGAGTAGTCTTTACCGACAACGGACTCTATATGGCCCGCGAATTCGAGACCGATTGGCAGCAGATATATTTCCTTTCATATGATGGCAAGACATTCCGTCGTCTCACTGACGGCCCGAACTGGAATGTCGCTATCGTACGCGTGGATGAGAAGAAGGGTGATGTATATTATACCGCGAAGCGTGATGCTGTGGCGAAACAGGCTTTGTATAAGGTAGATAAGAAGGGCGTTATCACGGCCCTTACCGATCCGGCATACAATGCCACCGGCATATCTTTCTCTCCTGACGGAAAGTATTTTGTCGCTTCATTGTCCAATATGACCACTCCGACCCAGATCGCTTTGATTGCCAATAAAGGTGGGGTGGTGTCTGATGGAAAGGACAATATCTGTGCATATCCTGAATTGCCTGAGAGAGCGAAGATGTATGCTGGAAAAATCTTTACGCTCTTTGATCTTGGAATGAAACCTATCAAATATCCTTCTGCTAATATTATCGCTGACATGAAGGGACCGGACTATGATCCGGCGAAATATGCATTGCCGGAATTGGTATACATCACATCAAGCGATGGTTTTTACCTCCCTGGAATGATTGTATACCCGAAGAATTTCGACAAATCGAAGAAATATCCGGTACACGTCGATATTTATGGCGGACCGAATACTCCGATGGTACGTGACCGCTGGGTGACACCGACAGCTTCGAACCAGTGGTATGCCGAGAACGGAATCATCCAGATTACGGTAGACCCTCGTGCAGCAGGTCACAATGGCCGTGCAGGTCTGGATATGATTTATCGTCAGCTTACAGTATGGGAGGTCAAGGATTTCTGTCAGTGGGCTGAATGCCTGCAGAATCTCCCGTATGTGGATGCAGAAAAGATAGGTGTGGAAGGCTTCTCATTCGGCGGTACAATGACATCTATGCTCCTGATGCAGGCGCCGGATAAATTCCACTACGGTATCGCGGGAGGCGGAGTATATGACTGGGCACTCTATGACTCTCACTACACCGAGCGCTATATGGACACACCTCAGAACAATCCTGAAGGTTACGCTGTCTCGAAGGTCCTGAACTATGTCGAAGGTTATCCGACTCAGTATGCTGCAGACAAATCTTCAGCCAGTGCGGTGGAACCGGTAATGCTGAAGCTCACACATGGAACCGGAGACGACAATGTCCACCATCAGAATACACTCCATCTTCTGGATGCAATGCACAAAGCCGGCAAGAAGTTCGACTTCATGATCTATCCTGACGGCATGCACGGCTATTACGGCTATCAGGGCGATCATTTCCAGAATGCCAACAACGAATTCTGGCTCAAATACCTCTGCAGGTAACTTCTGACCGTTCTCCAAACTCTCATAGCAGTAGCCCGAAACTACCCCTATGAGAAACTTCCGGCTCACCGTCGGTGCACGTATGAGGCTATTCGCGCACCGACGCTCAGAAAAATCAATTTATCAGCAAAACTGCAGCGTCGGTGCATGGAAACAGAAATCCATGTACCGACGCTGCTATTAAACTGATGCGTATTGAGCTATGGCTATCTGCGACGTTTCATCGCTCCCTTCATCATATTGCCCATGTTGGCACCCATGACGGTCTTCATCATCTTGCGGGTACCCTCGAACTGCTTCAGAAGCTTGTTCACCTCAGGAAGTGAAGTTCCTGAACCGTCAGCGATTCTCTTGCGGCGGCTTCCGTTGATGCACTCCGGATGCTCGCGCTCATATGGAGTCATAGAAAGTATGATAGCCTCGATACCCTTGAATGCACTGTTATCCATGTCCACATCCTTCAGAGCCTTACCCATGCCTGGAATCATGGAAGCCAGATCCTTGATGTTACCCATCTTCTTGATCTGCTGGATCTGATTGTAGAAATCCCAGAGAGTGAACTGATCCTTTGCGAGCTTCTTCTTCAGCTCACGTGCCTGTGCCTCATCGAACTGTTCCTGAGCCTTCTCCACGAGGGAAACAACGTCACCCATGCCGAGGATACGGTCTGCGATACGTGCAGGGTGGAACACATCCAGAGCCTCCATCTTCTCACCTGTGCTGACAAACTTGATCGGCTTTCCTACAACAGCCTTGATCGAAAGAGCCGCACCACCGCGGGTGTCACCGTCCATCTTTGTGAGGACCACTCCGTCGAAGTCGAGTCTGTCGTTGAATGCCTTGGCAGTCTCCACTGCATCCTGACCTGTCATTGCATCCACTACGAAGAGAGTTTCTGTCGGCTGGACGGCAGAGTGAAGTGCCGAGATCTCATCCATGAGCTCCTGATCCACCGCCAGACGACCGGCTGTATCGACGATCACGACTGAATATCCCTCAGCCTTGGCCTTCTTGATGGCGTTCTGAGCAATCTGGATAGGATCCTTTACGCCTTCCTCAGAGTAAACCTCCACTCCGATCTGCTCTCCGAGAACCTTCAGCTGATCGATCGCTGCCGGACGGAAATAGTCGCAGGCTGCAAGGAGAACCTTCATTCCTCGCTTGCTCTTGATGTTGAGGGCGAGCTTACCCGAGAATGTTGTCTTACCGGAACCGTTGAGACCGGCTACGAGAACTACTGCAGGAGAACCTTTGAGGTTCACGTCTGAAGCATTGCTTCCCATAAGGGCTGCGAGCTCGTCGTGAACGATCTTAACGATCATCTGCTGAGGCTTGACCGCAGTGAGGACATTCTGGCCGATAGCCTTTTTCTTCACTTCGTCGCAGAACTGCTTCGCTATCTTGTAGCTTACGTCGGCGTCAAGAAGGGCGCGGCGGATGTCCTTCATCGCCTCCGAGATGTTCACCTCGGTGATTTTGCCTTCTCCTTTGAGGATCTTGAACGATCTCTCGAGTCTTTCACTTAAATTTTCAAACATATTGTATTGCTTTTATTTTTCTTATTGAGATCCCTCGACTTCGCTCGGGATGACATCTGTTCCTTGACTTCGCTCGGGATGACATCGGTTCCTGGCTATTGCCAAGATGGCATCTGTTCCTCGGTTATGGCCGGGATGGCAGATTGAAGTAGTCCACGGCCTGCGGAGCTTCATCAATGCAGTCGCTGAATACGGACGGTGCCAGATCCTTCATATTGTATCTGCTTGCCATGACCTGTCCGTATGCACCTGTGCTTCTGATGGCCATAAGGTCACCACGTACGCTCAGCGGCAGAAGTCTTCCGGCACCCCATACATCGCTGGATTCACATACCGGTCCTACAATGTCATATGCCTGATATGTAGGGAAGAAAGATCTCTGTGCCGCAGACAGATTCTCGATCTTATGGTATGCTCCGTAAAGGGCTGGTCTGATAAGGTCGTTCATACCGGCATCCATGATGAGGAAGTTTTTTGTCTCACCACTCTTCACGAACAGCACTCTTGAAATAAGCGAGGCACATTGAGCCACCAGCGAACGGCCCGGCTCTACGTGTACCGCCTGGTCTTTGCGTCTGATGATGTTGTCGGAAATGGCATTGAACCAAGTTTCGAAATCAGCGATCGGGCTTCCGTCCGGGTCGTCATAATCCACTCCAAGACCTCCACCGAGATTGATGTTTTTTACGGTAAGTCCCTTGCTTTCAAAGTATTTTACGATTTCATTCACTCTCTGACACTCAAGAGAGAATACTTCCTTCACTCGAGTAATCTGAGAGCCTATGTGGAAGTGGAGACCAAAGAAATTGATGTGCTCGCTCTTCTGGATGAATTCGATAAGCTTGTCGAATTCATGATTTGAGATGCCGAATTTATTCTCGTAAAGTCCTGTGGTCACATACTTGTGGGTATGAGCGTCGATGTCAGGATTGATCCTGACTGATATGTTGGCCTTTACTCCGTGAAGGTGAGCCATTTCATTGATTACGAATATTTCCTGAAGGGATTCGCAGTTGAATGCTTCGATACCGAGCATCATTGCGTCATATATCTCTTTGTCGCTCTTTCCAACTCCTGCATATACGATCTGGCCTGCAGGAAAACCGCAGCTGTGCGCATGAAGCACTTCATTGCCGCTCACGCAGTCTGCACCGAAGCCCTTGGAACTGATGTACTCCAGCAGCCTTCTTTCTACATTGGCCTTTATCGCGTAATGTACTTTTATGTCGTGCGCTCGGGCTAGTTCAGCCACATGATCTACTGTCTTGTGGAAGAGTTCTACGTCATAGTAGTAGAATGGAGTGGCGATCTTGTCCAGGCGTTCTATTGTATTGATATCCAGCATAATATACTTGTTATTGTCGCCCTGCTTGCGTGTGTGCTCTGAAATCGGGCAAAAACGATTGCAAAAATAGCGAAAAAATCCGTATTTTCGCAGAATGATATCGATTAATATAAATCCTCAGACAGCCGTGCCATTGATCGTAGGAGTAGGGTCTACGGTTCTTGCTGTTCTACTGATGCTCATAAAGATACCACATTCTGACTATAGCGTGAAGCTTGCCAATTCCAAGATCGCGCTGGTGGTCAGTTTTCTGATCTGCAGCTTTATGATGTTCTATTCAATGAGTCAGTATGGCAAGTCTGAAATCAAGGACTGGGATATGTTCCTTATGTTGTCCATTTATATTGTCGTGCATTTCTCGACGTCCATCATTTCCTATTCGATGATAGCCTTGCTGAAGACTGAAAAGCACAAATGGCAGGGACTTTTTGTTCCAGGACTTTTTGTCTCTGCATTGGTAGCCTTCATGCTTCTTGAGTCCTACAAGTCAGGCAATCAGACATATTTCTGGTATGTATGCGCGGCGGCTCTTATCGCCTTCCTCATACAGTCTGTTACGTATATAGTCCATTTTGACCGTGCATATAAGACGTCTCTTCACGAGCTTGAGACATATTATGATGAGGATGAAGGTCATAAGATCAAGTGGGTGCGGTTCTGCTATATCATTTCGATGCTTACCATCCTTTTTGTATTGGTGTATCTGTGCCTTTACTGGTTCCTGGATTATAAGATGGAAGTGGCTTCCGTTTATACGATCTGGTGGCTGATCTATATGCTTTATCTGACTTCTAATTTTATCTCATTCATCGGTAGCCATAAGCTTGTGCTTGATGCATTTGCACACAAGGCCTTGAGTGCCGGAGAATTGATTCAGAAGATAAGTGAGAATAAAAAGCGCAAGGAAAAGAAGGATAATGATTCTGCTCAGGTAGTCATCAGCGAGTCAGAAATCAGAAAACTGGAAGCTGCTCTGAAGCAATGGGTGGATAAGAAGTCTTTCCGTGAATATGACAAAAGCCGGGAAGATATTGCCCGCGAGCTCAATACGACGAAGGAAATTCTTCATCATTATTTCATTTCCATAAAGAAGGTGGATTTCAAGACCTGGAGAACAGAACTTCGTATTGAGGAAGCAAAGCGCTTGTTACTTAAGGATAAGAATGTGTCCACCAATATCATTGCCGAGGCCTCGGGTTTCAGCGACCGCTCGAATTTTCACCGCCAGTTCGTGAAGATTGTAGGATGCTCTCCGAAGCAATGGAGGGATTCCGAGGGACATCCTGCTGGAATATAGTCTTACCTTTTAAGTAATTTTTCCATATAGAAATCGCAGTCGTTCACATAGAAATAACCGGTGTATTCGTCAAAAGATGTACCGCTCCACGATATTCTGAGTTCCTGCTGTGATCTTCCGTATACGTTATCAGCGTCGCTGGCTGTAATGGTGCAGGATATAGGATCGCTGAAGCCACCTAAGGTAAGCGTATAGCTTCCATTGCTGTCTGTCCTGACCTCGGTAGTCCTTACGTTTACCTCTCCTCCGGCTAAACTTTCTGCTGCATACAAAGTGATCTCTATGTTCTGGAGGGGCGTCCCTTCTGACTTGTCTGAAGCAGTTCCGGATACAACGATAGTATAGGAGCCTTTGTCATATTGATTGTAAGGAAGTTCTTGAGAGCACGATAATGCTGCTATCGAGACCGACAGCAGCATTATGATATTTAGGATATTTCTTTTCATTCCGGTATTTTTTCACCGGTTCAGGTCTTAGGTACGCTGCAAAATTATGCATTATTATCAAATAAAGCAAACATCTGCCTTTATAGCACATCTTCAAGCCTGATACCAAGCAGCTGCATCTTGCGTTTTATGACAGGCAGTTCGTTTTCCAGAAATTCCTTACGCTGGTTTTCCAGAATGATATCTCTGGCTTTGGGACTGATGAAGTATCCTATCCCACGTCGGTTGTATATGATCCCGTCATTGGTGAGTCTTTCGTAAGAGCGCATCACGGTATTGGGGTTCACTCCGATCTCTGCTCCGTATTCCCTTACCGATAGGATCCGGGAATCGGGTGCATGTTCTCCACTGAGTATCTTCTCGCAGATAGCATCGCATATCTGCAGATATATTGATTTGTTTTCGCTGAATTCCATAATCTTGTCATTCCGGGAGGCCCTTAAGGCCCATGTGAGAATCTTTTAATGTTTCAATGTCTTGATTCTGAACCAGATACCTGCCAGCATACCGCCGTTTATGAGCAAGTCGCTGACTGTGTCTATGAGTACAAGGTTTCTGAAGAATCCATTGTCGAATACAGACAGGATCACAGCTTCGTCTGTGGCATTTTCCAATGCATTTATTATGTCAGCTGTCCAGCTCACCATTATCGGGGTCAATATTATGCTTGTGATGCTGCTCAAGGCAAACAATGCCAGGAATGTCTTTACAGTCTTTCCTTTCTTGAATAATATGGCTCCCAGGAGTAAAGGAAGGGTGATGCTGAATATCTCGTCAATATATAACCAAGGCGAACTGAACTGATCTATGATGTTCTGTGCTACTGCTGCATCTTTTATCTCAAGACTTTCAAGAGCCAGATTAAGAGTTATTTCCTTAGTCTCTCCGAGGTTTCTTATCCAGTCCAGGCCTTCGCGGACGATACTGTTTCCGCATGTGTGATCCAGAGCGCAGATCAATCCGTCAATCCCAAGCGACAGGACTGCTCCCGTCAACGGAACTATGATGCATGACAACAGAACCATACTCAGGAATTTCTCCAATCTGGATGCAGGAAGGTTCAGCCATAATGAACCATATTGTTTGTCGGTGATCTTTCCATAGCATTTTACCGGCATTGTCACGATTATGCAGAACATAGCTACGATAAAGATGAATAGCCTGATCTCAAAGCCCGGACCGCTCCAGTGCTGTGTCATGATCTGCTTTAAGGCTGTGCTGATAATGTATATGGCTATAGGAAGGAGAATGGATATTGTAAGAAGGCTGAGTCCGAAGTTTGCCCAGCATGTCCTTATGTCCGATCCGAAGTATTTTCCGAATCTTTTGAAATTGAATATGTCGTTGGTTTTCATGATCGTATCTATTTGTTGAAGACTTCCTTGATAAGTTCCTTGTGCTGGTAGACCGTGTTGAAAAGTGCCTCAAGATTTACCTTGCTTTCCTCTTTGGTCTGATTCAGAGACACCTGGATGTTTCCTCCGGGAACCAGTTCCCTGTAAAGAGCATACTGATTCACTTCGTTGCTGTAATCGAAGTGCAGTTTTTCAGAGATTTCAGCGATTGTGGCATTCAGCAGAACCTCCTGTCTGTCAAGTATGATGATTGGATCAATGATGTTTTCAAGGTCACGGACCTGATGGGTCGAGATCAGGATTACAGAATCCTCACGGGTATATTTGGTGATCGCTTTCCTGAACTGTGCCTTTGAGGGGATATCAAGGCCGTTGGTCGGTTCGTCCATGAACAGATACTTAGTGTTGCACGCAAGAGCGAAGGCGATGTATGTCTTCTTAAGCTGTCCGAATGACATTCTTGACATCTTCTGCTGTGGGTCGTTTTCGAGGACCTGCATGACTTCATTGAACTTGTTCAGATCGAAATTTTCCCAGAATTGTCCGTAGTTTACAGCATAGTCGATAGCCTTCATGTTCACGGCAGCCACCTCGTCGCTGAGGTAATATTGGTCCGAAAGGAATGAAGGTTCCCTGTCGTACGGGGTGTGGCCGTCTGTCACGATGCTGCCGGTAAGCGGCTTTTTCAATCCGCAGATAAGTGTCAGCAGAGTAGTCTTGCCGACTCCGTTCTCTCCAAGAAGTCCGTAGATCCTTCCTTCTTCGAGGTTCATTGTGATGTTTTTCAGTACGGGAAAACCTCCATATGAAAAACCGAGATCTTTAATCTGGATCATAGTACTATTGTTTAAGTGTCTATTGTTAAGCCCCTTGCGGGAAATTTTATCAGTGTATTAGTGAAGTAGTACACTGCAAAGGTAGCAATAGTTTTTTATCCTGCAATAGTTTTGCGGAATTTTTTTTTGTGGATTGTCGGGACGGTGGTTATCGTTTCTGTATGTGCTGATTGTGCTTGAATTCGCGGATTTTTTCCTTCAGGAGAGGCTGCTCTGATGCAGGAAGGGCCCAATCAAGAAAACGGTCCCGGATATATCCGACTGTCTGGGCAGAGGGATGGCACATATCCTCGGCGTAGAAACGGTAGTCGCGCAGCTCATCCATAACGATCTCATATGCCGGAAAATAGTCGGCAGGGTAGCGTGGGTCCATGCTCAGGTCCGCGGGGAGGCTTCTTAAAAGATCGTCTATTCCAAGTAGCAGTGCGGATTTGCTGATCTGGTTCCCGTGCGCTCCGTCCTTGAAATGGCGTATAGGGCTGACGGTGAAGATGAATTGTTTGCCATTGCATCCGCTCGTGGTATTGCAAAGTTCTATGATTTTGTGTAGAGCAGATGTGACTTCGGCTGAAGAAAGTCTTTCACGGCTGAATTCAGATGCATTGTGTTTCAAGCAGTTGGATACAATGAATCCTTTTTCGATGTGTCTGAAGCACCAGCTGGTGCCAAGTGTGATGATTACCTTGCCGGCAGCCATGAAATGTTCTCTGGCGGTTTCCAGGGCGAGATTGGCCTTGCGGAGAAATTCATCCTTGGAGGCGGCTGCAAAGCTGGTGTGATGGCAGAATGAGCACCAACGCTCGTCTCCCGCTCCGATCTGAACGCAATCTTCCTCCTCGAAAGGTGTGCCGCTGACGAGCTTCTCGATACTGCGGAGTATGGACACCGGGTTATACAATGTTCCGAACGGATTGACGCATACATCGAATCCATAGTCTTCCAGCTGTCTGCCGATATTGTCAGAAAAGCAGCTTCCAAGCATCATGATCTTGTCATCGTATGAGATACCGACCTTGCAAGGCTCGTCGGTTACCGGGGTCTGTAGCTTCAGCATATTGTCTTTCTTTAAGCACAAATATATAAGAATTTTACATTATCTTTGAAATTTATCTTTCGCAAGTCACACCAACCTTCAATATTTCAATAATTTATCACTTGCGAAACATGAGTTTGAAAGATTTAATGCCAGATTATGAATAGAATACATCTTATAACCGCCTTGATGCTGCTTCTGTTTTCATTCAGCCTGAGAGCTGAGGATGACAAGGTGAGGTTTGCATATGATGTCGATTTCGAAATGAGGTTTGACAATCGGGAGTATTACCGCAGTGCATTCTCTCCTTCGATGACCATTTTCGGAGCTCGTCTGACTCCTTCGCTCGGGCTGGATATATACCAGAACAGAGATATGTCCCACAGACTGATGGTGGGAATTGACGTGAGCAAGGATTTCGGAGCCTCGCCTGTTTCCAAACTTCTGTCGGGGGGGGCAGACATACCGGAAACGTCTCAGAAACAGAATAATACAGATCTGTTTCGTGAGATGACCCTGTATTATAAACTTCATGCTGACATGGATAAGGCCGCCCTGGAGCTGTATGCCGGAATTTTCCCCAGACGGGCAATGATGGGGGATTATTCGGATGCTTTCTTCTCAGATTCGTTGAGATTTTATGACAATAATATCGAGGGAATTCTTCTGCGTATCCGTAATCAGAAGACCCTCTGGGAGCTGGGATGCGACTGGATGGGGCAGTTCGGTCAGGTAAGAAAGGAGAAGTTTATGATTTTTTCTCATGGCCGGACCAGTATGAACGACTTCTTCAAAGTGGGATATTCGGCCTATATGTATCATTTCGCTGGCTCACAGAAGGCAAGGGGAGTGGTCGATAATGTGCTCCTGAATCCATTTATGGAATTTGATTTTGCTGATCGTCTTGGATTTCAGGAGTTTACAGTGCGTCTGGGCTGGCTTCAGGCCCTGCAGCACGACAGGGTTTTTGTCGGTCATTATGTGTTCCCTGGTGGTGGTGAACTGGATCTGGGAATCAAGAAATGGAATGTCGGCGTTCATAACAGGCTTTTCTGCGGTACGGATATGATGCCTTATTATAACAGTAAGGATGCCGGCGGTGACAAGTACGGTGACAGACTGTATTTCGGCGATCCATTCTATAGGATGCACGATGACGGCCGTACGGATACCGGTATATATGATCGGGTAGAGGTCTTCTATGAACCGCATCTGGGCAAGTATCTGCAGATCAGGATCGGAGCCCGTTTCCATTTCCATGGATCAAGATATTCCGGATGCCAGCAGGTGGTGTCGCTTAAGTTCAATTTATCCGGCCGGACTGATTTCCGCGCTCGTTAATCTTTTTTGCAGATGAAAAAATCGATCATAATGATTCTCGCTGCAGTGGCTCTTGCTTCCTGCTGCGGACCAAAAGACGGCGAATACACATTCCGCATTCTTACTACCAATGATGTCCACGGGCGCTATTTCGACTCTCTGTATGTGACAGATGCGACAGATAACGCATTGACCAATGTCGCTTGGTATGTCGATAGTCTGCGCAAGGCGGAAGGTGCTGAGAATGTGATACTTCTGGATGATGGCGACTGCCTCCAGGGAGACAATGCCGCATATTATTTCAATTATATCGACACTACCTCGAAGCATCTTTTTGCGCGTATGACCGAATATATCGGTTATGACGCTGTGGTAGTGGGCAATCACGACATAGAGACCGGGCACAAGGTTTATGACCGGATGGTCAAGACGATGAAAGTACCTTTCCTGGCTGCAAATGCCATCCGCACTGATAATGGCAAGCCTTATTTCCGTGAGTATGTCACCCTTGAGAGACATGGCTTGAAAATCACCATCATCGGCTTCACTAACCCTAACATAAAAGGATGGCTCTCGCCTGCTCTTTGGGAAGGGATGACGTTTGAAAGTCTTATTCCCATGGCTCAGGAGACTGTTGACAGGGTAGTGGCAAAAGAAAAATCCGATGTCGTGATCGTGGCGGTCCATGCCGGAACCGGTGCTGGTGACGGAGCAAGCCTTGAGAGCCAGGGACTGGATCTTTACAAGAGCCTCAGAGGAGTGGATTTCGTGGTGACAGCCCATGACCATAGACCGGTTGTACATCGCAATGACAGTATCTGCCTTATCAATGCCGGAAGCCATTGCCGTAACCTCGGCCTGGGAACCGTTACCTTGAAGGTGGAGAAAGGCAAGGTCGTTTCAAAAACTCTTGATGCCGGGCTCCTGCCAGTCGATAAAGAGAATGTCGATAAGAAGATGCACGAGCTTTTCCGTGAGGATTTTGAGGCTGTCAAGGCATTTACCCTTCAGGAAGTGGGGCAGCTGAAGACTGATCTGCGTACCCGTGATGCCTACAGCGGCATGTCTGACTATCTGAACCTTATCCACACTCTTTCTCTGGGCTGTACCCCTGCTCAGATTTCCTTTGCAGCTCCGCTGACTTTCAACGGCTTCATTGAAGCGGGAACACTTGTCTATAATGATCTGTTTACGATTTATCCTTATGAGAATCAGCTCTTTGTGGTGGAGATGACCGGACGTGAGATAAAGGATTATCTCGAGTATTCATACGATGCATGGGTCAATACAGTCGTTTCCGCAGATGACCGTCTCCTGAAGATCACTGACCGCCCTGACCCTCGCACAGGTCAGAAAAAATGGTCATTCGTAAACCGTTCGTACAACTTCGATTCAGCAGGAGGATTGGTTTATACTGTAGATGTCACCCAGCCATGCGGGCAGAGGGTGAACGTGGAATCCCTTGCTGACGGCAGCACATTTGATGAGGCTGCCAAGTACAATGTGGCAATGACCTCCTACCGTGCAAGCGGCGGAGGCTCGATAATGCGTGAGGGAGCAGGCATTGATACCGACAATATCGCAGAAAGGACCGTGGCATATTATCCGGAAATCCGTGAGATATTGTATGAGTATCTGAAAGCCAATAAGGAAATTGCACCTGAAAAGATCGGTGATGCGGCTGTCATAGGCCATTGGAAGTTCGTTCCTGAGATAATGGCCGAAAAAGCAATGGAGCGCGATATGGGTCTTTTGTTTTGCCAGTAGGCTACATAAGTCCAAGCAGCTTTGTGCGTGAAAGCATGCAGGCTCCGATAGGACCGGCTTTGTCTCCGAGCTTGGAGAATTTGATGCTCGTGTCCTTGTTGACCAGATTCAGCGAATGCTTCTGTATCGCACTCTTTACCGGAAGGAGAAGATATTCTCGTGCATTGGCCACAATTCCTCCGATTACCACCAGTTCAGGGTTGAACAGGTTTATAAGACCGGCAAGTGCTCTTCCGAGAGTCGTGCCGATTCCTTCTATTACTTCTATGGCAAGGACATCCTCCTCATTGACTGCATTGAGGATGTCCATAAGGCTGATTTCCTCTCCTTTGTTGAATTTTTCAGAAAGAAGGGATGCCCTTCCTTCGCGAAGCTTTTCTGTGAATATGCGGTGAATTGCAGAGCCGGAAGCTCCTGTCTCAAGACATCCTGTCTTGCCGCAGTGGCAGATCTGGTCGTTGCCAAGAAGAGGGAAGTGACCGATTTCTCCCGAGTATCCCGACTTGCCGTATGAGAGCTTTCCGTCGATGATCATACCCATTCCCAGCCCCCAGGTGACATTTACGAAAAGCATGTTCTTCTCATTGTTTGCCACTCCGCAGATGTATTCTCCGTAAGTCATGGCGCGAGAATCGTTTTCTACGAAAACTTCTGCCTGGAGCTCTTCTTTCAGGAAGGCGCTGATAGGTCTGTCTTCTCCGATGAAATAAGAGAAGCAGTAACCTGTCTCATTGTTTACACGTCCGGTGAGGTTCACCCCGTATGCTAGTACCTCTGAAGGATCTATGCCGTTGTCAGAAAGGTACTTCTTTATGGTGCTGCAAAGTTCTCTGAATGATTCTTCAGAGTTTTGTACTGTGAAAGGAAGTTCCTCCAGATAATCGACAGTATGTCCCTTGAAATTGGTAACGGCAATGCTGATGCTCTTCTTTTTCACATCGGTACCTACAAAGTATCCGGCAGACGGATTCAGTCCGTAGATACTTGGACGACGGCCTCCGTTGGTTCCGAGTTTTCCCATGTCTACCAGGAAGCCCTCATCCATCAGCTCCCCGACAATTTTTGTGATTGTCGGGATGCTGGTGTTGAGTTCTTTGCTGAGGTCGGCGATACTATAGCCGTCTTCGTTTATGCATAAGGCGATTATCCGTTTTTTTAGTACAGAATTCTTGCCGTCAATGTTGCTGAAGAATGAGCGTTTCATAGTTTGAGATTTAGGGGTTATTTCTTTCTGTTTGTCCAGTACGCCTCGATTTCTTCGAGAGTCTTACCTGTGGTTTCAGGAACCACCTTCCACATGATAAGCATGTATGGCACGCACATCACGGCGAAGATGAAGAATGTACCGGCCTGGCTCCAGCCCAGAAGCACAGGAGTGAGCTGGCCGATAAGATATGTACCGATCCAGAGTGCGAATCCGGCGATAGACATTGCTCGTCCGCGTACACTGTTCGGGTACATTTCCGAGAGGAGGACGAATACTATCGCTGAAATGGATATTGCACAGCAGAATACATATGCAAGGAAGAATGTGAGCATGAATCCGTTTCCGAGTCCGATCTGTGAGCCCCAGGCAAAATAGATTCCGATCGCCATAAGGCAGATGATCATGCCGCTTACACCCCAGTAGATCAGCTGCTTGCGGCCAACCTTGTCAATTATGAATACAGCAAGTATTGTAGTGACCATGTTTACGACTCCGACAAGCACTGTAGAGAACATCGGATTGTCGAATCCTGCGTCAGCGAAGATCTTAGGACCATAATAAAGCACTGCATTCACACCCATGAACTGGCCGAGGATGGCGATCGCGCTGCCTGTGATTACTGCCAGAAGGATACCTGGTTTGAGAAGATCAGACCATTTGCCTTTATTCTCACCTTTAAGTGACGCATTTGTGACATTGATCTCCTCCTTTACTTCTTCCTCAGTAGAGTAGATCTTGCTGAGAACCAAGCTTGCTTTGTCAAGCTTGCCGTTGACGATCAGCCACTTAGGACTCTCTGGGATGAAGAAGATTATGAAGAAGAACAGCAAGGCCGGAAGAGTTTCGCTGCCGAGCATTCCTCTCCACATCTCGCAGTTCCATATGTTGGTCCAAAGGTCACCTGCTACAGCCATGTCTCCGTTTACGTCGATCACCCAGTTTGCAAGGTAAGCAAGGAGGAAACCGACAGTTACTGCGAGCTGGTAGAGTGAAACGAGGGTTCCACGGATCTTTGCAGGGGATACCTCTGATATATATATAGGTGAGACTATCGATACGATACCGATGCCGACTCCTCCTATGATGCGGAATGCCACGAGAGCGTCAAAGCTTCCGCAGACAGCACATCCGATGGCTGAGATGCTGAAAAGGGCTGCAGATATGAGCATGGTGAGCTTGCGGCCGAGGTAGTCGCTGAGTGTACCTGCTGCAAGCACTCCGCAGATCGATCCGATCAGGGCGCAGCCTACATACCAGCCCTCCATCATGTCTGTAAGTGCGAACTGGTTCTTTACAATGGCTGTTGTACCGGAAATGACGGCTGTGTCATATCCGAAGAGGATTCCTCCGATGGCTGCCACTACGGCCATGAAGATTACGTATCCGAGTGTGTTTTTCTGTTTCATGGGTCGTTGAGGAGATTTCTCCATTCGCTTCGCTCAGTCGAAATGACAATCATCGCTTCGCTCAGTCGAAATGACAATCAGGCTTTCGATCTTATCATTTCGTTCTTGTCGTTTCAAGCTTGTCGAGAAATCTGTATTTATTTAATGTTGAAGTATTCCTTGTAACGGTTGTAAAGGTTTCCGGCAGCACCGTAAACCGACTGAGGACTGAGGAAGTGCGGGAACTCGAAGGTAATCGCCTTGTCATATCCGCATCTCTTGGCAGCTTCCAGCTTGAGACGGAGCTTGTCGAACTTGATAGGAAGGAACTTGATCGGCATGTCACGGTCGAATGTCTCGGCATTGGTCCAGCACTGCATTCCGTACTTGTCTGCCATCTTCTTGTTTACGCTGAAGAATGCATCGAGTTCGTCATAGTCGATGTGTCCGTCCTGGAAAGCCACGGCGTCCACAACATCGTGGATGCCTGAGAAAATCTGGCTCCACTCCCTCTCGTGTGCCTCGATTGAAACTGCGTCTTCCTTTGTAAGGGCAGCTCCTGCTGCACTGACTGCCTTCTTTCCGTCGATCCATGGCGAAATGAATACCGGCATTCCTCCGGAAACATCCTTGCACTGCTTGCCCATTGCATGGAAGGCATCTACTGCACCGATTGTATCGCGGCTGATCTCTGTGCTGAGGTACCATCCTCCGAAGCTGTCGTATTTCTCTCCGTACATCTTCCATACCTCATCGATGACGTATTTGTTGTCCTCGATTTCGTGGCTCATATCCTTTGTGTCCCAATAAACTCCTGAGTCATAAAGTCCGAGATAGAATTTCATTCCGTGCTTCTGAGCCAGACGGCAGAACATGTCGATAAGGTCGACAGAAGGCATGTAGCATCCCTTCTTGAGAAGATATGGAGACGGGTATGTGATGAATTTACGATATCCGCAGCGGATGTCGATCACTGTGTCGATACCGATGGCCTTCATGTATGCGAAGTCCTGATCCCATTCTTTCTCGCCCCAGTTCTGGTGAGGGATGTCGTGGGAAATTTCGTCGAGGAAGGTTCCGGTGATGCGGAGCCCGTTGTCCTTAGGGACGATGAGACCTCCTTCTGTGGTCTCGTAACCAGTTTCCTGAACTCCATCTGCCGGTGAGCATGATGATAGGAGTGATGGGGCGATAAGGGCCGATGCTCCACCAATCGCCATAGTCTTGAGAAATTCTCTGCGGTCTGCCATAATATGATGTTTTTAATATTTTTTAAGAATTGGAGCTACAAATATACTTAAAAATCTATAATAACTCGCTTTTTACTTATTTATACCTATTAATTGTCAGGTAATCTGTGTTTATATATAGAGTCGTTCGTTTAAAAAATCTAACCGAATTATTAAAAAATTTTAATTATTCCGCTGTTTTTAGTTGTTCGTTGTAAAAAACTTCGTATTTTTGTCAAATTATTATAACTATAAAACCGTAAAAATGCGTCCAATACTAGCTACACTTATTGCAGCAATGACTGTAATCTCTTGTCAGTCAAGAGAAAACGAAGCTTTCGAGAATCATAATTACATGTGGTTCGACTGTGAAGCCAATTATGCGACACTCTCGCATCCTGATTCCATTCAGTTTTATCTTCAGAAATGCAAGGATCTCGGTTTCGCCAATGTGGTGGTCGATGTGAAATCCATCATGGGCGAGGTTCTTTATGACAGCCAGATTGCTCCTTATATGGGAGATTGGGAAGGCGTGGAGCGTTCTCGCGATTATGATATGCTCGGATATTTCATCCAGTATGGCCACGAGATGGGACTTAAAGTCTTCGGATCTCTCAATGTCTTTGCCGGAGGACACAACTACTTCGACCGTGGTATCGTCTATATGGACAAGGCTGCATGGCAGTCTATCTGCTATCATAACGGCAAGCTTACTCCGATTTCTGAGATCAAGTCAAACTATAACTGTATGATGAACCCTTCGAATCCTGAGGTCCAGGAGTATCAGATCGAAGTTTTGAAAGAATTCGCACGCAAATATCCTGAGGTGGACGGTCTTATCTTCGACCGCGTGCGTTATGATGGTGTGACTGCAGATTTCAGCGAACTTTCAAAGAAGCAGTTCGAGGAGTATGCAGGTGTTACAGTCGAGAATTTCCCTGAGGACATCCTCAGCTGGTATGATGAGAACGGAAATCTCCGCGATACATGGGTTCCTGGCAAGTACGGCAAGAAATGGGTTGAGTGGCGTGCTATGGTAATCCATGATTTCGTAGAGAAGGCGCATGCTGCTCTGAAAGAGATCAATCCGAACCTCATCATCGGTGATTATACCGGTGCATGGTATCCTACATACTGGCAGCTCGGAGTGAACTGGGCAAGCAAGGATTATGATCCTTATCAGGTTCCTGAGTATAAGGCTTGGGCTACCGAGGATTATCATAAGTCAGGTTACGCAGAGATGCTTGACATCTATATGACAGGTCTTTACTATAGCTTCATTACCAAGGATGACGTAGACAGGGCGACAGGTGTCGTAGGTCAGCGCAGCGAGGCCGGAATGGACAACAGCCTTACATACTGCTATAGTGTCGAGGGTGGTGCAGAGCTCGCAAAGGAGATTACAAAGGGAGTCGTTCCTGTGATCGGATCTATCTATGTGGAGCAGTACCTGGGTGACTTCACACCATTCGGACCAGCTGTGACACAGGCACTTAAGAGCACTGATGGCGTGATGATCTTCGATATCGTGCATCTTAACAAGCACAAGCTCTGGGATGAGCTTGAGCAGGCGATGAAAAATGCAGAAAACTAACAACTAACCAAACAATAAAATGAAAGCGATTTTTAAGAATCTTCTGGTTTCGCTCGCACTTTTGATGATCGGTGCCGCATCTGCTTATGCGCAGCCTACATTGAAAGGAAAAGTGACCGATGCCAGCGGACAGCCTCTCCCTGGAGTCGCTGTAATGGTCAGCGGTACTTCCAATGGTACTATGACAGATGAAAACGGTAATTATGTGCTTTCCGGACTTAAGACAGGTGACATGGTTCTTTTCACCAGTCTCGGAATGGGAGACCAGACCTTCACTTGTGACGGTAAGCTCACAAATCTTAATGTCACATTGACAGAGGACAGCACCTTCCTCGAGGAGACAATCGTAGTGGGTTACGGTACTCAGAAGAAGTCTTCGATGACATCTGCGGTGTCTGCAATGAAGGGTGATGAACTCCTCAAGGCACCTTCTACAAACGTATCACAGCTTCTTGCCGGACGTCTTACAGGTGTGTCTTCGGTGCAGGAATCCGGTGAGCCGGGCCTTGACCAGGCTTCTATCCGTATCCGTGGTTCGCAGGGTGCAGTGAAATATGTTGTGGACGGTTTCCCAGTGGACAACATCAATGATATTGACCCGTTTGACATCGAGAGCATTTCAGTTCTCAAGGACGGTGCGTCAGCAGCCGTATATGGTCTTCAGGCCTCTAACGGTATCATCATCGTTACTACCAAGAGAGGTAATACCGGCAAGCCGAAGATTACTTACAATGCTACTTTCGGAGCTTCGATGAACGCAAACTTCCCAGAGTTCATGGACGGTCCTCAGTTTGCATACTATTATAATGTAGCGCAGATGATGGACCAGCTTTCTTCAGGAGCGATCGCAAGTGATGCTGACTATGTTCCGTACTTCACAAAGGATCAGGTGGAGATGATGCTGAATGGTGACCCTACAGACGGATGGGACAATGTTAACTATATTGACAAGGTATTCGGTACAGGTTTCACTCAGAAACATAATATCACTGTTCAGGGTGGTACCGAGACATCAAAGTACTTCGCGTCATTCGGTTACCTCGGACAGAAGGGTAATATCGACAATTATAACTATGACAGATATAATGTCCGTGCCAATATCGAGTCTCAGCTTGCTAAGAACTTTAAGTTCAATATGGGACTTTCAGGAGTATTCTCGAATCGTCACACTCCTGGTTTCGGTACCGGTGGATCTGATATGGGATCGGAAACAGGATGGCTCTCTATAGCCAACCAGACTATCCAGATGCATCCATATCTTCCTGAGAAGTACAATGGTTACTGGACAGCATCACAGAAGAAGAATACAGGTCTCCCTCAGAGCCCGCTGGCAGCAATCTATGAGTCTGGTTATAAGAAGACCAGAAGTATGGACATTTCTGCGAATGTATCCCTTTCATATGATGTTCCATGGTTGAAGGGACTTCAGCTTAAAGCTTCTGGTGCGTTTGATTACGGTACTTCGATGAACAAGAATCTCAATACTCCGTTCGACTTGATGATGTATTCTGCAGGAAAATGGTCAGAAGTGGCCGATCCTCGCGGAAAGGGAGATGGAGTGAGCCTTGGAGAAGGCAGTACATACTACCAGTATCTTACAGGGCAGGCAAGTGTTTCTTATGTGAATACTTTCGGCAAGAACTTTGTCGAGGCTCTCGCTCTCGCGGAGATCAGTGATAGAAAGTCCAATGCTCATTCTGCATATGCCAAGCTTATTCCGTTCGATGCTCTTCCAGAGCTCGGTTACGGTCAGCCGGCCAACAGCCCTATCGGTGGCTGGAGCGGTGCTTCACGTTCTGCCGGATATGTGTTCCGTGTACGTTACAACTGGGATGAGAGATACCTTGCGGAAGTGACCGGCCGTTATGACGGTTCTTACAAGTTCGCCGGCATGCGTACAACCCGCTGGGGATTCTTCCCGTCAGCATCGGTTGCATGGAACCTTGCAAAGGAGCCATGGATGCAGAATGCCGCCAATATCGATGACTTCAAGATCAGAGGTTCGGTAGCTCTCCTTGGTAACGACAATATCGGAGCATACATGTTCCTCAACACCTACAGCAAGTATTATCAGCAGATCATTTACGGAGATAAGACAGGCAATATTGTTAAGCCTGGTTATGCTGATTCAAGTCTTGCAAACCCAGAACTTACATGGGAGAAGTCTCTTTCTTACAATGTCGGAGTGGACTACAAGATGTGGGGTGGCAAACTCGCAGTAGAGGCTGACGCATTCTACCGTTACAACTTCGACCTCCTCACTTACATGGGTTCAGACTATCCACCTTCTATGGGAGGATATTATATGGGTGCTACAAACCATAATGCATATGATACCAAGGGTGTCGATGTGATGATTTCACACAGAAGCCATTTCATGGCAGGTGGCAAGCCTTTCCAGTATGGTGTGAGCGGAACAGTTACATATGCACGCAGCCGTTGGATCATTTATGGTGACCAGCCTAATATTCCTGAGAACCAGAAGGTTGTCGGCAAGCCGCTCGGCGCTGTAATGGCTTGGACAGCTGACGGACTTTATCGTTCGGAGGAAGAAATTGATAATTCAGCATGGTACGGTACTCGTCCTAATCTCGGTGATATCAAGTATGTTGACCTCAATGGTGACGGAAAGATCGACGGAGACGACAAGGGCTTTATCGGACGTACCAACCGTCCTGAGCTCACCTTCGGTCTCAACCTCGACTTTGCTTGGAACGGTCTCGATTTCAATGCCCAGTTCACCGGTGGTGCTCTCTTCGACGTGTCTCTTACCGGTACATATTACAATGGCTATGATGACAATACCATCTGGACACAGACCTTCAAGGAGAATGCAAACTCACCTCTCTTCCTTGTAGAGAATGCATATAGTGTCTATAACACTGAAGGAACCTTCCCACGTCTTACTCTGGGAACTCCTGGACACGGTGGTGACAACGGTCTTGCTTCTACATTCTGGCTCCGTGACGGAACTTATCTCCGTCTCAAGTCAGCCCAGCTCGGATATACTATTCCAAGCAAATTGACAAACAAGATCAATATCGAGGCTTTGAGATTCTTTGTTGAAGGTCAGAATATCTTCACAATCGATGCTCTTCCTGAGGGAATCGACCCTGAGTCTCCAGGTGTAAACAACGGATATTACCCTCAGCAGCGTCTGCTCATGGGTGGTGTAACCATCACATTCTAAGAATTTGATTATGAAAAAGATATATAAAGCAATACTTGCATTGGGAGTTTCTCTTGGAACTTTCTCATGCACACCTTACCTTGATATGACTCCGACAGACAGCGTGTCGGACAAGGTAATCTGGGAGACTACCGAAAATGCGGAATACCATGTGAATTACATCTATACATATCTTTACGATGTATTGATGAATCAGTGTCTCGCTGGTCAGACAGAAGCTTTGACCGATATGCTGAAATATGGTTCATATAACTATAACTCGTTGTGCTATATTCCAAGTGAGATAGCATACGGAGTAGATCAGACATTGTCTGCAAGTTATGTTGATGCATACCTCGGATACTGGGGATCATGGTATCAGGGAATCACCAAGACCAACAAGGCTATCGATAGCCTTAGGAAATACGGCCAGATGTCGGATGAAGACAAGACTCGTCTTGAAGCTGAGATTAAGTTCATGCGTGCATTCCTTTATTTTGACCTTATGAAGCGTTATAAGGAGATCATCATCTATGACGAGGATCTGCTTGCTTATACGAAGGACAAGGCTGTAAGTACAGAGAAGGAAGGCTGGGACTTCATTTACACCGATCTAGTATTTGCAGCTGAGAATCTTCCAGCGAGGGAGACTGCCAATGGTCGTCTTAACAAGGGTATGGCTTGGGCCTTCATGACCAGAGCTATGCTTTATGCCGAGCGCTGGGATGTAGTAAAGGCTGCAGCCGCTGAGGTGGAAAAACTCGGTTACGGACTTGAGGCTGATTATACCGATGGTTATGCCAAGGCTATCAGTGCAGGTAACAATGAGGCTATCATCCAGTATCAGTTCGACAGAGCCAACGACGTGACACATAGCTTCGACTTCTATTACACTCCAGGAGGAGACTTCAGCATCTATGGTGAGACAGGTGGTGGATATGGTACTCCTACACAGGAAATGGTAGAATCATATGAGCTCGCAACTGGTGGATTCCCAGATTGGAGCGAGTGGCATGGAACTACTACAAAGACCCCTCCTTACGAACTTCTCGAGCCACGTTTCCACGCCTCTGTTCTTTATAATGGAGCTCAGTGGAAGGGACGCTCTATCGAGCCTTTCGTAGGTGGTGCCGATGGTTGGTGTCAGTGGAATCTTGATCGTGAGCCTAAGGGACGTACAACTACAGGATATTATCTGCGCAAGATGGTGGATGAGACTCATGATGTGATCGCTTATAGCGGTGGTGTACAGCCTCTTATGATCCTTCGATATGCCGAGGTTCTTCTCAATAAGGCTGAGGCTTGCTATCATACACAGGATGCTGCCGGAGCAAATGCAGCTGTGAAGGCTATCCGCGAGAGAGTGGAACTTCCATATGAAGACCTTGCCGGAGATCAATTGTGGGCTGCTATCCGTCAGGAGAGAAAGGTGGAGCTTGCATATGAAGGACATTGGTATTGGGATCTTCGCCGTTGGGGAGTCGCTCATAAGCAGTATCCTGAGGGACTTACAGGATATCAGCTTCACGGACTTAAGATCGAGAAGAATTCTGACGGAACATTCACTTACTCTTATGTGTCCGTGGATGACCAGAACAGAAACTTCCCTGAGAGAATGTACCGTTTCCCTATGCCGTCAGGCGAGCTGAATAATAACGGTGCGGTTACACAGTACAAAGAGTGGCAATAAGATTAATGACAATCGAGATGAAAAAGATATATTTACTTTTGACAGCAGTTATCTTGTGTGCGGTTTCATCCTGCCACAAACCGGAGTGGGTAGAGCCTACTGCCGAGCGTCAGGGTATTACCAGTTTGACTGCATATTTTACATTCGGTCCTAATACCGAAAAGGTTATGGGTAAGCTTGCCCTTTCAGAGGGTGAAGATTTGGACAGATATGTGATTCCTGTTCCATGGTTCTATCCTGAGGAGTCTGACGAAGTTACCACACTTCACATGACCAAGGCTCGCGTAAGAGCTGAACTTGCTCCTAACTGCAAGATCGAACCTTCGCTGACTGTGCTTGATCTCAATGCAGAGAACCAATTCGTATACACTAACTCCAAGGGTGAGTCAAAGCCTATCGTCATCACAGGTAAGAGAGTGAAGTCTGCTACAGCTGATATGCTTTCAATGAATCTTCTTGATCCTCAGACCAAAGAGGTGGTTCTTGAGGGATTCATTGATAATGATGCCAAGACAGTCTATCTCTTCACTATCGACGATGTAAGCGGACTGATTGCTGAGGTAACCCCTTGGTACCATGCATCGGTAGTGGATGCTGATGAAATCCTTGAGGAAGACGAGACTGGAAATACAGTCGAGACCGGCATATACCGTTTCTCAAAGGCTCAGGACTGGAATCAGGAGCAGACTATCACAGTTCTTGCTCATGATGGAAAGACAGAGGGTGAATTCAAGGTAATCAAGAGAAATCCTGAAAAGATTGCTTATGGTTTTAATCCTGACAGTTTCAAGGAACTCTTCAATATCGACCCTGTAAGCCGTCTTGGTGTGCCTCCTTATACTCAGGCAGGCGTTCTTTCAAGCATTGCAAGCATTCAGGGCTATCTTATCGTCAACCATGGTGACGGTTCGGCTCCGATGTATCTTGATGGAAGAAACGGTTCTAAGATCGGTGATGTAAATGTAGGTGGTCTTTCAGTTGGTGCCATTACTAATGATGAGGCTGGAAACCTTCTCCTTTGCAACCGTCTTGAAACTAGCGGAACATTTGAAATCTACAGAACATCATCAGTAACTGAAGCTCCGACTCTCTTCTACTCATACAACAGTGAGATTTCACTCCCATTGGGTGGCAAGATCAAGGTTATCGGTAACATTGATGCTGATGCGTGCATCGTAGTCAACTATGAAGGTGTGGATGGAATCACATCTGCAAGCCAGGTTCTCAATATCTATGTAAAGGGCGGTCAGGTAGCAGATGCACAGGTAGTTGATTTCTCAGCTGCGGGTATTTCTTGGGGATCTTCTCCTACATATTATTCGGGAGTAGTGCCTACATCGCCGGATGGAGACAACGGATGGTTCTATGCTTCATACTCTATCAACGGATTCCAGTGGGTTAAGCAGAATATGTCGCTCGGCTCATCAGTCCTTACAAATGACATGGACAGAGCATGGCTTGTCAATCCAAGCTGTCTGGATGCCAAGAGATTCAATAATGCCACTTATATGGCTATGTTGGTTCTCCACCACTTCCCGGCATGGGAACTCCAGCCAAGCATCTGGCTATATGATATTACAGATCCTTCGACAGTGAGCGGAAACTATCAGGATAGCCCATCACTTGTTGCTTACAACAGCTGGATCACATACTTCAATGCATCTAACGCAGAAGGAACAGTTTCTTCGGGAGATGTTGTGATGGCTGCTTCTGCAGACGGCTTCAAGGCATTTGTATATTATTATGATCACTATGCAGGTACTATCGGAGGTTACTCTGCAGACTGCGTAAAGAAGTAATATGACCAGAATGAACTTTTTCATGGCAGCAGCAATCGCCGCGGTGGCGGCGATTGCCTGCTCTGAGAAATCAGACTCAGGTGCCGTCCTTGAAAAATGGCCTTGGGAAGATCAGACTCAGGAACCTGTCACTCCCGAAGTGAAAGATCCAAATCAGGCATATGTAGATGCCGGATGGGTGAATGTGGGAGAACAGTTCGGCGCCCTCCCGGCACATATCAATGTCTATAAGGCTCCGACTGAGCTTGAAGGCAAGGCAGTAGTGGCGTATATAGCTGTGGCTGACATGACCAGAGCAGACTGGGATGTCTGGAGTGTCAAGGCTGACAATACTTATAAGACTGAAGATTCATACATGACTCCGTCTGAGGTTTATACGGAAGGAGAGTGGCCTATCGTCATAAACGGAGGATACTTCTTCTATGAGGGGGCAAATTATACATCCAGTCTGGCGGTAAGCGACGGAGAGATATTGGCCTACAACATCAATTATGCTTCGGAGGATTGGGTTACTGTTTACAGTCCTACTCGTGCTGCTTTTCTTCAGAAAACTGACGGGACCTTTGATGCCTGCTGGACGTTCTGGAACAATATGGACCATTTTACATATCAGATTCCTTCAGATAATTCTTATGACGAGGCTCCAAAGCAGGTCCCATCTGCGAATTATCCGGAAAAATCAGTTAAGTTTGCAGCTGAAACTGCGATCGGAGGCGGCCCGGTACTTATCAACAAAGGCAAATTCGCCAATACATGGTCTGAGGAAATGTTTGATGTCGGTGGTGTGAACCCTACCTACGATAACCCTCGTACTGCGATTGGAGCCACATCTGATAAGAAACTGATATTCTTCGTCTGTGAAGGCAGGAATATGACAGAGGGAGTGTCGGGACTTACTACAGAGGACCTTGCAAATATACTGCTTGATCTGGGATGCGTTGAAGCGATCAATCTTGACGGTGGCGGATCAAGCTGCATGCTGGTCAATGGAAAAGAAACTATAAAGGTATCAGATGGAACCCAGCGATATGTCGCAAGTACCGTCATGATGAAATAATCTACTGAATATGAGAGTTATGAGAAACATATGGGTAATGCTTTGTCTTGCTGCATGGGTATTTACGTCATGTGATAAGACTAAGGAATATCCTTGGAATCCGGAATGGGATAAATATCAGCAGGAGCAGCCGACGCCTGAGCCAGAGCCAGAACCGGAACCTGAGCCGGAACCGGAACCAGAACCAGAACCTGAGCCGGAGCCGGTAGTGGGCAAGGCGCGTCTTGTATGGATCGATGCTGCTGCAAATTTCAATGATTATGCAAATGATCAGGCAAGGATCGCCGAGGATATGGCCCGTATCAAGGAGACAGGTTTTACAGGAGTGATAGTGGATGTGCGACCAACCAATACAGGACTTCTTTTCAATTCATCTGTCGAACCGGCTCTTACCCGCGTGGATGCATGGGTAAATGGTTACAGATGGCTTGAACGTACGGAAAACTTCGACTATCTTCAGGCATTCATTGATGCCGGAAAGAAAGAAGGACTTGATGTCTATGCAAGTATGAACACAATGGTCGGAGGATGTCTCTGTCCGTACGGTCTTGGCGAAGACGGCATATTGTATAATGATCCGTCGAAAAGGGATTGGGCTTCGGTGATCAACACCAAGGACGGCCTGGTGAACTGCCTTGATCTTGACGATACCGGTGCCAAGTTCCTCAATCCTGCCAATGACCAGGTAGTGGATTATCTGATAGGTATTCTGGAAGACCTTGCGTCATATGATATAACCGGCATTATACTCGACAGATGCCGCTATGATGATTACAGTCTCGGCAGTGATTTTTCGGATATATCCAGAAGAAAGTTCGAGGAGCATATCGGATATGAACTTGAGAACTGGCCTGGTGATGTCTTCCAGCCGGGAGTTGACAAGCTCCAGGGCAATGGCACAGAACTTCAGAAGAAATGGATGGAATTCCGTGCGAAGGTGATTCATGACTTCATGGCAGAGGCTTCTGAAAAGGTTCATGCGGTGAATCCTGATGTCCGCTTCGGTGCATATGTAGGTGCATGGTACAGCAGCTACTATTCTTCAGGAGTGAACTGGGCGAGTCCTAAGTATGAGACATCTTCATACTACAAATGGGCTACTCCGGATTACAATGAATACGGATATGCTGACCATTGTGACATTATGATCATTGGTGCTTATGCTTCGACTACATCTATCTATGGCAGCAACGAGTGGACAATGCAGGGATTCTGCAAGAGAGCACAGACTCTCTTTGCGGATGATGTGCCGTTTATCGGTGGTCCGGATATCGGAAACTCGACAGGCTTTGCCAACGGTGGGCAGGGTGCTCTGATGCCAAGCATAGTGGATGCCTGCATCAATGCTTCCACAGAGGGAATGTTCTTCTTCGATCTGTGTCACATAAAGATGTACAATTACTGGAATGATATCAAGAAGGCTTTTGATCAATATATTGAAACACTTTAATATTTATTAACCACAATTATTTAAACATTATGAAGAAAATTGCTTTAATGCTTGCGATTGCTGTAGCAGCTGTCGCTTGTAAACCGGAAGAGCAGATTACCCCTGAGGTGACTGTGAATTCTGATGCTGCCGCTCTCGTAATCGAGCAGGAAGGTGGCGAAGTCCTTATCGACTTCGATGCAAATGTAGAGTGGACAGCAGCATTCAAGGGTGCGGCTGACTGGTGTACTCTTTCACCTGCTTCAGGTGCTGCAGGTCCTAACAAGGTAAAGGTTATCGCAGTCGAGAATGAGACAAACGACAACCGTACAGTTACAGTAGTGATTACAGCTCAGACAGCAGTTAAGGAAGTAGTTGTTACTCAGCTTCAGAAGGATGCTCTCGTTATCAGCGGTGAGAAGACTTTCTCAGTTCCTTCAGAGGGTGGTGAGGTTAAGTTCGCTGTTAACCACAACCTCGCTATCGACGTTACAACTGACGCTGACTGGCTCACTCAGACCAAGGCTATGGAGACTTCGGAGATCACTTTCGCTGTTGCAGCCAACACAGGTGCTGAGAGAACAGCTGAGATCGTTGTGAAGGCTGGTGCTCTCAAGCAGACCCTTACTGTAACTCAGGCTGCTTGGATTCCTGTATTCGAGGTTGAGCCTGCTGCTGACCAGTGGATCGCTCTTGAGGGAGGTTCAGTTTCAGTAACTGTCAATGCTAACGTAGAGTACACTGTTACAGTGGGTGATAATGACTGGCTTACAGTAACCAACGAGGGTGGAGTTTATACTTTCACAGCTGGTGCTAATGCTGCGTTCGAGTACAGATCTATCGATGTGACTGTTGCTCCTGTTGATGAGACTTTTGCTGAGTCTGCAGTAGCATTCTATGTATTCCAGAACGGTCGTGCCAACAAACTTTGGGCTAAGCATCCTGCAGAGGACTTCGCAGGATATGATCCTGCTCAGAAGGCAAGACTTGCTCAGTATGGTGAGTATGTTCTCCTTGCAAACACTACAAAAGTTTTCGTCCTTAATCCACTTGATGGATCAGTAGTGACTACTATCGACATGCCAGAAGGAATGACTGCTCATAGCGTACTTGTTGATGATGCTGGTCATCTTCTTGTTGCTGCGGATGCTGGTGTAGGTGCTGACCTTAATATCCTTTATGTTCCAGATCCGTTTAATCCAGTTCCTGAGGTTGTATGTTCATACAATACAGGAAACTACTATGCAACCGATACAGGAAATATCCGTGTAAAGGGTGATATCAAAGGCAACGCCGTCATTACAGCTACAGCTTCTGCTGGTGCAGGTGGAGCGATAATTTTCTGGGAGGTTGTTGATGGAGTATGCAGTACATGGTATTGGACATCAGTTCCTTATGCAGCAGACCTTATTTCATATGCATGTGCTGCGCCAGCTGGAGCATCTTTGGCTGACGGTATCTTCTATATTGGTTATGGTGGTGATTATAATCTTCACTATGCTGCAAATGTAACAAAGGATGGCGCTTCTGAATGGGCTGTTTCTTATGTTACAGGTTCATCATGGATGGAGAACTACAACTGTATCGCAACTGCAGAGTGGAATGGAAACAAGTATGCTGCTATCGTTGCAGGCTGCCACTTCAACTATGATGCAACTGACGTTATCCTCCTCAATGTAAACAATCCTGCAGCTGCTGAGTACGTTTACACACATCACGGTGACGGTGACGTAGCATGGGATTGGGCTGCTGGCGTAAACCCAAGCTGGACTGGCGCTGGTACATACAGTGACGCTCTCCTCATTCCTGCCGGAGATACACTCCTTGTGCTTTATGTTGACAGCAACTACGGTGCATTGGCTTGTGTAGCTATCAACTAATTCTCATATCAGGTGGTGGGAGGGTGAAACCTCCCACCACTTCCAAACCAAAACTGATTAATACAATGGATTTCAAGAAACTTGCCGCTCAATACAAGAGCGAACTTTTGGACAACGTCCTTCCTTTCTGGCTTGAGAAGTCTCAGGACCTTGAATATGGCGGATATTTCAGCTGTCTGGACCGTGACGGAAGTGTCTTCGATACTGATAAGTTCATTTGGCTTCAGGGCCGTGAGGTCTGGATGTTTGCCATGCTCTACAACAAGGTGGAGAAGAAGCAGGAGTGGCTTGATTGCGCTATTCAGGGAGCTGAATTCCTGAAGAAATATGCGCACGACGGTAACTATGACTTCTATTTCTCTGTGACCCGTGAGGGAGCCCCAATCATTCAACCTTACAACATCTTCTCAAATACATTTGCATGTATGGCCTTCGCCCAGCTTGCTGAGGCTACCGGCAGCGAGGAGTACAAGGAAATCGCTCTGAAGACTTTCCAGAGAATCCTTGACCGTCGTAATGATCCTAAGGGACGTTGGGAGAAGTCTTATCCTGGTACACGTCCTATGAAGGGATTCGCACTTCCGATGATTATCTGCAACATGGCTCTTGAAGTGGAGCACATCCTTGAGGATAAGAGCATGCTTGACCAGACAATCGACGAATGTCTCAGCGAGATTCTCAATGTGTTCTATCATCCTGAGTATGGAGTGATGCTTGAGAACGTATCTCCTGACGGAACCCCTATCGACTGCTTTGAAGGTCGCGAGATCAACCCGGGTCATGACCTTGAAGCGCTTTGGTTTATGATGAATCTCGGTATCCGCAGAAATGACAAGGCCCTTATCGACAAGTGCGTCGAGATCGCCCTCAGCGTAGTCGAGTTCGGATGGGACAAGGAGTATGGCGGAATCTTCTACTTCAAGGACATCAAGGGCGCTCCAATGCAGAAGCTAGAGTGGGACCAGAAACTGTGGTGGGTACACCTCGAGTCGGCAATCTGCTTTATCAAAGGCTACCAGCTCACAGGTAATGAGCAGTGTCTTGAATGGTTCCAGAAGATTCACGACTATATGTGGACACATTTCAAGGATCAGGAATATCCTGAGTGGTACGGCTACCTTAACCGCCGTGGTGACGTTCTCGTCACTCTCAAGGGTGGAAAGTGGAAGGGATGCTTCCACGTTCCAAGAGGCCTCTACCAGATCTGGCAGATACTTGAAACTCTCTAAAACATAAGCGGAGAACAGTCAATCCTGTTCTCCGCTTATGTTTTGGGGTATAATAGAAAAAGCCTTAGAGATGTCTCTAAGGCTTCTGCGGTGCGGACGGGACTCGAACCCGCGACCCCCGGCGTGACAGGCCGGTATTCTAACCAGCTGAACTACCGCACCAATTGTTCAGACTTTCCATCAGATGGTTTTCTGAATGGGGATGCAAAGATATACTTTTTTCTGAAAATAGCCATACTATTTCGAAAAAAACTGCATTTTTCCTCCGCATCCCATATGGTGCATTACTCCAGCGTAAGTTTCTCTTCAATGAGATCCAGCAGGTCGTCGATTTCTTCGTAGGTCCTTCCGGTGGTCAGCACTGTCAGCAGATTGCATTCCTGTTCTTCGCCCTGGCCTATAGCTGCGCATATGAAATTGCAGGCAAGCCCGTCCTCTGTAGGGAATTCGAAGCCGAAGGCAAGTCTTCCGAGGAAACTGTACTCGCAAATCGGATCTTCGTCAGTTTCTGCAGCTGTATCACCCATAAGTTCTTCATATGTGCCTGCTGCTTCCATCAGTGCATCCGACCCTTCAGGCATAGGACCATAGCTCAGGACGATAGATCGAGGATCATCCTCGACGGCAGATATGTCCATCATTGCACAGACTCTTCCATCAGGCTCTGTGTAAGACTCTGTTTCTGCAGTCCATACCTCGGGAATCTCGAGATGGATACTGCCTGATTGTACTTTCTTCAATGTGATTTCACTCATAAGTATAAATCTTTATAATTAACTTCTCCAGAAAAGCTTCTTCTTGGTAAAGAAGCAGGTTACAGCCACCATAAGCAGTGTATATACAAGGCCTCTTATGATGCCCCAGAATGGCGATCCGACACTGATCGCATCAAGCCATGCTCCGACTCCAAGCATCGCGAGAACAGGACCGGTAAAGAAATTGGTCACCCCATAGGCGAGCATCGGATTCTGTCCGCATCCGCTCAGACCGCGTCCTTTTATCTGCCATTTCAGCTCCAGCGCAAGCACGAATGCTCCAGTCAGAGATGTCATGCCTGTGGTGGTCAGAAGGTATGCAAGATTACAGTAATCCTTGGTAATGCCCCCGTCAATCGGATCAAACAGGATACCCGCAAGCATGAATGCAAATCCGAAGTATCCGAGCGAACTGACAATGTTACGACGTCTCCAGGTCAGACCGACAAATGCAGCTCCAAGTATTGCTGAGATGATGAAGTCTGCGATGATATGTCTGGTGAAAAGTCCCCAAAGCTGCACAAGCATTGCAGCAAGTGCGATGACTCCCGCTGCGATATGATATCTGTCAATCTCTGTCGCAGCCTCTGCTTTGGAGTGCTTCTGGAGCATGTCTCCGACAATCGAACCGGCTACTGCAATCACAAGATACTGAAGGAATCCCCAGCTGAAGAACCATCCTATGCAGTTCATCGAAGGAACCCAGGCAAGAACCTGAGGAGTGTATGAACTCAATGCCTTCAATGCTATTATGAACAGCAATATCAGCCAGCGAAGTCTGATATTGTCCTTGGTGAACATCCAGATGAGTCCTCCGAAGAAAGCTACATTGGCCAGGATCATGATGATGATGTCGCTGTTCCATCTGCTGAGCTTCAGACCGAGCCAGTCTGTGGCCAATACTGCCATGACTACCATAAGGAACAAGCCTACGTTATTGAGCATCTTCGACTTGTTCTCATCCCTGACTCTGACCAGTGACAGGAACATCACTCCCCACAGCACTATGCTGAAGACCCCTTTTATCCAGGCAGGCTGTGCACAGCTTCCTATCCTGTAGGCATTTCCGAGCACGATGGCGAAGATGGTCAATGTCAGCCACCTCTTGAACAGGCTTCCTGTCACCGTCAGGCGGCTTGTGCCGTTTTCCAGTCTCTTTCTCATGGCAAGAGGGAAGGCCGCTCCCATTGTGAAAAGGAAGAACGGGAACACCAGATCCACCCATGTAATGCCCGCTACGTCAGGGTTGAAGGCATATGACGGAGGAGGAGTCTGAGCGTGGAACATCCATGCGGGAAGATCCGACTGGTAGCCGATATTGGCGCAGAGGATCATTGCAAATATTGTGATTCCACGCAGTATGTCTATGGTTATGATTCTTTTGTTCATTGGTCTATCTTCTTATTGTCTTGGTGTAAACCCTTCCGAAACGGTCGGTTGCGCGGACTTCTATTGTCTTTGCTCCATCTGAAATGGCAGCCTTGAACATATTTTCTGTCGGAGCGGCATATACCCATGTTCTCTTGAGGCTTGACGGATCCTTGTAAAGCTCCTTGGCAAGCGGGTCCTGAGCCTTGAAACGGGTCATGTCACATACCTTCACTCCATCTTCGAAATATTCTACCTTCCACATAGGATCGTAGTCCCAGATATTGGCTACAATCTGTCCCGGATAGTCCGGATTGTCGGTGTAAACCTTCATCTGGTAGTCCAGCGGATGTCCGCAGCCTTTGTAGATCCACTTCATGTCGTCACCATCAAAATCGAAAATCTTGAATCCTGCAGGTGCTCCGTCAATGCAGACCTCTCCGCACCACCATGCTCCGCAGAAACCTGCTACGTTGATCTCGAAGATGTTGTCACTGATCTGCTCGAAGTCAGCAGTGTGACTGTGTCCCGAGAGGATTGTTGTCTTGTAAGGCTCGAGCATTGCGTAGAAAGCCGGCTTGTTGCAGAGATTGTCTCCTATGATGCCGTACTGGAAAGCGTCGCGGTCCGACTTGTCGTTGGTGGTCTGGATGTGCAATGAGACCACTACTCTCGACCCTTTCGGAACATATGAAAGATCTCTTTCAAGCCATTGGAGCTGCCTTTCGTCGATATATCCGATGTAGAAATAGTCACGTCCAACATAGAAATTGTCGTTCAGCACGATGTAGTGAACCTTTCCGACATTGAACGAGTACCAGGCCGGACCGTACATGTCTGAGTAGTTTTTCATCGAGGTCTCGAACGAACGGCCGTAATTGGTCATGTCGTGGTTGCCGATTACATATCTGTAGCCGATTCCAGGTCTGGACATTATTTCATTGTATTCGGGATAAATGCTGTGATCCCATCCCACTATGTCACCCAGACAAAGGCCGAAGGTGTAATCTCCGTCCATTCCCTTTATAAATTCAGTCATGTCGTCGGCCTGTTTCGCAAGGTCAGAGAGCTCGCTCCTTTCGCTGATTTGCGGGTCTGCTATGACGATGACATTGTGATTTGTGTCATCCTTGTCATTCTTCTTCAGGATGAAGTCATATTTCTTGACATCTTCACGTATTTCCTTGTAGAAGAGGTCTTCTCCTGACAATGTAGATGAAATATAGCCAGATGGCGTGCTGACAAACACAAACCTGCTGTCTGCGTCCGCATCCATCTTGAATCGGCCCTTTGCGTCAGTGACAACGGTGTTGAGCCCGTCAGAAACGACGACTCCTGCTATGCCTTTTCCTTCGGTGTCACGGACACTTCCTTTGATGTCCCTGGCGTAGAGGCTTGTTCCGACTGCTGCAAGAATAATCAGTGTAAATGCTTTTTTCAACATGTCCGGTGCGAATCTTACTTATATGCCTTTTCTTCCATTTCCCATCCTGTGAGCGTAGAGATATATGGAATCATACAGCTCGCTACCTTGATGTGTCCCTGGTAGTTAGGATGCCAGCTTGCTCCCAGATCATCCTCGTAGTTGTGTACTCCCTTGGTCAGTCCGAGACAGTATACGTTCTTAAGACCGCTCATCATGCATGCGTTTCTGATGTAGTCGAAGCTGAACGGAGTGACGTTCGATGCCATGCACAGGATAGGAATATCCTCACCGTAATTTGCCTTTACCTTTTTGAGAAGCTCGATGTAGCGACCGGCAAAAATCTCTTCGTGTGGCTGTCTTGCTGTAGAGAAGTCATTGGTACACAGGTAGATCACTACGACGTCCGGAGTGTATGGCGCCTCTTTTGCATCCCATGTGGTGGCTTTTGATTCGTCAAATGTCTGGCTGTATCTGTCAGGCATATTGTATCCTGGTCCGTAGTCGTCATAATTTCTTGCGATGCCCTGTCCGGAATGGCTTACAAGGTTGAAGTCGGCTCCGAAATAACGTGATGTGATAGCTGCATATGTGAGGTTGCAGTTTTCAGTCTCAGCAAGGAACGGGTCATCCTTGTCACCGCTTTCCGTGCCATAGCCGCAGGTGTATGAATCACCGATGAATTCTATATGTCTTTCTCTGCGTCCGGCAGCCTGGAGAATTTCTCCCTCGCTCAGAAATGAGTGTACTGTAAAGCGGCCCTGCTCACCTTCAGTTCTCTTCTGGAGAATCACCTCATGCTCACCTTTGCCGAGACCTTCTGCCAATACTATGACAGTGTCTTTTGCCGCCACAAGGAATTTTCTGTCTGCCTCAGGAGTCATTTCCTTGTCCACCCAGAGATTGAACCAGCAGTTCTTTGAATCGGAGCATTTCATTGCGAGGTAAGGTCCGTTGAATCTTACTCTGAAATATACTCCGCTCCAGTCGTAAGATACATCAGTACCTTCGACAAGTGTTCTGCCCGTGAATTCGATACGGGCATCAGATGCAGGAGTTTCGATAATCTCCTTTCCCTTTTTTGCGGAAAGGTCGGTGGTGAGTGACAATGCAATGATTGTCATCAGCAGGGTTATTGTCTTATGCATATTGTTATAATTATTTATTTTATTTTACAAAGATAGTTATATTTATTAAAATTATTTAATAATTATAAAGGATTCCTAGTGCGACAGCATTAAAAATGTCAATTGTTTACTCGTATCTGCTGGAGGACAATGCCCGATACGGCCATGAGATGAAATAGTTGTCTCATGATAGGCGTTGTATATAATAGTCTGCTAATTTAATGAAAATGCTTGTCAGTGGCAATTAAAAGTTATGATATGATAAGATATAAATGTAATTTTGCGACAATATAAATTCTATGTTATGAGGAAATTGATTCTTGCCCTGACTCTTGCATTGATTACCGGTAGTGCCTTTGGTCAGAATGTCGTATATACAGATGCGTCTGTGTTTCCGGTATATGGTAAAGTCTCTGAGAAAACCGACTGCCGATATGAACGTCTCCCGTCGGAACTTAAAGGAGTCAGTCGTGATCCTGTATGGTATCTCGGACGGAATTCAGCCGGTCTCTATATCCGTTTCAGGTCCAATTCCACCTCTATTCATGCCAGATGGGAGTCGACCTTCAATAACTCCATGACCCATATGACCGATACAGGCACCAAGGGACTCGATCTTTATGCATTGGTGGACGGGAATTGGAGACATGTCTGCAGCGCCCAGCCTCAGGGGAAGAAGTCTGAGCGACGCATAATTGCCTATATGGATCCTGTTGAGCGGGAGTATATGCTTTACCTCTCATTATATGACGGGGTGTCTTCGCTTGAAATCGGAGTGGACGAGGGTGCGACCCTTGCTCAGCCTGCGGTTGATAGTCCGAGAACTGACAAGCCGATTGTAATGTATGGTACGAGTATTCTTCAGGGAGGATGTGCCAATCGTCCGGGAATGGCCCATACAAATATTCTCAGCCGTCGCCTCGACCGTGAGGTCATCAATCTCGGCTTCAGCGGTAATGCGCTCCTGGATATGGAAATTGCCCGTCTGATGGCTTCAGTGGAAGATCCAGGCCTTTTCGTGCTCGATTATGCACCGAATGCTTACGCGGATATGATCGATGAGAACGGTGAGGAATTCTTCAGAGTCATCCGTGATGCTCATCCGGATGTTCCGGTCATCTTTATCGAAGATGTGATTTTCCCTCATACCGCCTACGATAACAGGATAAAGGAAGAAGTCATGTTGAAGAACCAGGCCCAGAAACGCCTTTTCGCCCGATTGAAGAAGTCCGGTGAAAAGAAGATTTATTATATAGGTGCAGAAGGTATGATAGGAGATGATGGTGAGGCCACTGTCGATGGCATACATTTTACAGATCTTGGTATGATGCGCTATGTGGATCATGTCTTGCCGACAATAAAGAAAGCTTTAAGAAAGTAATATGAAGATAATCAGAAAGATAGCGGTGGCGGCTCTTGTGCTGGCCCTCGCTTCCTGCTCTTCTTCGGAGCAGGTCGATGTGCTTGTCGTAGGCGGTGGAGTCAGCGGAACTGCTGCCTCAATTCAGGCCGCCAGGATGGGAGTGAGGACAATGGTTCTCGAAGAGACGCCTTGGATCGGTGGAATGCTGACCGCTGCAGGAGTGAGCTGCGTGGATGGGAACAACAGACTCCGCAGCGGAATATTCGGTGAATTCGCGGACTCCCTTGTGGCTCGATACGGCAGCAATGAGGCCCTGCAGAGCGGCTGGGTGAGCAATATCAATTTCGATCCTCATATCGGCCAAGAGATCCTGACCAATATGGCTGATGCTTGCGGACCTCTTCTGAATGTGAAGCGTGAGGCGGTCGTGACTGATGTGCAAGGCGAGGCAGGGGATTGGACTGTAACTTTCAGAGATTCACGGGGCCGCAAGCAGAAGGTCAATGCCGACATTCTCATAGATGCTACCGAACTGGGTGATATTGCCAAGGCATGCGGAGTGGACTATAAGATAGGAATGGAGGCGTCGGAAGAAACAGGGGAGTCGATTGCCCCTGAGCAGGCTAATGATGTGATTCAGGATCTTACATTCGTGGCTTTCCTGAAGGATTACGGCCCTGATGCGGATATGACAATCGCAAAGCCGGAAGGATATGATCCGATGGTTTTCCGTAATGCCGCCCTCAATCCGCTCAGCGACGAGGCTGCTGAGACCGGACAGACAATATGGTCGCCTCAGATGATGATCACCTACGGCAAGACTCCGCAGGGAAGGTATATGATCAATTGGCCTATCTACGGCAATGATTACTATGCCAATATCATCGATATGTCTCGTGAAGAAAGGACAATTGAGCTGGAGAAAGCGAAGAATTTTACCCTTTGCTTTGTTTATTTCATTCAGACTCAGCTTGGTATGAAGAATCTTGGCCTGGCTGACGATGTCTTCCCGACAGAGGATAACTTTCCGTTCATTCCATATCACAGAGAGTCCCGCAGAATTGTAGGAGAGGCTTTCTTTACGCTGGATGCGGCAGCCGATCCGTATGGATATGAAAAGCCGTATTACAGGACAGGAATCGCTGTGGGAGATTATCCTGTGGATCATCATCATTTCCGTCATCCGCGATGGAAAGAGCTCCCGGATCTGGAGTTTTATCCGATTCCGTCTTTCAATGTGCCGATGGGAACTATCATTCCTAAGAATGTGGATGACCTGATAGTCGCGGAGAAATCCATTTCGGTTTCAAATCTGATGAATGGCTCCACAAGACTTCAGCCTGTGGTGATGCAGCTGGGCCAGGCCTCCGGAGCGTTGGCAGCATTGGCTGTTATCAAAGATAAGTCCGTAAAGAAAATCGGAGTAAGACAGCTCCAGACAGAACTTCTCGAGGCCGGATGTTATATAATGCCTTATCTTGACCTGAAACCATCGGACAGACATTTCAAGGCCATACAGCGCATCGGTGCGACAGGTATTCTTCGTGGAGAAGGACGCAATATAGGCTGGTCCAACGAGACGTGGTTCCGTGCGGGGGATCCGCTCAGAGGAGAAGATATATATCTGGATGGACTGCTTCCGGGATTCAATATGGCTCCGGGAGAAATCACTGTAGGTGCGATGATGCAATTGATCCGCGGAATCGGTGGCGCTGTACCTTCAGGACGTGAATCGCAGTGGTGGGAGAACTTGGGATTGGAAGATTATGACCCTGCCAGACCTGTATTGAGATTAGAGGCCGCAGTCGTAGTCGATGCAGCCTTCGATCCTTTCGGATATTTCCAGGTGGATTATAATGGAAATTTCAGATGATTATTCTGCAATCCCGGCTTTGACCCAAGCCTCATGAAGTGATGCGGAATCCTTGAGTGCGAGCTCCTTGTCGATGCCATAGCGGGCGATGAGGAGCTCAGCCATTTCTTCGATGCTGAATTCCTTGCCGCAAAGCTCGCTCCACAGATATGCCGCACTTTCATTGAGGGATATGAGCTTGTTGAAATTGAGGTTCTCGAGGCCTTCTGCAGCCACTATGTATTCTCCGCACATTTCACGGAGTATGAATCCTTCCTTGATTTTCATTCCTGATAAATTTGCTGCAAAAATATCAAAATTCTCCTTTCCGGCAAAACTCTTTATTATCTTTGCAGTCTATTGTTATATATCTTATGGCCGACAATTATCTTGAAAAGAAATACGAAGAACTCCAGGCTCGCAAAGCCAAGGAGCAGAGAGCGAAACAGATAGCCTGGAAAAAGAGGATGGATGCTTATAGAAAGAAGCTAGCGGCTCTCTCTGATGTAGGCACTCTCCCTGAAGAGTCGTCTCCACAGTCCCAGAGGCCATCGGCGCAGGGGAAGGAGGAACATCCAGAACCAGGAGTATAGTTTCCATACTTTGCTGTCGGTACTCCAGACTTTCCCTTTTCTGGTGACGCTGTACATTATTCCTATGATATTGCCAATCTCGGCAGTCTCGTAAAGTCCGACATTACCGTCTCCTGTCAGGGTGACGGTTTCTTTGTCTCTTCTGATGATTCTGTGTATCAGGTAATTGCCTTTTGTGTCCTTGACCAGAGCCACGCATCCCTTGCGGATATCTTCATCCTTCCATGGACCAAGGGTTATGCTGTCCCTCAAATGCTCGATGAAAGGGTTCATGCTGTTGCCCTTCGCTCTGATTGTCACGGTCTTCCCTTTCGAGATCAATTCTCTGATCTCTTCCATAATGGCTTGATCCTTTACTATTGTGCTCATATCCTGCAAAATTACGGATAAAATCACTATCTTTGACCAATTATGGGAAAATTGTGTAAATACGATGTGGCAGGCCATCTGTTTGAAGTTCTTCTTCCTGATGGCATTGATGCCGGACAATATCTTGCGGCATACTCTCCTTTTGTGACTGAGAGTTCTGATGCTCCGCTTTTCACTCTTAGAATTGAATATGTCGATGACCTCAAGGCAATGGAGCCAGGCAGTGTGAAGGAGTGTCTGAATGACGAGTCTCCATATTTCTGGATTTTCGACAAAGGCGGGAAATTCAATTTCGGTTTTTCATATACCAAGTCTCGCCCTGACTGCATCCTGATCCCGTCCGATGATTTCAGTGAAAATGTCGTGTATGTTCAGAAATCAATGCAGGAAAGGCTTACAGACTTTGCCCTCAGCAATGCAATGATGCTGATCTACACCTTCAGGACCAGTCCGTACGAGACATTGATGGTGCATGCTTCCGTAATCCGTCATAATGACGGAGGTTATATGTTCCTTGGCAGGAGCGGCACCGGAAAGAGCACTCATAGCCGTTTGTGGCTCAGTCATATAGATGATGCCGAACTGCTGAATGATGACAATCCTGTCATCCGTCTGGTGAATGGAGAGGCTATGGTCTTCGGTACCCCTTGGAGCGGAAAGACCCATTGCTATAAGAATGAATCGGTGCCTTTGAAAGCAGTCGTACGTCTGTCTCAGGCTCCGTATAACAAGATCTCCCGCAATATCCCTCTTCAGGCTTATGCTTCTTTGATGCCTGCCTGCTCGTGTATGCGGTGGGACAGGATATCTACAGATGCTCTGCATCGTACGGTTGAGAAGGTGATATCCAAGGTCAGATGCTGGCATCTGGAATGCCTGCCTGATGCAGATGCTGCCTATACCTGTCATAAAGCTGTGACTCAATGAAATATCTAAGGTGGTTCCGAAGCGCAGTCAGACCCTATCGTCTGAGACTTGCCCTTACAATGATATGTCATATCCTGATAGCAGGGTGTGCTGTAGGTTTTGTATATGTCAGCAAGAAACTCGTGGATACCGCAGTGGCTGTGTTGTCCGGAGCAGAAGTTCCCGAAACGATTTTCACCTGGTCATTGGCAATGGTCGGTGTCGCTGTTTTCAGAATCCTCCTTAATGCTTCCAGGTCGTACCTTCAGACCACAACGGAGATAAAGCTCAAGAACAGGCTCCGCAAGAGACTTTTCAGTATTCTTCTGCACCTTCAGAGTGACGGGGGAGCCCGTCATCATTCTGGAGATGTGCTTAACCGTATGCAGGAGGATGTCAGAGTCGTATCTTCGGCCTTTGCCATCTCTCTTCCAAATATCCTTGGCACTGCCCTCCAATTCGTTGCAGCTTTTGTTTTCCTGCTGATTCTCGATCTGCGCCTTGCTGTTGTCATTGTCATCGTAGTCCCATTGGGAATGCTTATCGGCAAATACATAACTTCCAGGGTCCGTAATCTTACATTGGACATCAGGAAAAGTGACTCTCAGGTACAGTCTCATCTTCAGGAGAGCCTCCAGCATCTTTCTGTGCTTCAGTCTCTCGAACATACGGATGCAAGTTCTGCTGCTCTGGACGGACTTCAGACTAACCTTTACGGTAACGAGCTTCGAAGGATGCGTTTCAGCGTTATCTCCCGCGGCTTTATGGGGCTTGCCCTTCAGGCCGGACACGTAATCGCATTCATCTGGGGAGTGACAGGAATCAGCCGTGGCACCATCACATATGGTATGATGACGGCTTTCCTGCAGCTCATAGCCCAGATCCAGCGCCCTTTAGTGGAAATGAGCAGCCAGCTTCCCGCACTGATTCATTCCACAGCATCCATTGACAGACTCATTGAACTTGAGGCACTTCCCCGTGAGGAAATTTCTGAACCGCAGCTGCTTGAAGGTGTGGTCGGTGTACGTCTCGAAGAGGTCACCTTTGCATATCCTGATGCAGACGAGCCAGTATTGAGCGGATTTACATGGGATTTTGCTCCCGGCACCCGTACCGCCATTGTCGGTCCTACGGGAGTGGGCAAAAGTACCCTTATCCGTCTTCTGCTCTCTCTGCTGAGGCCCCAGAGCGGTAAGATTCAGGTGTATAACGGAACAGTTTCAGCCGAGGTGTCTCCGGCAGTCAGGACCAATCTCGTATATGTTCCCCAAGGCAATACTCTTTTCAGCGGAACCGTAAGGGATAATCTTCTTATGGGTAATCCGGAGGCTTCCGAGCAGCAGCTCAAAGAAGCACTTCACACTGCTGCGGCAGATTTTGTCTTATCTCTGCCGTCAGGTCTTGATACCCAGTGTTTTGAAGCCGGTGCCGGTCTGTCAGAAGGACAGGCCCAGCGTATTGCCATTGCCAGAGCTCTCCTGCGTCCCGGCAGCATCCTCCTTCTGGATGAATTCAGCTCTGCCCTTGATGCGCAGACCGAAACAACATTGATGGAGCGTCTCACCTCCCGTCTCCCGGATCATACAATGATCTTCATAACCCATCGTGATAAGATCATCGATTATTGCGACAGCATTCTCCGCCTCTCTTGATTTAAGGGTGGCGCTTATTTGTGTGACTATCAATTGATTATGTAATATGCCTGCTGCAAACTGACAGCAGGCATATCACGTAAATGGCTGCTATGCATAGTGTTAAGTGCCACCTTGGTGTGCGGACATTAAAAAAGTGGATGACCCGTGAGGGTCATCCACATATTGTAATCTGTGTATTTCAGATTAGAGAGCTGGACCAGCTGCTACGAGAGACTTACCGAGGTCGTTTCCAGTGAACTTAGCGAAGTTCTTGATGAAGCGGCCTGCGAGATCCTTAGCCTTCTCCTCCCACTGGCAAGCGCACTCGTATGTGTCGCGTGGGTCGAGGATAGCTGGGTCAACACCAGGGAGTTCTGTAGGAACTGTGAAGTTGAAGTAAGGGATAGTCTTGGTAGGAGCCTTGTCGATAGAGCCATCGAGGATAGCGTCGATGATTCCGCGAGTATCCTTGATAGAGATACGCTTTCCTGTACCGTTCCATCCTGTGTTCACGAGGTATGCCTTAGCGCCTACCTTCTCCATTCTCTTAACGAGCTCCTCACCGTACTTGGTTGGGTGGAGTGAAAGGAATGCTGCACCGAAGCAAGCTGAGAATGTAGGAGTTGGCTCAGTGATACCACGCTCTGTACCTGCGAGCTTAGCGGTAAATCCTGAAAGGAAGTAGTACTGAGTCTGCTCTGGAGTAAGGATAGATACTGGAGGAAGTACTCCGAATGCGTCAGCTGAAAGGAAGATG
>JBGVCR010000051.1:0-72372 GCA_045118995.1 Candidatus Cryptobacteroides sp.
TATTCCTCACTGCTGCCTCCCGTAGGAGTCTGGACCGTGTCTCAGTTCCAGTGTGGGGGACCTTCCTCTCAGAACCCCTAGACATCGTCGCCATGGTGGGCCGTTACCCCGCCATCTAGCTAATGTCACGCGAGCCTATCCGTTTCCGAAATTCTTTAATTGATAACAGATGCCTGAAATCAATGCCATGGGGTATTAGTCGGCGTTTCCACCGGTTATCCCCCAGAAACGGGCAAGTTGCTCACGCGTTACGCACCCTTGCGCCGGTCGCCATCAAGAGTTATTGCTAACCCTCATGCTGCCCCTCGACTTGCATGTGTTAAGCCTGCCGCTAGCGTTCATCCTGAGCCAGGATCAAACTCTTCATTGTATAATTTTTATAAATCTCTCAGCTTGTCCTGACACTTATAATTCTTTCAAAAGAATTAACGCTTCTCGATAAATTGTATTTCTCGGTACTTGCTTCTTGTACTTTCCTTCAATCTTTTCAATGAACTTTTTGGTTCGTTTGAGTTACCGTTGTTTCTCAAATGGGCTGCAAAGATACGGACATTTTTTTAATCTCCAAATATTTTCCACATTTTTTTCAATATTTTTTCTAATTTTGCATCAGAAACGCCTAAAAAGGGCAAAAAAGTGAAAAATATGGCAAGTTTATGGAAAATATTTCTCGTTTTCGCAAAGATCGGAGCTTTCACCATAGGAGGTGGAATTCCGATGATTGCAGCGATAAAAAGTGAACTTGTCGAAAGAAAATGGCTGAATGATGAAGATTTTGTCGACATCATCACTCTCGCCCAGACTGCTCCCGGTCTTTTCGCCGTGAATATTTCCATATTGACTGGTCATAAATTGCGCGGAACAAAGGGAAGCGTCGTCGCGACTATTGCCAGCTGTCTTCCTCCTTTCCTTATCATTCTTATGGTAGCGATGTTTTTCACAGAGTTCAAGGACAACGAATATGTGATAAAGGCATTCAAGGGAATCCGTCCGGTGGTAGTGGCATTGATCGGAGTGCCGATGATCGACATGATCAAAGCGACAAAGATGAGATGGTGGTCGTGGATCATTGTCATTTCTTCGATGATACTGGTGTGCTTCCTGAAAGTCTCCCCTATATATATATTGATATGCGTCATCGTTGTGGCAGCTTTCATCAGCTGGCATAACAACAGAAAGATTCCTGCCCAGACCGGAAATGGCACCAATAAAGACCGGGGATAACACCAAATAAAGACCGGGAATAAGAAAAGGAAGAGAACACCCGACAAGAAAGATCAGATATGATATTTTTCGAACTGTTCAGCACATTCTTCATTATAGGTATGTTCACCATCGGAGGTGGATATGCCATGTTGTCGCTGATACAGAATGAAGTCGTGACAGTTCATGGGTGGATTGACGAAACCACCTTCACCGACATTGTGGCCATCTCGCAGATGACGCCGGGTCCGATTGGCATAAACTCCGCCACATATATAGGATATGAGGTACTCGCCCGAACCGGAGCTTCCGAATTTCTGTGCATACTCGGTTCTGCGACAGCAACTTTCGCGGTTGTGCTGCCTTCCTTCATAATTGTGCTGGCAATCTGCCGGGTATATGACAAATGGAAGAATCATTACATGTTCCAGGGGGTGATGTCGGGACTGAAACCTGCGACCCTTGGACTTATCGGAACTGCAGCCCTCGGACTTGCCACACCGGAAAACTTCATCGATTGGAAAAGCTACGTGCTGTGCATATCGGCATTCATAGCTTTATATTTCAAAAAGCTCGGCCCATTCTCAGTCATAGGTTTAGGAGCATTGGCCGGCCTCTTAATATATTAAGGAATGAACTGGTTCATCGAAATATTCACAGAACAGACTTTTGTCCAGGCGACATTGGTCCTTGCGCTGATATGTGCAACAGGCCTTGCTCTGGGTCAGATCAAGATAAAAGGCATATCATTAGGCGTTACATTCGTATTCTTTGCGGGTATAATAGCCGGACATCTAGGGCTGAAGATTAATCAGGACATGCTGACCATGCTCCAGAATTTCGGACTCATTCTTTTCATCTATGCTCTCGGAGTACAGGTAGGTCCCGGCTTCTTTTCGTCATTCAAGGAGGGAGGAATAAAGCTGAATATGCTGGGCATCTTCCTGATGGTCACCGGAACCGCTCTCGCAGTCATATTACATTGGGCTACAGGCATTTCCATAGGAGATATGATGGGACTTCTTTCTGGTGCGGTGACTAACACACCTATGCTCGGAGCAGCTCAGCAGGCACTGCTGCAGGTAGAACCGGACAATATTGCCGGGGCCAACAACATGGCAATGGCCTGCGCTGTCGGATATCCTTTCGGCCTGATCGGAATGATTCTCTGCGTGATGTTCCTCCGTGCGATCATCGGAAAGAAGGGAAAGAAAAGTCAGGACCATTCTTCAGACAATACCTTCGTCGCTGAATATCAGGTAAGCAATCCAGCCATCTTCGGAAAAACCATCATGGAGATCCGTAAGAACGCTGACTGTCACTTTGTGATTTCGCGTATCTGGAAGGACGGCAAAGTGATAATCCCGACATCAGAGACTGTCATCGAAGAAAACGAACATCTTCTGGTCACCTCCGGCAAGAGCGACGTGGAACGCGTAAAGACGCTTTTCGGACATAAGGAAGATGTGGACTGGAACAAGAAAGGCATCGACTGGAACTCTATCGACAATCAGCTCATTTCCCGTAAAATATTGGTAACCAAGCCCGAACTTAACGGAGTGAAGCTCGGTTCACTGAAACTCCGCAATTCTTACGGCATCAATATCACGCGCGTGAACCGTGCCGGAATCGACCTTCTTCCATCACGCTCACTCAGGCTTCAGCTTGGCGACAAGCTCACCATCGTAGGAGAGGAAAGGGCAATCGAAAACGTCAGCATACGCCTGGGAAACCAGGCAAAGGAGTTAAGCAATCCTAACCTTTTCGCAATATTCGTCGGCATTGTCCTAGGTCTTGTACTTGGAAGTATTCCATTCGCTTTCCCGGGAATGAGCATGCCGGTGAAGCTTGGCATTGCCGGCGGACCTATCATTGTCGGCCTTATAATGGGCGCATTCGGCCCGCGCATGCACCTGTCCATCTATATGAGCCGCAGTGCGAATCTTATGCTGCGCCAGCTCGGACTGACATTGTATCTTGCCGGCCTGGGCCTCAGTGCGGGAGCCGGATTCTTTGATACCGTATTCACCACAGAGGGACTTAAATGGGTGATTATCAGCCTTGCACTGGCTATCATACCCGTTCTTATTACAGCGTTTGTAGCCGGAAAGATTTTCAAGACGGAGTATGCAGACAACGTAGGCATGCTCTGCGGAGCAATGGCAAATCCATTCGCATTGGACTATGCAGACCCTAATGGAGACGGAGAAGACCCTGCAGTGGCATATGCTACCGTCTATCCGGCCAGCATATTCCTCAGGGTCATCTCCGCTCAGATAATAATGCTGATATTCCTATAGCGGTTTTCAAGACCTTTTCTTATCTTTGTGGGATAAACTTGATTAACCGTAAAGATATGAGAAGATCCATCTTCCTTGCGGCCATCGCTGCCGCGGTAATTTCCTGCAGCACTGCAGTCGAAGAACACATCAGTGTTGTACCTTATCCGAATGAAGTAAACATCAAAGGCGGCACTTTCAATGCCGCAGGAGCAGACATCCGTTTTTCTGACGATCTTGACCAGGCATCACAGAATGTCATCAGGACATTTGCCGACCAGCTCGCCTTAGTGACAGGTCAGGCAAGCACCCTCAACGGAACCGGAGCTTCCACCAGTTTCAATTTCATTTGTGACGCATCAATGCCTGAAGAGGCCTATACACTTAATGTCAATAAGAACACTGCCACCATCAAGGCTTCTTCGCTCAGAGGATTCAATTACGCTATCCAGACCATCAAGCAGATGCTTCCGGCTGAAATCTTCGGCAAGGCCGAGGCTACCGGCAAGGATTGGACTCTTCAGTGCGTGGACATCAAGGACGAACCACGTTTCGGATACAGAGGCATGCATATGGATGTTTCAAGACATTTCTTCGATATGGATATGGTGAAGAAATATCTCGATGTGATGGAAATCCACAAGCTCAACACCCTTCACTGGCATCTTACCGACGACCAGGGATGGAGAGTGGAGATCAAGCAATATCCTCTTCTCACTGAAATCGGATCGATCAGAAAGGAAACTCTTGTAGGCCACCTTCACAGAGGCGAGGGTGTGTACGACGGAATAAGATATGGAGAAGGATGCTGGTTCTCGCAGGAGCAGGTAAAGGAAATCATCGATTACGCTGCTGCAAAGGGAATCGAGATCATTCCTGAGATTGACCTTCCTGGTCATATGCTCGCCGCTCTTGCCGCATATCCGCAGTACGGATGTACCGGAGGTCCTTACGATGTATGGGGACGCTGGGGTATTGCTGACGACGTGCTTTGCGCCGGAAACGAAGAGACAATGGTATTCCTTGAGAATATCCTCGCTGAGATTGCAGCCCTTTTCCCATCCGAGTATGTGCATATCGGAGGTGACGAGTGCCCTAAGGTACGCTGGGAGAAGTGTCCTAAATGCCAGGCTAAGATCAAGGAACTCGGCCTCGAGGACAAGTACGGCTTCAAGGCTGAGCATTATCTCCAGAGCTACGTGATGAACAGAATGACTTCATTCCTCGAGAAGCAGGGCAAGAAGATCATCGGCTGGGATGAGATCCTCGAAGGAGAAGTGGCTGACAATGCGATAGTAATGTCATGGAGAGGTACTGCCGGAGGTATCAAGGCGGCAAAGATGGGACACGACGCCATCATGACCCCTAACTCTTTCTTCTACCTCGACTACTATCAGTCTCTCGATACAGCCAAGGAACCTCTGGCTATCGGCGGCTACCTCCCTGTAGAGACATGCTACTCTTATGAGCCATATGCAGAGAATATGACAGACGAAGAAAAGGCTCACATCCTCGGAGTACAGGCCAATCTCTGGACAGAGTACATCGCCACAAACGAGCACCTCGAATATATGCTCCTCCCTCGTATGGCTGCGCTCAGCGAAGTGCAATGGTGCCAGCCTCAAACAAAGAGCTGGGAAAGATTCCTCGACAGCGCCGATGACTTCTGCGCCATTTATGACGTAGCCGGCTATAACTACTCAAAGCGCATCTTCGATGTAAGAGGAACAGTAAGCGTAGAGAACAACCAGGTTCTCGTACACCTTGAAGCTCAGGGCGATACACCTGTAAGATATACCCTCGACGGCACCGAGCCTACAGAAGAGTCAGCTCTTTACGAAGGTCCCGTAGCCATCACCGGCACATGCACATTCACAGCAAAGGCCTTCAGGCCAGGTCACGACGGCGCTCTCTACCAGAAGGACTTCAACGCTCACAAGGCAATGGCCAAGACCATTACTGTCAATACTGAGCCTCACAAGAACTACCGCGGAGGTCTCCCATATATCCTCATCGACGGAATGAGAGGCCCCGGAGACTTCCACAGCAAGGAATGGAGCGGCTGGAGAGTGGAGCCTTTCGACGTTGTCATCGACATGGCTGGAGAGACTTACAGCACCCTTGTCCTCAGCACTACAGTTGTCAAGTACGACGACATCTTCAACCCGGCATACATCACAGTCTACACATCGGACAACGGCAAGGATTTCACAGAAGTTGCAAAGGCCGAGTACCCTGTAGAGGCCGAGAGCGAGCCTAACGGTCCTAAGGAATACACTCTTGAATTCCCTGAGACATCAGCCAAATATCTCAAGGTCGTGGCTGACGCCATCCCGGCAAAGCCGGAATGGCACGAAAGACCGGGAGTGAAGGGCTTCCTGTTCATCGACGAAGTCATTGTCAAATAGCGACATCTGTCATCCTTAGCATTGCAAAGGATCCTTAAACCTAAAACTTTATGAGAATCGGAATAGACCTTGGAGGCACCAATATCAGAGCAGCTCTGATAGAAGGACAGACTATAATTAGAAAAGCCAAGGCGACATGCCCCGCAAAGGGCAGCTGCGAGGAAGTGATCGAGACAATCGCGGGACTTATCAGCGAAGTGCTCTGCGACAAAGTGGAGTCAATCGGTATCGGCGTCCCTTCTGTCGTGGACACCCGCAGAGGCATTGTCTACAATGTAGCCAACATTCCTTCCTGGGTGGAAGTACACCTGAAAGACATACTTGAAGAAAAATTCAATATCCCTGTCCGGATCAACAATGATTCGAACTGCTTCACTCTGGGCGAAAGCCGCTTCGGCAAGGGTCAGGGCTTCACCGACATGGTCGGAGTAACTCTTGGAACAGGAGTCGGTGCCGGTGTGATCATAGATGGAAAACTCTATGAAGGCCGCAATGCGGGAGCCGGAGAGGTAGGCTGTCTGAATTATCTCGACAAAGACTACGAAAGCTATTGCAGCACTCCATTCTTCGTTGCCCACAACACCACAGGAGCGGAACTTTCTGCAAAGGCAGAAGCCGGTGATACTGAAGCGATTGCACTTTGGAATGAGTTCGGATGCCACCTTGGTGAGCTTGTCAAGGCAATTCTGTTCGCTTACGACCCGGAAGCAATCGTTTTCGGAGGTGGGATTGCAGCCGGATATCCTCATTTCGAAGCAGCTATGCATGAGCGCATACAGACCTTCCCATATGAGACTGGAAAAGACGTGAAGGTTCTCTTCTCGGAAGATGGAGACATGGGACTTTACGGTGCTTCAGCACTTTAACAAGGCTGATCGGGATTAATTTGAAAAGGTCTGGATTCCTGATGGATTCCAGACCTTGCTATTTATTTCTTACGGATGGTTTTCCAGACCGCAATACCATAAAAACCTATCAGGACTGTATGCACTGCAAGCTTGGCTACAACCGTTCCTGCCGGCGAATGTCCGAGTGCGACCCCGGAGAATATAGTATTATCCACAATCATCGAAACCCCATAGACAGCTCCCATTATAAGGAGGATCAAAGCCAGACGCCCCCATCGGTATGGAATCGGATAATATCTGGCACCGAGGGCAGAGCTGATGGCAAACATCACCACATAGCTTGCAAGATGACCGAAAGCCGCTGCCCAATATGAATACTTCGGCATAAAAAGAATAATGACAATCGCAGTCACCACCAGTCCCGAAAGGGTGATCCAGATGGCCATATTGGTCTTTCCCGAAAGCTTGTACCACATCGACACATTGAAAAGCATTCCCAATATCATATAGGAAAGGAGCATTATCGGAACGATTCCCACTGCCGAACGGAACTGCGGACCGAGTATCAATGCGATTATGTCAATATAAAGGATGACACCGAGGAATACTAAGCCACAGAAGGCTGTAAAGTATTCCTGTACAGAAGCATAGAGTTCTTTCGAATCCTTTTCGCGCGCTCTTCTGAAAAAGAAAGGCTCGGCCGCATAACGGAACATCTGGATGAAGAGATTCATTATCACAGCCAGTTTGACCGCCGCCTGATATAGTCCGAGTGAAGATCTCCAGGCATCTGCATTGGTATCGAAGAATCTGAAAAGAATCCTGTCGAGGAAATCATTGACTACTCCCGGAAGCGCAGCCACCATAAGCGGAAACGAATATGCCAGCATCTGACGCAGAAGCTTGGAATCAAGCCTGAAGCTAAGCTTTGCAAAATCAGGTATGAACAGAAGCCCACATACGATACAGCTGATGAATATCGCAAAAATCACATAGCTGAAATCCGGAGTTTCCGAAATGAAATGCAGGAGCCAGCGGGCAGAGTCGACATGCTTGGGAAACCACAGGAATAGAAAAAGATTGGCAGCTGTCTCTGTTATTATCTTTATTGTCTTGAAAACAGCGAACTTAAGCGCCTTGTTTTCCTGACGCAGCTTTGCAAACAGGATTGCCGTGACTGCATCCAGGGCAAGAATGCCGCCCATATACATTATACAGGACTGATAACCTTCATATCCTAAAAGAGATGCAATCGGTGAAGCAAAAGCAATCATCAGAGCCAGGAATGTGGCACTGATGCAGAACACCGTCACGAAAGCATTGGAATACACCTTCTTCGGATCTACGCCTTCCTTATTGGCAAAGCGGAAGCAGCCCGTCTCAAGGCCCAGAACCAGAACTACCTGAAGAACAGCAATATAAGCCATGAATTCCGTAACCACTCCATAGCTTTCGGGAGATAGAAGCCTTGTGTAGATAGGAACGAAAAGGAAATTTATGATGCGGGCCAATATGGTACTGAGACCATAAATCACAGTCTGCCCGGCCAATTGTTTCAACGGATTTGCCATAACTCGACAAAATTAGTTATTTTTGTCGAGTTTAAATTCAATGACATGAAAAGATTAACAATTCTGGCGGTCATCGCCCTCGTATTGGCTTCCTGCGGCCCACGCGCGGGAAAGAACGCAGACAATGGCGCCCAGACCGACAGCACAGCAACAGAGACAATGGAACAGAAAATGAATCAGGAGCCCGAGTTCGACATCATCACCAGCAAGGGCACAATGAGGGTGAAGCTCTACAGCAAGACCCCTAAGCACAGAGACAATTTCGTAAAGCTCGTCAAGGAAAAGTATTATGACGGAGTACGATTCCACAGAGTCATCGAAGGATTTATGATCCAGACTGGCGATCCTTACTCAAGGGATACTGCAAAAATCGACCTCTGGGGACAGGGCGGACCTGATTACACCATTCCGGCAGAGTTCGTGAATGAATACTGGCATAAGAAGGGAGCCCTCGCAGCTGCCCGACGCGGCGACATGGCTAATCCGACCAAGGCTTCATCAGGTTCACAGTTCTATATCGTACACGACGAGAATGCCTGCCTTCACCTTGACGGACAGTATTCAATCTTCGGCGAAGTCATTGACGGACTTGAAGTTATCGACAGGATTGCGACAGTAGACGTAGACCGTTATGACCGTCCGTACGAGGATGTATTCATAACTGAAATCAAGCCTGTACTTGTCGAGCCAGTACAGCCTGCAGCTGACACCACTGCTGTCGAGTCTGCTGATACTACAAAAGCAGAATAAGACAATATGGATCTCAAAGGTAAATTCAGATACATATTCTTCGATGCTGACGACACGCTCTGGGAAAACGAACAATATTTCAGGGCTGCCGAGGCGAAATTCATCGAACTCCTGGCTGACTATACCACACCGGAAGGCGTACAGGATATGCTCTGGCGCAAGCAGGAGGACAACATTCCTCTTTTCGGCTATGGTTCCAAGACCTATATGATCGGAATGACTGACGCAGCACTGGAACTTTGCGGAGGTACCCTTCCCGAGCATATATACTATGGAATAAAGAAAATCATTACCGACCTTGCGTTCCACGAATTAGAGATAATCGAAGGAGTAAAGGAGACTCTCGAGGCCCTTCAGGGACACTACGAACTCATCGTAGCGACTAAAGGCGACCTTCCAGAGCAGATGGGCAAATTCCGCAGTTCAGGTCTCTCGCAATATTTCCACCACTGCGAAGTAATGGAGAACAAAGACGAGAAGAACTGGCTGGAAGTAGCCGCAAAGCACAATCTCCGCCCTGATGAACTCCTTATGATCGGAAATTCAGTGAAATCCGACATCGCACCGGTAGTAAGCCTCGGAGGATGGGCCATCCATACTCCTCACGAAGTCGTATGGGTACACGAAATGATGGACATGCCTCAGAACGACCGAATCATCGAAGTGAAAAATATAACAGAGATTCTGGACTACTTGATATAAAAATAACTTTTTTATCATTCCGAGCGTAGTCAAGGAATCTTTGGCACAGAATTCGCAATAAACTTAAACCGAATAGTTTTTTCATAGGTTAAGTTTTAGGTTAGAATTGCGGGCGGCCCTCGATGTGAATCGAAGGCCGCCTATCTTTAAAAAAATCATTATCTTTGTGCGTTTTAACACTATAAACATTATCACACCTTGCTATTTTAATTTATGAGCAACAGAAAACACACCTTCGGCGAGTGGATGATCGCCGTAAGACCTTGGTCTTTTCCAGCATCCGCAATGCCTGTAATCACTGCTACCGCATACCTTTTCTGGAAAGGAGCTGAGATCGATTGGCTTTTTGCCCTCTGGGCCCTTGTCAACATCGTGATTTTCCACGCAGCCGGAAATACCTGGAGCGACTATTTCGATTTCCGCAAAAAGGTGGATGCCGACGACACTTTCGGAGCCAAGACCCTGACTACCGGCATGTTCACAGAGAAGGAAATCTTCAGACTTTCTCTTGGTTTGACCATTATAGCTGCTGCTGGCGGTGTCGGCCTCCTGCTGATGACCGGACTTCCGCTTCTTTGGATCGGTCTTGGAGGAATGTTCTGTACATTACTCTACCCATTCTTGAAATTCAATGCATTGGGAGATCTCGTTATCCTTATGGCATATGCATTCCTTCCGACCATCGGAACCTCATTTGTGGCTACCGGTGCAATTGACTGGAGCGTTCTTCTGATTGCTCTCCCTCTCGGACTGATCACAGACGGAATCCTTCATTCTAACAACACCAGAGATACTCACACCGACAAGCGTGCCGGCATCAAGACAATGGCAATGGCCCTCGGAGCGAAGGCATCTGCACTTCTCTACGGATTCGAGGTATTGTTCCCGTTTGTATGGGTAGGTGTGCTTTCCATCATCGGATTCTTCCCTCTTACCACCATCATCGTATTCCTCACTCTCGTGGTGGCAATCGGATGCTCACAGACAATGATGAAGTCACTAAACGGTGATTTAAAAATCATCGCAGACCTCGATGTAAGGACCGCGAATCTCCAGCTTATGTTCTCGGCACTTTTCACAATCGCTCTGGTCGTAGCCAAATTCATCTAAAATAATGACAGACAACAGAGTATCAATACAGAAGCCCGTTATCGGAATCTGCATTGCGGCTGTACTGTGGACGATAATGTTCTCGCCGTGGACAGCTCCCCACATCAATTTCTGGGTAATGATGACCTGTTCCGGAGCGACATTGACCCTCTTTACTTGCTGGGCACGCCCTGGCTGGTGGAAGGATGTACGCCTTGATTTGAGCAATATTGTCATTGGCGTGATCCTCGCTGCTGCACTTTGGGGAGTGTTCTGGCTGGGAGAATATCTCTCGACATTGATGTTCGACTTCGCCCGTCCGCAGGTGGATTCCATCTATGGAATGAAGGAAGGTGAGAACCCTATAGTCCTGACGCTTTTGATGCTTTTCATCATCGGTCCGGCCGAGGAAATATTCTGGCGCGGATGCCTGCAGAATCGTCTTTCCGCACGATGGAACCCGAACATCGGATTCATCCTGACCACTTTGGCATATGGCCTGGTCCACGTTTCCAAATTCAATTTCATGCTGATCATGGCAGCAATGGTGGCCGGATTCATATGGGGACTCGCCTACCGTTTCTTCCCGGAGAAATTGGGAGCAATAATCATATCGCACGCCCTCTGGGACTGCGCCGTCTTCATCTGGTTCCCGATAATGTAGTCAATCAAGCAATTAAATATCAATAGCTTACGTAAAATGCCTGCTGCATCCTAACAGCAGGCATTTTACGTAACAATCTAACCAGCAACCAGTTATAGATTACAGGATTTGTCCGTCAATAAACTCTCTAAGTATCGAAGTCGGAGGAATAGCCGCCATTTCGGCAGGAGTGAGAGCGACAATATAATCCAGGAACTTCAGCATTCTGTATGCCTCGGCATAGGCAGGAGATGAAGGTGCAATACGACGCAGAAGCGGCTCTGCATAATATTTCAGAACCGGGAGCTCGAAGATATGGGCCGAATTGAAGACTGCATCGGCATTTTCCTGGAACGGGAATATATTACGGTTCTCTCCCCTTCTCACGCTCTGCCACCTTGCTATGGTACCCTCCGGACCGACTCCTCTGGTACGATTATCTCGTATCATTCGACGGAGCATACGATTGTCCGAGGTAGAAATATTATTGTTCTCATCGATTGACAGTGATGTCAGGGCTGAGGCATAGACACGGAAAACCTTGGAACTGTCCACATCCGGAATCATAGCAGGATTCAGAGCATGGATACCTTCCATTATAAGAATATCCTTTTCCCGAAGCTGCATGAAATTTCCCTCGAAATATTTACGGCCTTCCTTGAAATCGAATCGGGGAATCTCCACTTCCTTGCCTGCCATAAGGTCATTGAGCTGCTGGCCGAGAAGTTTGAGATCCATTGCCCCGAGACATTCGAAATCATACTCTCCATTCTCGTCCCTTGGAGTCAGCTCCCTGTCTACGAAGTAATTATCCAATTCGATAACCTTTGGATTCAGGCCCAGGATACGGCACTGCAAAGCCAGTCTCTTCGAGGTGGAAGTTTTTCCGCTGCTGGAAGGACCGGCAATGAAAACAACCTTTACAGAACCACGACGGGCATAGATCTGGTCAGCAATTTCTGCATATTTTCTTTCGTGGAGAGCCTCCGAGAGGTTGATCAGATCAATGATTTCACCGGAAAGGACCTTTTCATTCAATTTACCGACTCCTTTTACTCCCATGATCGAACACCAGTCAGAATGATCCTTAAGAGCTGTGGCAAGCTTTGACTGCCTTTTCATAGGAAGCACCTTGTCGAAATCTCCTTCCATAGGGTATTGGAGACAGAAGCCGTCATTGAATCCCATTATATTGAATGTCTTGAGGCATCCCGTTGACAGGACAAGAGGGCCATAGAACGTATCAGCCTGTCCATCAAGAAAATACACATTATAATTAAAGCGGCCCAGGCTCTTGAAGAGATTGACCTTCTCCATCTGGCCGTTGCCGGTGAAGAGGGCGACACATTCCTCCAGACTGAGCATCTGATGCGTGAAAGGAAGATCGGCCGCTATCACCGCTTCCATACTGTCCGAAATTGTCTGAATTTCATCATCAGTAGCAAAATAGACATTCGGACGTCCGTCTTCCAGATGCTCTGCGTGACGGATTTCACAATACAGACCGCTTGGAAGCGAATAATCTATCGCAAGGACCTTGTCAGGATGAAGATCGCGCACTACCTTCTGAAGCACAAAGCAAAGAGAGCGGATATAGGCACGTCTGCCATCGGGATGGTCGTAACCGACAAAACGCACATTATGCGGATTGATTATCTTGTAATCCAGAGCTTTAAGCTTGTTATCTACAAGAGCTGCCAGCACAGGGGTTTCATTACAGAAACCTGCATCACAAATCGACTGAGATACTTCCTTGAGGGTAGTACCCATTGCGACCTTGATATACGCCTGGGTATTCTCGCAATAGATTCTTATGTCTTCCATAATTATAAAATTTCTTTAAGGAAAGGTCCGGTCACTGAGTCAGGATTATCTGCAAGCTGCTCAGGAGTGCCCTGAGCCACGATCATTCCTCCCTTCTTTCCACCTTCTGGCCCCATGTCGAAAAGATAATCCACAGACTTGAGCACATCCAGATTGTGCTCGATGACAATCACTGTATTTCCTTGCTCCACAAGCTGTTGGAGTACATCCATCAGCACTTTTATATCATCGAAATGAAGGCCTGTAGTAGGTTCATCCAGAATATATAGGGTATTTCCTGTACCTTTTTTGGCAAGCTCTGCAGCAAGTTTCATTCGCTGGCTCTCTCCTCCCGATAGCGTCACTGCTGATTGGCCGAGCCGGACATAACCAAGTCCGACATCCACCAATGCCTTGAGTTTGGCTGCAATTGAAGGAATATTCTCAAAGAACTCATATGCCTCACTGATAGGCATTTCGAGTACATCGTTGATATTCTTTCCTTTGTATTTCACCGCCAGAGTATCATTCTTGTATCGTCTTCCGCGGCATTCGTTGCAGACCACATTGACCGAAGGAAGGAAATTCATCTCGATCACTTTGATTCCGGCTCCCTTGCATTCCTCGCAACGGCCTCCGGCCACATTGAATGAGAATCTTCCGGCCTTGAAACCGCGTACCTTCGCATCCGGAGTGGCCTCGAAAAGGGTGCGGATGTCATTGAATACGCCTGTGAAAGTCGCAGGGTTGCTTCGCGGAGTACGGCCGATAGGACTCTGGTCAATCTCTATCAGTTTGTCGATGTTCTCGATTCCGACGATCTGGTCATAAGCAAGCGGCTGCATCTTGGCATTGTAGAACTTGTTCTTCAGGATCGGCATAAGGGTCTCATTGATAAGAGATGACTTACCGCTGCCGCTGACTCCGGCTACACCTATGAGCATTCCCAGCGGGAAGTCCACATCGACACTCTTGAGATTATTTCCCCTTGCTCCCCTGATGCCAAGGGTCAGACCGTTTCCGATACGGCGTTCTGCCGGCACTTGAATCTGCTTTCTTCCCAGCAGGTAGTCCAGGGTAGTGGAATTGCCATCGGATATCTTATCTACCGGGCCGTTATAACATATGCGGCCACCTTCCTGTCCGGCGCCGGGTCCTACATCCACAAGCCAGTCAGCCGCCAGCATCGTCTCGGCATCGTGTTCCACGACCATCACCGAATTACCCTCATCACGAAGCTTCTTCAGAGAAGCTATAAGCTTTCGATTGTCCCTCTGATGGAGTCCGATAGATGGCTCATCGAGGATATAGAGTACATTCACGAGCTTCGACCCGATCTGTGTAGCCAGACGGATACGCTGGCTCTCTCCTCCTGACAATGAAGCAGTTGCACGATCTAGAGAGAGATAATCCAATCCCACATCCAGCAGGAACGACACTCTGTCCTTAAGTTCCTTCAGTATGTCCCGGGCAATTATGCTTTCACGTTTTCCAAGTACATTGTCCAGGGAATGAAGCCAAAGGCTGAGCTGACCGATCTCCATCGCTGAAACTTCGGAGATAGTCTTCCCGTCTATCTTGAAATATGCAGTATCCTTGTTAAGTCTTGTTCCGCCACATTTCGGGCAGACAATCTTCTCATTGATATCCCCCACGATTCCGGAAAATGAAACCATTTCGGAAGACGCGCCCTCTCCTACTCTGAAAAGTTCATCAGATCCGAATACGATCAAGGATATCACTTCTTCAGGTAGTTCCTCTATCGGATCGTACAGGGAAAAATTGTATTTGCGGGCGATTGACCTTATAACATCGAATTTCTTGGTCTCGCGGATCTTTCCAAGCGGCACGATTCCTCCGTCAGCAATGGAAGCCGCACGATTCGGGATGATTGTATCCATATTGACATCCACTATGATGCCAAGTCCCTTGCAATGAGTACAATATCCTTGTGGAGAATTGAATGAAAAAGAGTGCGGAGCAGGTTCTGCAAGTGAAATTCCGGTATCGGGACATACGAGATGCTTCGAGAAATGATGCACTTCCTGAGTCTCCACATCCATTATAGCGACGGAGCCTTTACCGAAGTTCAATGCCGACATCACCGAAGATTTTATCCGCTTTTCGTCTTTCTGAGTCGGTTTCAGACGATCTATCACAAGTTCGATGAAATGGGCCTTGTAACGGTCAAGTGATGTCACCTCGTTCAGTTCGCAAAGTTCCCCGTCAATACGAACCTGGGTATATCCCCTCTTGCGCATTTGTTCCAGGAGTTCCTTGTAATGTCCCTTACGGCCCTTCACCATCGGAGCCAGAAGATAACATTTCCGGTCCTGGTAATTCTCCATTATCAGAGACACGATCTGCTCATCGGTATATCTGACCATCGGTTTGCCCGTCTCAGGAGAATAGGCTGTAGATGCACGGGCATAAAGAAGTCTCAGAAAATCATAGATTTCAGTGATGGTTCCCACAGTCGAACGAGGATTGCTGCCTGTAGTCTTCTGCTCGATAGCAATTATAGGACTCAATCCCGTAATCGATTCCACTTCAGGCTTTTCCAATATGCCCATGAAATGCTTGGCATATGTGGAGAGGGTATCCATATAACGTCTCTGTCCCTCGGCATAGATAGTATCGAATGCCAATGATGACTTTCCGCTTCCGCTCAATCCTGTCACCACTACAAACTGCCCGCGCGGAATCGCCAGAGACGCTCCCTTAAGATTATGAGCCTTAGCCCCCTGTATTTCAATAAAATCGTTCTTCTTCTCCATATTGTTTCCGGATCGTCCATTCTGCTGCGAATTTCAGACCATTGACCCGAATCACAAATATAATAATTTTTTATTTCAATCTGAGGTAGGTATAGCCGAAACGCTCGGCTGCAGCACGGTCAAGATCTTCACGGACGGAAGGATGGGCGATATTGATGAGGGCACGTGCTCGCTCCGCCAGGGATTTTCCCCTGAGCTGAGCCACTCCGTACTCCGTAACGATATTCTGAACAAAGTGGCGGGTAGTCACGACGCCGGCACCTTCGGCCAGAACAGGATTGATCTTCGAAACGCCTTTTTCGGTCATAGAAGGTATGGCAATGAAAGTCTTGCCACCTTCCGAAAGGGATCCTCCATACATGAAGTCGTGCTGGCCTCCGACTCCGGAAATGACACGTGTACCGACAGAATCAGCACACACCTGTCCGGTCAGATCGACCTCTACGGCAGAATTTATTGCCATCACCTTAGGATTCTGAGCTATTCGGAACGGATCATTCGTCCAGGCCACATCCTTGAGCAGCAAATCCTTACGATAATCCATATAATCATAGAGCCTGCGGGATCCCAAAGCAAGGGATGCTACTGAGATTCCCGGCAGCACTTTCTTGCAGGAATTGTCGATCACTCCGCTTTCCAGAAGCGGAAGCACTCCGTCCGTCATCGCTTCCGTATGAAGTCCAAGATGCTGATGGTCCTTCAGAGCAGCAAGCACGGCATTCGGAATACCTCCCACACCGATCTGAAGGGTAGCCCCGTCCGGAATCATCTCAGCAATATGACGACCGATGGCTGAATCAATTTCAGTCGGAACAGCAGTCGGGACTTCCACCAGAGGATCGTCCACCTCGACCGCGGCATCGATACGGGAAACATGGATCAATGCATCACCATACGAAAACGGCATAGCCTTATTTACCTGCACAATCACTTTTGATGCACATTCCACAGCGGATACGGCAAGATCCGCAGAAACTCCGAAAGAACAATATCCCTCATCGTTCGGCGGTGAGACATTGAGGAATACAGCATCAAGAGGCAATGTCCCATCCCTGAACAATCCAGGAATCTCACCAAGGAATGCGGGAATAGTCGAGCCATAGCCGGCAGCCAGCCATTTACGGATATTATTGGCCACGAAAAGGCTCTTGATATTGAACGAGTCCTTGTATTCTGGCCTGCAGAATGGAGCCTCGCAACGACCCACTGCGAAAGCTGCATATATTGTAACATCGCGAAGTTCATCACCGCGGTCGGCCAATGCCTTGCAAAGTACTTCCGGAATGGATGTACTTCCTTGGATATAAACGCTTTCGCCTGAATTTATGAGTTGGACAGCCTCGGATGGTGTGAAGTATTTCATTGTAAATCAGATTATTGATGTATTTGTGCAAAGAGACGGAGTCGCTGCTCCAGCATATCGAACTGGGCCGGACGATTCAGCTGCGAGACACAGATACGGACTCCGCTCTGTGCGCTTCCGGTAAGGGACAATGAGATCGAGCAGATTCCCACAAGCATCAGATCTCTCATCAGTTCCGCGCTTGTCAATCCTCCGTAGCCCACAGTATAGAAGAATCCGTCGCTGACATCCTCATCACCGTCCTTGCTGTAGACAATATGGAAGCCATTGTCCAGGAACATTTTCTTGGTCAATGCGGCACGGCGTGCGTACTCGGAGGTAGCCTCCACGAAATCGAGAGTGCCGTCATTGGCCGCCTTGAACATCGCCGCAAGGGCATATTGAGCGGAATGGCTCGTACCCGAAGACACTGCATAAAGAACACCAAGCACCAATGCATCGCCCAGACGGGCAATACGGTAACGGTTCTGCAAGGCAGGATATTCACGGCTGTAAAGCCGGTCGGAAACAGCCAATATGGCTATACGCTGACCTGCATAGCTGAACATCTTGGATGCAGACATCATTATGATATAATTGTCGGTGTATTTAGCCACAGTAGGCTGGAAGGGAGCTTCAAATGGTTTTCCAAGTGGTTTCCTGAAGTCCATGCACATATATGCAAGATCCTCAATGACAATGACATCATAGCGCGTAGCCAATTCTCCTATGATACGCAGTTCCTGCTCAGTGAGATTGAACCATGCAGGATTGTTCGGACTGGAATAAATGAGGGCCGAGATGCGTCCGGAAGCAAAATAGCTTTCCAGTTTAGCCGCCAGTTTCTCGCCTCTATACTCGTAAATATCAAACGACTCGCTGCGGATTCCAAGGATATTGACCTGATTCCTCTGCACCGGGAATCCGGGATCGATAAAAAGCACTGTATCCTTAGCCGGATCAATATGAGAACACAATACAAATGAAGAGAAGCTTCCCTGCATCGACCCCACTGTCGGAATACATCCCCGAGGGGCAATGTCAATATCAAGGAAGGCTTTCAGAAAACGTGATGCCTCGTTCTTCAGCTGCGGAACTCCCATCATATTGGGATAGATGGAAGCAACTCCTGCACGCAAAGCCTCACATTCGGCCTCAACACCCACCTGAGAAGGAGGAAGACCCGGAATTCCCATCTCCAGATGAAGGAACTCCACACCTGCATTCTTTTCCAGAGTTCTGGCAATTTCTCCCGACTGACGTATTGTTGCCTGAGAAATTTCAGCTATGCCCATCTGCTCCAGCACAGAAGCGAGGGCGACATTGTCGATCAGTTGTTTCATAAAAAAAGGAACGGCTTTTACCGCCGTTCCAAATATACAAAATCATAACCGGATTTCCGAATATTGTGTCAATTTATCGCAATTTTCGAAAGATTGTTATGCTTTAGAAACCTTTATGACTATTTTTCCTCGAAGCTGATAGCAAATCCACCACCGGCTGCCATCTTGATAGGAAGGTAATCGTGGAAGGTTACGTTGCGCTTCTCGATCACGTATGCCTGAGGATTGTTCTTGTTGTGGGCATCATCTGCATCACGATAGATTGTAGCCTCGTATGTCTTCTCAGGATCAAGGAACTGGAGAGGAACTTCGAGGGTGCGCTCATTGTCATCTGTCACACCGCCGCAGAACCACTGGCCGTCCTTCTTGCCCTGACGTGCTATCACGACATACTCACCCGGCTCGGCAAGCAGATACTTCGACTGGATCCAATCGATATCGACATCCTTGATGAACTGGAATGCATCCATGAACTGAGCATAATGCTCAGGAAGGTCTGCTGCCATCTGGAGAGGTGAATAGAGAGTCACATAGAGTGCAAGCTGGTTGGCAATTGTCGCATTCACCCAAGAATTGTTCTTTCCGCCGGTCACAGAAGCAAGGTCCTGGAAGAAGATACCAGGAGTGTAGTCCATAGGACCACCGTTGAGACGGGTGAACGGAAGTATTGTCACGTGGTGAGGCATTGTACCACCGAATGCCTGATACTCTGTACCGCGGGCAGACTCGCTGCCGATGAGGTTAGGGTATGTACGGCAAAGTCCTGTAGGACGAACCATCTCGTGACCGTTGAGCATGATCTTATGCTCTGCCGCCTTCTTCACCACATACATATAGTGGTTGATGAGTGACTGGCTGTAGTGATGCTCGCCGATAGGAAGGATATCACCCACATAACCGCTCTTGATGGCATTGTAGCCGTATTTGTCCATAAGATCGAGGGCCTGGTCGAGATGACGCTCGTAGTTGCGTACCGATGAAGAGGTCTCATGGTGCATCATGATCTTGACACCCTTTGAATGAGCATATTTGTTCAGTGCGTCAATATCGAAGTCAGGATATGGAGTAACGAAATCGAAGACATAGTCCTTGTTGCAGTTGGCCCAGTCTTCCCATCCTTCATTCCATCCCTCAACGAGTACCTGAGAGAAGCCGTGCTCTGCCGCAAAGTCAATGTAACGGCGAACCTTCTCATTGTTTGCAGAGTGAGTTCCGTTAGGAGTTGCTGAAGCGTAGTCAGTCTTGCCAAGCTGAACAGAAGCAAAATCGTTGGTGTATGACCAAGAACCCTTTCCTGTGATCATTTCCCACCAAACGCCGATGTACTTCACCGGTTTGATCCAGTCTGTGCTTTCAAGGGCGCAAGGCTCGTTAAGATTAAGGATCAGGCGCGAAGCGAGCTGAGCTGTAGCGCTTGGAGCCACCTGAACTGTACGCCAAGGAGTGTTGCATGGAGTCTGCATACGGCCTTTCCATCCCTGTGCATCAGGAGTAAGATGCGATGTGAACGTCATTGTCTCAGGGTCAAGCTCGAGGTGCATGCAAGGATAGTCGAGAAGGGCAGCCTCGTGGATATTGATGTAAAGACCGCTGTCAGTACGCATCTGGAGGGATGTCTGCACACCGTTCACTGAGTAAGGAGTCTGGGAGTCGTTGCCGCAGATAGCATCCTGCATCTTTCCTGCAATCTCTGAAAGACGGCACTCTGTGAAATTGTACTCCTGAGTATCGTAGTCACCCGGTACCCACCAAGCTGTATGATCACCTGCGAGTGCAAACTGAGTCATCTCCTCCTTGATCACGAAATAGCTGAGCTTGCTCTGATATGGGAACTCGTAACGGAATCCGAGACCATCGTCATAGAGGCGGAAACGGATAGCCATCTTTCTGTCTGTAGAAGTCTGGACGAGGTTTACAAGAAGCTCGTTGTAATGGTTGCGGATCTGTGCCTCCTCACCCCACACTGGTTCCCATGTCTCGTCAAATGTAGAAGTCTCCACGCTTTCGAGGGAGAATCCGTCATAGAAAGAATTGCATGGCTGACGGTCTTCCTTGGAGATGGTGCCGTCTGCATTATAGACAATCTTCTGCGCCTTGAGCACTCCACGGAATTCAAATCCGAGGTCTGAAGGAAGGATCACCTTCTGGTCACCATAGTTAAGGGCGTACTGCGGAGTACCTTCTGCCGTGAGCTGGAAGGTCATTTCCATGTTTCCGTCCGGAGACTTGAGAGTCTGGACATCAGTCACTTCGCCGGCAGGCTGCGTTGCTGTGCAGGCTGCGAAGAGGGCGAGGGTTGAAAGAGCTGAAAGTATTTTTTTCATTATCAATTATGTTTTGTTTTTCTTGTTATAGATTCTCACGCTTGCTGCGCTCGCTCAGAATGACAGGAGGATGCCTTAGAATGGGCAGAAATCTTCATTGTCATTTCGAGCGAAGTCGAGAAATCTTTATTTCTGATATTCGACTATAAGAACTGACTGAGGAGCGACTACTGTTGCGTCTGAAACCTCGAAAGGCTCACCTGTCATTACATTGACTCCACCTGTAAGGCCCTCAGATATCTCATTGTAGTATGTCCAAGGGATATTCTTCGGCTCAAGGGAGTTATTGATATATACGAAAACCACGTCGTCGTCATCATAACGGAAATAGCCGTAGGTGTTGTCGCGGGTCATGAAATGCATTGTCTTTCCATTGTGGATGACATCCTTTGTCTTTCTCCACTGGAAAAGGTGGCTTGTGAAATCGAAGAGGTCGGCAGCCTGGCCCTGCGGCACTTCGAGACCGTCTGTGTTCTTTGTGGCATTGGCACGGCCTTCTGCAGTAAAGAGGTTCATCTGGTCGCCTTCCCATCCGCCAGGGAAATCCACGCGGAGTCCGCCATGGTCACCAGCATCCCTGAGATTGTTCGAGACGAACATAAGCTCATCACCTGCAAAAATCTGCGGATAACCTCGCATTGTAGCCATCATTGCCATGACGATCTTGACACGGTCCGGATTCTTGCGAAGTGCGTCGCCAAGACGTGCAGTATCATGATTTCCCGGGAAGATCATCATATTGGAGAGATCGTGATATACGAAGTCATGAGAAAGAATGTCGTACACACGAAGGATACCCTGACCCCAGCCCGGATTATCTTCCACCAAGCCCGCACGAAGAGCATCGTGGAGCGGGAAGTCCATGATAGACTTGAGGTACGAGTCAAAGCCGTCCTTGTTTGCGTTGCCTCCCTGCCAGTATGCAAGCTGAGGGATGGAAGTCGTCCAGCACTCGCCCACAATATTGAAGTTCGGATACTCGTTCATCACCGCGGCACACCACTGCGCCATAGGATCTTTCTCATTGTATGGATAAGTATCCACACGGAATCCGTCGAGGTCAGCCCACTCGATCCACCATATCGCCCACTGCTGGAAATACTTGAGAACAAACGGGTTATCGAGATTCATATCCACCATCGTACGGTCGAACCATCCACTTTCCTGGATGTAAAGGTCCTGCTTCGAAGCGTTAGGGTCCATATTGGTAGAAAACACGATATTCGATCCTGTATATGTATCGAACACATGATACCAGTCCTTGAAAGGAGTATCCTTCATCCACCAGTGTCCGGATGCTGCGTGGTTAGGAACGATGTCCATTATTATCTTCAAGTCCTTCTCGTGAGCCTTCTGAACATAGGTTCTGAAAAGGTCATTGTCACCGAAGCGCGCATCTATATGATAATAATCTGTGCAGGCATAACCGTGATATGTGACTCGTGGAAGGTTATCTTCGATCAGAGGAGTACACCAGATCGCCGTTGCACCGAGTTCGCTGATATAGTCAAGATGGTCGATTATACCCTGGATATCGCCGCCATGACGGCCGAAAGGCAGATCGCGCGCCACCTTATCGGGCATTCCATCAACCGAGTCATTGGAAGGATCGCCGTTTGCAAATCGGTCAGGCATAATGAGATATATCATGTCTGCTGTCGTAAAGCTGGTTCTTTCCGCAGAACCCTCACGACGAGCCGCTATCTCATATGGATATTTGAATGACTGTCCGTCTTTGGAGAATACAATGTAATATGTTCCGGGCTGGGCATTCGAGGCCACCTTCACATCTACAAAAAGGTAGTTCGGGCTGTCAGCCTTATTGATCTTCTCGACAGATACTCCTTTTCCGCCCTCGATTGTGACATTGTACTCGGAGATTCCTTCTCCCTGGACAAGAAGCTGGAGCGGCATCTTCATACCGGTCCACCACGAAAGCGGTTCTACGCGGGTAACCTGGTCAGCAGTTGCGTCTGCCACTGAAGCCGGGTCGAAGGCCGGCCTGGTGGTGCAGGCTGCAAGAGCAATGGCAGTCAGTGTTATTAATATTTTCTTCATTATTTTTCCTTTATAGATCCCCGGACAAGCCGGGGATGACATTGTCCGTCAAGCTGGGGATGACGGTTCTATCTATTCTGCAATGATTTCGTATGACCAAGGAGCCTTGAGCTGAGCCTTCACAGTCACCTTGTTCTCAGGAAGAGTACGGGTGAACACGAGAGTGCTGTCATCAGTGGAAACCACTTCGAACTTGCCACCCTTGTCTCCAGAGGCAAGTGCCGGATTGGCATGACGCATACCGATGAGCCACTTATAGAAATCGAAATACTCGTTCTTCTCCCAAGCCGGGATAGGATCCTTCTCAAAGAATTCGAATCTCTTGTTCCAGCCCATTTCCTGACCTGTGTAGATAAGCGGCTGACCGTTAGGAAGGGTGAATGTCAGCACAGCCATAAGCTTGGCCGCGTCACCCATTCTCTCGAACTCGGTACCAGCCCAAGAGTTCTCGTCATGATTGGATGTGAACATAAGACGGAAAGCATCAGCAGGATGTCTTTCTGCATCTTTCTGTATATACTCAAGAAGCTCAGGAATATTCTTTTCACCGCGTGCAATTGCATTCAGCATATGGTGAAGTTCCCAAGCGTATGATGAATTGAAGCCTGAAAGAGAATGAAGCTTAGGCTCCTCACCCTCTGCAAGCATATACATTCCCGGATAGTCGGCACGAAGAGCAGAAATGGTCTCCTGCCAGAACTCGAGAGGAACCTCACAGGCCATGTCGCAACGGAATCCGTCCACACCTTTCTCCATCCAGAAACGCATCTGGTCAGCCATAGCATCCCATACCTCACGCTTGTCATAATTCAGCTCTGCGATATCGTACCAGTCATAATTCACGACTGTATTACCCAGAGAATCACGCATATACCAGTCTGCAGGGCACTCATTGATCCACTTTGCATCAGGAGATGTATGGTTAGCCACACAGTCGAGAATCACGCGGAAACCAAGCTTATGTGCCTCAGCGAGGAAATTCTCGAAATCAGCCATTGTACCGAATTCAGGATTGACAGCCTTATAGTCAGCGATGGCATAATAAGAGCCGAGAGTACCCTTACGCTCCTTGACTCCGATCGGATGGATCGGCATAAGCCAGAGGATGTCTATTCCAAGCTCCTGGAGACGAGGAAGTTCCTGCTGAGCTGCAGCGAATGTTCCCTCCGGAGTGTACTGACGTACGTTCATTTCATAAACCACTGAGTTTTCAAGTGGCTGCTGCTGGATCTGCGGAGCCTGGCTGCAGGCCATCGCGAAAAGCGCAGCTGTAAGTGCGATTGCTATTTTCTTCATATCTTGGTTATTTATTATTTTCATTTTTCAGACTCCCGGTCGAGCCGGGATGACGTCATTGTCGGTCCGACCGGCAATACTAATTCTCGGCAAGAATTGTCGCTGAAGTGGCAGCAGCTGAAATTGTATTGCCCGAATATGCTCCGAGGCCCTCGGCATCAGCCTGTCCGTTCTTCGCGAGGACTGTGTAATTGCCCTGAGGGATCTCCACCTTCGCAGCCTTCTTCGAACCGTTGAGAAGTACTGTGAGCGACTTCGCAGAATCGATTCCTTCGAGTCCGCTGATACGGAATGCCACTACGCAAGGGTCATTCACCTCGATGAACTGAAGCTTCTGACGAACCAGCTCGGCATCTCCAAGACAAAAGCCTGGATGAGAGTGGCGGATGGCTGCAAGCCCTGCATAATAATCCACGAGATCCTTGTAGGTAGTCTTGTATGTCCAGTCGATCGCATTGATCGAGTCCGGCTTGTTGTAGCTGTTCTTCACTCCCTGCTTGTGACGGTAGAGTTCCTCGCCATTGAAGATGAAAGGAATACCCTGAGAAGTGTAAACAGCTGTCTGAGCGAGTTTTACCATTGCAAGACGTTCCTTCTCAGTAGCCTTGGTTGCCTCTTCAAGACGGTCACGGAGACAATGGTCATCGTGGCAGCTGACATAACTTACGTGCTGGAGAGGATTGCTGGTCCAGCGCTCTACGCTCACCTGAGGGTGCTCGACTCCACCGGCGATTCCGAAATGGATATTCTCCTTGTTTCCGGCCACTCCGTCCATAAATCCGGCATTCTCACATCCGAGAGGTCCTCGTACCGCATCACGGATATTGTCACTGAATGCACCTATCCCGTCAAGCATGTATGTATTGGCCTTGAGGGCAATTTCCTCAGCAGGGTAAGCCGGAGCCTCTGCCGCCCAGCCTTCGCCATAGATTACCACATCCGGATCAATAGCGTGCAGGCGCTCGCTGATGAGGTTCATTGTCTCGATGTCATGGATGGCCATAAGGTCAAAGCGGAATCCGTCGATATGATATTCCTTCATCCACCACTCGAGCGACTCGATCATATATTTGCGGAACATCTCCTGCTCAGAAGCTGTCTCATTTCCGCAGCCCGAACCGTTGAAGAAACTTCCGTCTTCACGCATACGGTAGAAATAGCCCGGCATCGTGCGCTCGAAACCGGTCTTCGATGCGTCAGAAGTGTGATTGTAAACCACATCGAGGATCACGCGGAAGCCGGCCTTGTGAAGCGCCTGGATCATCTGCTTGAATTCCTTGATACGGGTAACCGGATTGTATGGGTCTGTAGAATACGAACCCTCGACAGCATTGTAGTTGTATGGATCATATCCCCAGTTATACTGATTGTTCTCCAGACGTGTCTCATCCACAGTGACAAAGTCTGTAGAAGGGAGAAGCTGGACATATGTCACTCCGATTTCCTTGAGGTGGTCGATACCGGTAGCAAGGCCGTCCGGATTCTTCGTGCCTTCCTCTGTAAGAGCAAGATACTTACCCTTGTTGTTCACTCCCGAAGTCTGATGGATAGAGAAGTCCCTGTGATGCATCTCATAAACGATGATGTCCGAAGGCTTGATGAGCGGGCTCTTGTCCTCAGCCCAACCCTCAGGATCAGTCTCTGTCCAATCGATCACAGCACCACGAGTTCCGTTCACTCCCACGGCCTTTGCCGCGATACCCTCTGTTTCCTCAAGCCACTCTCCGCCTCTCTGGACCTGGAATGTGTAGAAAGCACCTTTCACGTCCTCTTTCACTGTCGCTTTCCAAAGTCCGTCCTTGCCAAGCTTCATGTCCACTGTCTTGAAGGCAGCCTCATCGGAAGCCGAATGATAAAGCCTCAGTCTGGCAGCATCCGCATCCGGAGCCCAAACTGCAAATTCTGTCTTGTCGCCCTTATAGACGCACTCCTCCAGCGGAGCCTCAGGTACGACGAGCGCACCGCCTTCCGATGCGCATGAAGCCATTGCGGCCGCTGCAACTGTACCCATCAATAAACTCTTGAATGATATCTTCATAACTTAATATTTGTCTGCATTATCGGTGTATCCACTTACAAATCTTACGAAGATAATAAGATTTGGCTTATATATGAAATATATAAGATGAATTGCATGAAGATTCTGACGAACGGTCGGATTTCACTGACGAAACCCCTCACACCTCACACCCAAAGGACCCAAAGCACCAATCAGCTAATTCCCATGCTGTCGGCTGCTGTCTTTCCAAAGCACAGAAATGCCCGATATCATGCGTTCAGGGGCCGATTTCAAAGGCGAAAGCACAAAACCAGACGATTTTGTGCTTTCGAAACCTATAATAATTTACTGACGGGAAATCCGGGCCCCCAAGGCATTCAGACGGACATCGATTTCCTCGTATCCACGGTCAATCTGCTCGATGTTGCTGATCACGCTGGTTCCCTTGGCCGACATTGCGGCGATGAGCATCGCGATACCTGCCCTGATGTCCGGAGAAGCCATCTGACCGGCACGAAGCTGGTAACGATGATCGTGTCCCACGACGACTACTCTGTGCGGATCGCAGAGAATGATCTGAGCGCCCATATCGATGAGCTTGTCCACGAAGAAGAGGCGGCTCTCGAACATTTTCTGGTGAACAAGAACACTTCCTCTGCACTGGGTAGCCATCACGATGATCACGCTTATAAGGTCAGGGGACAGGCCTGGCCAAGGAGCATCTGCGATATGCAGGATCGAGCCATCCAGGAACGAATCGATCACATAACTTTCCTGCTCAGGAATAAAGATATCATCACCTCTGCGTTCCAGATTAACGCCCAGACGACGGAAGGCTTCCGGAATCATTCCAAGCTGATCGTAAGCCACATCCTTTATGGTCAGTGAACTGCGGTTCATTGCAGCCAGGGCGATGAACGAGCCTATCTCGATCATATCCGGAAGGATCTTGTGTTCAGTCCCCCCAAGAGATTCCACTCCATTGATCTTCAGGAGGTTGGAACCTATACCATCGATACGCGCACCCATCCTCACTAGCATCCTGCAAAGCTGCTGTACATAAGGTTCGCAGGCGGCATTGTAGATCGTAGTCTCACCTTCTGCAAGGCAGGCCGCCATCACAATATTGGCCGTTCCGGTAACAGAAGCCTCATCCAGGAGCATGTATTTTCCTTCAAGCTTCCTGCCTTCCGGAACATGCAGATAGAAGGCCTTCTTGTCGGTGTCATATTCCTGCAAAGCCCCAAGATTCATGAAACCGAGGATATGGGTATCCACCCTTCTGCGACCGATCTGATCTCCACCCGGTTTCGGGAAATAAGCCCTTGAAAAACGGGCCAGCAAAGGTCCTACGACCATCACCGATCCGCGCAACTTTGCACATTTGCCCACAAAATCAGCACTGGCAATATAATCAGTATCAATTTCATCAGCCTGAAATGTATAGACACCCTTCTCGTGTCGGGTAACCTTCACACCCATTCCTTCCAGCAGAAGGATCAGGTTACGGACATCCAGGATTTCAGGAATATTCGAAATCTTCACTTTCTCTTTGGTCAGGAGAACTGCACTGATCACCTGCAAGGCCTCATTCTTGGCACCTTGCGGTCTTATCGTGCCACTAAGCTTGTGGCCGCCTTCTATAACGAATGAACTCATTTTTACTTAAAATATTCAAGGTAAGATACCTGACCGGAGATATCAGATCCGACAGGTATCCGAATTCACGGCAAAGATAGGCATATTTTCACACAGAACCGACGGATGCCGCAGATTTTGATTTACATGAATCCCACTAAGCTATTCCGAAAGTTTCCGCAAGAAAAGTTTCCAAAGCTTGCTTATTCGCTGACAAACCCCGCCATTTGCACCATTCAACCAATCAAATCTACCAGTCACTTCTTTAACGGGGGTATTTGATGAGAAGTGATGCAAAAAGTCCATACCTTTAACTACAAAGAATACCTATACGTATAAACACCATTTTAATTAATATCTTAAAACCATGAAAAAGTATTTGAAATTTTTGATGCTTTTGCCTTTCGTTGCTCTCCTTGCAGCGTGTAATCTCGGTGATTCTGAGCCGGTAGGCAAATATGCATTCGAAACAGATGCCCAGAAGATTCTTATCGAGGCCAAGCTCCCTTCAGGAGTATATGACACTGACGAGATCTATATCTGCGGTCCTTTCAACGGCGCAGAGGCAGAGTCATACGTAGAGGATGCAAAATGGCGTCTTTCTCAGTCATCTGTAAACATCAACATCTTCGGAGTATATCTTGACCCTGCAACTTTCGCTGAGGGCACTTCGCTTGCTGACGGCTTCTGGTTCTATTCAAAGAATTCAGGTCTGTCGCTCACTACCAAGAAGGAAATGGCCACCTATACATCAAACGCAGACCTTGGTCAGAGAACCAGCGTAGTCGTATCTGTATGGGGCGAGCCTGTAAAGGAATACATTCCTACACTTCCTGATCACCCTGGTACAATCCGCGTATACGTAGAGAACCAGGCCGGTTGGGAGGCTATCGCTCTCTATCAGTGGGGTACTGAGAACAATCTCGGAGGCGGTTGGCCAGGTATGCAGCCTACAGGTACTGAGGTTATCAACGAGGTAGAATACACTTACTTCGAGTACAAGGTGGAAGATGTTGAAGGCAAGAGCCAGAACCTCATCTTCAACAACAACGGCGGCGGTATCCAGACTGCTGACATTCCTTTGACATTCAGCGCTGACGTGGTAGACCACTTCTACAGAATCTTCAACGAGAAGGATTGGGAGATCATCGAGAACCCTCTCCAGGTACCGGAGAAGCTCCCTGAGCACGAAGGAACTATCCGCGTTTATGCTGACAACCAGGCTGGATGGGAAGCTATCGCCCTCTACCAGTGGGGTACTGAGAACAATCTCGGAGGCGGATGGCCAGGTATGCAGCCAACAGGTACCGAGACTATCGCCGGCGTAGAGTACACATACTTCGAGTATGCAGTAGCAGATGTTGAAGGAAAGGAGCAGAACCTCATCTTCAACAACAACGGTGGCGGCGTTCAGACAGCAGATATGCCTGTAGTATTCAGCGCTGAGGTAGTGGATCACTTCTACGTAATCTATAACGAGAAGGACTGCGCAGTAATCGAAGATCCACTCAACCGCGAGCCTGTGGGCGAGACTCCGGAGAATCCGGAGCCAGAGAACCCGGAACCGGAGAATCCAGATCCTGAAACTCCTGCTGATCCAGTCCCAGTATACTTCTATGTACAGGACAACACAGGCTGGGAAGTGACTAACATCTACGCTTGGGGTGATGCTCTTCCAGAGCTCTTCGGCGGATGGCCAGGTGCTGCTCTTGAGACTGAGGTGACTTGCGGTGGCGTTGCATACAACGTTGTAGAGAGCACAGCAACTGCTTATGATCTGGTTTACCACCCGATCATCAATGGAAGCGGCGCACAGTATGACACTCCTCTTGTAACACTTGCAAAGTACAATTTCCTCGTGGCTGGCGAGGCTTCAGCAGAGCTCGGCACTGCTCCTGCAGTCAAGGTATATGTTGACGACCAGACAGGCTGGGATGCAATCGCAGTATACTCATGGGGTGACGGCGAGCCATTCGGCGGATGGCCAGGCGGAACATATGCTACCGAAACTGTAGATGGTACGGATTACAAGGTATTCACCGTTCCTGCTGAATTCTTCGGTGGTTCTTGCAACCTCATCTTCAACAACAACGGAGGTGGTACTCAGCTCTCTGACTACAATGTAAGAGCAGACCGTGACTACTTCTTCACAGTTACAGCAGAAGGTGTAACTCCAATCGAGTAATATATGAGATTGATGAAACTTAATATTTTAATGCTGACTGCGCTCATTATGGGCGCAGTCAGTTGTACTGAGAAGCCGGATGACAAGCCGGTTCGCGACCCTAATGAAAAACCGGATGCTTCGTATGTGTTTTATGAGGCAAACCCACGCGTTTTCGCCACAAGCAACCAGCTTAACGCCATTACCGCCCGCCTGCAGAACATCAAGGATCTGGGAGTGGACGTAATCTGGCTTATGCCTATCTGCGAGCAGGGCAAGGAGAAGGCCATAGGCTCACCTTACTGCATCAAGGACTTCAAGAAGGTTCACCCGCAGTACGGTACCCTCGAAGACCTGAAGAACCTGGTGAGCAGCGCACACAGCCTTGGAATGAAGGTCATCCTTGACTGGATCGCCAACCATACTTCGTGGGACAATCCTTGGACCAAGAACAAGGGGTGGCACTCAACCGACGCATCAGGCAACATCATCTCCCCTCCGGGCTTCAACTGGACTGATGTCGCTGATCTGAACTTCGGTAACAATGACATGCGCGAGGCGATGAAAGATGCTATGGCATATTGGGTTACAGAGGCTGGAGTAGACGGCTTCCGCTGCGACTATGCAGAGGGAGTGCCTCAGGATTTCTGGACAGATGCTCTTGCACATCTGCGCTCGATCAAGCCTGAGATCATTCTTCTTGCCGAGGGAGACAAGAGCTGGATCTACGAGGTAGGATTCGACATAATGTATGCATGGAGCTTCCCTAATGCACTTGAGAAGGTATTCAAAGGCAATTCCGGAGCTGCAAGCATCTTCGACGCATTCAACAATGACATGTCGAATGTACCTAAGGGAAAGACAAGAATGAGATACATCATCAACCACGACACTGCTTCAGAACATTCTCCGATTGCTCTCTATGGTGGTGAAAGAGGTGCAATGGCGGCATTCGTGATGGCGACGATGCTCGAAGGATGCCCGCTTATCTACAGCTCACAGGAAATAGGATACAGCAAGTCTCTGTCATTCTTCAACAACAATGTGATGAAATGGGACTCGAACAAGTCATATACAGACGAGTACATAAAGGTGATGAAAGCGTATAACAGCACAAGAGATGTGCGCGTTTCAGACCCTGTATTGGCCAATACCGGAAATGTAGCCAAGATGACTTATACGAACTCCATCGGCGAATCTTTCGTAGTGATGGTCAACACCAAGAACGAGAAAGCTACAGTCAAGGTTCCTCTCGCAATAGCAGGCAAAGAGGTCACTGACCTTATGACAGGCGAAACTGTCGTGGCAGCCACTGCAATAGACATGGAGCCTTACCAGTATCTCCTCTATAGAAAATAATTCAATCCTTTATAAAAAAGTATGTCGGCCTGATTTCACAACCAGGCCGACATTTTTAATGCAATCTACTAACCAACAAAATATGGACTGCATTAAATTATTTCTGAATCCTTCTCTGTCCGGAGACTCTTGTCTTTATTTCTCCGTCCTGTTCTGGATATCTTTCATATTTCACTTTGCCTCCTGGCACAAATACTATATCTCGTGTGAATTCCATCTGGAAGTCAGCATCCTCAACTCCGGTAAGAAGTTTACCTCCGACATAGCAATTGGTAAACACCACATTCTCTACATATCTGGTAGGATGTCCTACAATGGTGAACGGCTTGAAGGCATTCTCCCAGGATACATTCTTCAGGTACACGCCTGAAATTGAGCCCATACGACCGTTACCATATCGTTCCGCCTCTGTAAGGATGATCTCAAGATTCTTGTATTCTATTGCAGCTTCCACACGGATATCCTCGAAATAGATATCCCTTACCTGAGATTCTCCGTCGCAGACGATGCTGAATGCCGCATGACCTCCGGTTCTTCCAGAGCCTCTTGCCGAGAGAATATCGCAGTTTGTAACCCTTATATTCTCCACAACGCCTCCGTTAAGTTCAAAACCGAGGGTGACTCCATCAGCGTGGTCCCAGCCTATCATAGTACTGTTACGAATAGTGATGTCACGTGAACTCAGGTCGAACCTCTGCGGATCACCATTCGACTTGATAGCGATACAATCATCTCTGGTACGGATGAAACAATCATTGATGTCAAAACCTTTGCAAGAGACAGGGTTGATACCATCAAGTCCCCAGACACCGGTGTGGCTGAAAATCTTGACATTGTCATATGAGGTGTTGACACTGTTTGTGATGGTATTGGCCCATCCGCGGGTGTTCCTCATATAGATGCCATCAACTCTAAGATTTTCGCAATCATTCAAGCGGGCATTACCGGTAAATGATCCACGTCCGCAGATGGTCACATCCTTGGCCGTTCCTGTCAGACGTCCATTGACATTGGCACCTCCGGCTATGTAGATGGTCTGACCGTCACGCACCTGGATTTCCCCTACGTCGTGATTGCCCGGACCATAGTAATCCACATTACTGTCTTTCTTTGAAGGCACATCCTTCTCCAAAGGGTTTGAAAATATCGCCAGATATGGAAGCTGGTTGACCCTGATATAAAGCTTCATAGGGCCATCTATGCTGATCTTGAGCATCTTTCCTTCCGCCTCTCCTTTCACCCCATAGCTTTTCGGCTGGATGGAATAGCTTTCTATATCCTCATCCACAGAAATCACAAATGTCTGCATTCCTTCTGCTGAGAGATTCAGCGTATGAAGGTCTTCCATACCACCTGGTCCTATAGCCTCCACCCAAGCGTCCTCCCCATTTACAGCTACGGAATACACCTCGCTGGTCCTCATTCCTGGAACTGCAGGATAAAGAACGGTCTGTGCCAAAGCCAGAGCTGTCAGGCAGGGAATAAGAGCTGCTATTGAAAGTAACTTTTTGAACATAAGCTCTTATCTTTTGAATTCCACTACAAGTGCTGTTTCGGGAGCGACGACAGTTTCATCATTTATCACGACAGCCTCTCCTGTGATCACATCCTTTCCACCTGTCAGACCCTCACTGATTTCAGCATAGTGTGACCATGGAACATTGACTGGCTCGGCTGAAGCATTGACAAATACAAATACTGCGTCAGTGTCATTGTAACGGAAATAGCCGTAATTGTTACCACGGGAAATGAAATGGAGAGTCTTTCCACTATGAATGACCTCCTTGGTCTTTCTCCACTGGAAGAGACGACTGACATAGTCAAACAGATCAGCAGCCTGTCCTTTATCCACAGTGTCTCCTGCCGTATTGACAGTCATCTCACGCCTTCCCTCTGGGGTAAACCAGTCGACTTGATCTCCAGGCCATCCGCCAGGGAAATCGACTCTGAGACCCGGATGTCCCGAACCTGGGTCCTTCGAAACAAACATCATCTCGTCTCCGGCAAATATCTGAGGTATACCACGCATTGTAGCCATCATCGCCATTGCGATCTTCTGTTTTGCAGCCGACTTGCCGATTACATCACCGATACGGTCTGTATCATGATTGCCCGGGAATATGAGCATCTTTGAAAGGTCGTGATATATAAAGTCGTTGGCAAGGATATCGTAGACTCTTGAAATGCTGCCGCCTCTGCCGCCACGGCCATTCTGCTGCTGACTCGGAGCGAGTCCCGAACGGATGGCATCGTGGAGTGGAAAGTCCATGATCGAAGGAAGATGCGAATCGAAACCGTCATTATTGGCATTTCCACCCTGCCAGTAAGCGAGCTGAGGTATATTGCCTGTCCAGCACTCTCCTACAATATTGAAATAAGGGTACTCATTGACAATGGAAGCGCACCACTGTGCCATCGGCTCCTTTTCATTGTACGGATATGTATCTACACGGAAACCGTCAAGACCGGAGAATTCAATCCACCAGATTCCCCACTGCTGGAAATATTTCAGCATATAAGGATTGTTAAGATTCATATCCGGCATGCCGCGTGAAAACCATCCGCTCTCATGAACATGAAGGTCAGCCTTGGAAGCATTCGGATCCATATGTGTAGAGAACTTACCGTTTGTTCCGGTATATGCAGGGAACTGATGCACCCAGTCTTCGAAGGGAAGATCCTTCATCCACCAATGCTCGCTGCCGCAGTGATTGGTCACGATGTCCATGATGATCTTTATACCTTTCTCATGAGCCTTTTCCACATATTCCTTGTAAAGGTCATTTGTTCCGAAGCGAGAGTCGATCTTGTAGTAGTCCGATGCTGCATAACCGTGGTACGAGCCTCTTCTGGCATTATCCTCGAGGAAAGGAGTAGCCCAGATGGCTGTAGCTCCAAGTTCGGCAATATAATCAAGGTGATCGATAACTCCCTGGATATCACCTCCGTGACGACCTCCAAGCCTGCTTCTGTCAGCCTTCTCGGCTGTATCTTCAGTGGAATCATTCGACGGATCTCCATTCGCAAAGCGGTCCGGCATGATGAGATACACCATATCAGCCGTAGTGAAGCTCTTGCGCTCAGCCGAACCCTCTGCACGGGCAGCTATCTCATACGGGTATTTGAATGACTGTCCGTCCTTGGAGAACACGATATAATATGTTCCGGGAGCGGCATTTGCCTTCACCTCGACATCCACAAAGACATAGTTCGGACTGTCAGCCTTATGCACCTTGGTGACTTTTACTCCTTTGCCACCTTCGATTGCGACTGAATAAGCGGAAATATTCTCACCATTTATCAGAAGCTGGAGCGGAGTCTTCATCCCTGTCCACCAAGAGAGAGGCTCCACGTGAGCAATCTGTTTCTCATTTGCATCAGCCACTGCAGAAACATCTGTCTTAGGTCCAGGGCTGGCAGCCATGAGAATCGGCAAAAAAATGTAAATGAAACGTTTCATGATTTCCTAATATCTGATTACTACTGAAACCTGGGAATCAGCCTGAAGAAGCGGAAGCTTGACACTCGCCTCCTTAGTCTGCTGATCATATGAAATTTCGAGATTTTCCGCACCCATTTTTGCAGAGGCCGGCTTGCTGTCAAGACCTCCCAATACGATGGTAAGATCTCTCTGATGGTCAATACCCTTGTAAGAGCCCTGGCGAGCACCGATTGTCACTGTACAGCCGGATGCACTGGCATTCTTGATGATTTCAGTAACAGCATAATCAGTCTCATACGCCTGACTTACACCATCATCTTCATAATGTCTGTAAGTGCTCCTTCCTTTGCCTGGAGCCACATAGATACGAAGTGCATTGGTCTTTTCCTGAAGGCTCTGAATACCTTCCTGTGCAAGCGGCAGAATCGCACCGGCTTTCACGAACCAGCAGTTTTCTGCGATGGTATATTCAAGAGTCTTCTTGCTGCCTCCCTTTATCATCTGAAGGTGAGCCATATCATACCAGTCATTGCCAGCTGGGAACCATACATCTCTCTTGGCGGTACCGGTAAGGGTATCTACAGGCTGGCAGACAGTGGCAACGAGGATATTGTCACCGAACATATACTGCTCCTTATAGTCATAAGCCTCCTGCTTTTCAGGATGAGAGTAGTACATTGGACGGCAGAGGGATACTCCTGTATCATATGTCTGTCTTGCAGCATCATAAATATATGGAGTAAGAGCATAACGAAGCTCAAATGCATCCTTCATGTATTCATAATGATCATCGAACGTCCAGATACGTCTCTCAATGATCTCAGAGCTTGTACAATGGGTCTTGAACAGAGGAGAGAACACACCGTACTGGAGCCATCTTGTATAAAGCTGAGGATCTGTAGGGATCTGGCCTCTCTGCATATGTCCGCCAAGGTCGTGGCCCCAATATCCATAACCGACATTGGATGCTGTGGCTGTAAAATAAGGAAGATAGCCAAGCACTTCCCAGAGAATGTGGGTATCTCCAGAGAATCCGAGCTGATAGCGGTGGCTTCCGAGACCTCCCCAACGGTGATATGTCATCGGTCTTTCGCTTTCTTCCGGAGCTACACCACGATTGCGTCTAACCTTATCATTGAAGAATGTATAGTTGAGCCAGAAAGTGTTGCTGAGATTCTCGACATACTTGCTGAGTTTCCACTGCTGCCAGTCAAGCCACCAGAAATCAACGTCTTCCTCTTCGAGAGGATGAATCACAGAGTTGAAATAAGCGTCAGCCCATTCCTGCTGAGACATTCTGAAAGGCACATTGGCACGATAGCCCTTTACTGCTGTCATTGTCTCGGTGATCTTTTCACCACCTTTGTATATATATCCTTCAGGTCCGTCATAGTCATCTGTCCTCGAGATATAGTCTGCCACAAAATCTTCATAAGAATCCTCTCTTACTCCGATACCGGATGCAGGATGCAGGTTAAGAGCTGTCTTGAATCCCATATCGTGGAGTTCTGCAAGGAATCCCTTGGTATCAGGGAAGAGGTCTCTGTTCCATGAATAACCTGTCCAGCCGATGCTCTGGCCGAATTCATCCCTGCGCTGTCTGCGGGCGCTGCTCTGCCATGTCTCGTGCCAGTCCATATCGATGATCATGACATCCATCGGTATATTTCTGTTACGGAATTCCTTACCCAGGGCGATAAGCTCATCTGCAGAATATGCCTTGTAACGGCTCCACCAGTATCCGAATACATATTTCGGAGGAAGAGGAATCTTTCCGGCTACCTTTGTAAAGTCCGCAAGGGCAGCAGTATAGTCATGTCCGTAAGCGAAGATATACAGGTCCTGCACATCACCTTCCCTACGTGCCTGAACCCATTCTCCCCAGTCAGAGTCATCCTTCACAAATATGTGGCGGCTGCTTTCATCGACGATAGCCCATCCGTCACGTGAAATGATACCGAGCTCCATCGGATCATTGTTATTGATCTTGTCCGGTCCCATGCAGCCGTCAAGAGTACGGGCAGTACCCATGAGGTTACCGGTATCTTCTTTACCCGGATACCAGGTAACAGTCTTGCCATTGAGCTTGAACGAAACCGAAAGATTTTCCTTGTCGAATCTGCCGCCACCGGAATAATTCAATGTCACAGCAGATGTCTTGATCTGTACGCCCTCACCGGACTTGGAAGATGTAAACGCCGGAACCGGTAGATTTCTGTTTATAATTGCCAGGGTGGCATTATCCTCGAATTTTCCATCCTCAGACCACTCCATACGTATAAGCCTGTCAGTCAGGACAGTAAATCTTGCATTTCCAGATACGACCTGAGCCTTAGGATTTGCGACAGGGTCATTATCTGCATATGCTGCGCTTGAGAAGCCCAAAAGCCCGATAAAAAAGGCAGTCAACAGTATTTTAAACTTCATGGTTTTCGATTTAGATGATTATTGTCTTAATGTTGGATATCATATCCGGCGATACGTGCGATCACCAAAGGAATATCAGTATTTTCCGAGCAGGAATTGAATTCAGCTGCACGTACTCCGCTTACATACAGTCCTACTGGAGAACCGGTATGAGCGCCATGTGCCCATTGGTAACCTGCAGCTCTGTCGAGATACATTACCGCATCTGAGACAAGGCGGGTATTCACTGCATAGAGACTTCTTACCTCACTCTCACCTTCCTTGGCTCCGAAAGTTGTCTGGTAGGTTTCAAAGAATCTCTCCTCAGTCCTTTTGTCGACCGGAACGGTATCCCATAATCCAAGGTTCACTTTGAGAAATTCCTTTACCTCCTCCCATGTTGGCGGAGTCCATTGAGGCTGCTGCGGCGCCATTCCCTGGCCGTTTCTCGGGCCTCGGCGCTGCGGAGGCGGAGGAGGCATGAACGCCTGACGGAACTTTGATGTCAATTCATTCTCAGACATCTTCTGACATGCAAGCAGCTCAGGATTCATCTTATATTCACCTGCTCCAAGGGCAAGACCACCAGTCTCGTGATCGGCTGTAACTACAATAAGAGTCTCGCCGGGATGCCGGTCACAAAAAGCAAGAACAACATCCAATGCCTCTGCAAAATCATTTATCTCCCGGAAGCATGAAGCTGCATCGTCATTATGTCCGGCATAATCGATCTTGCCACCTTCGATCATAAAGAAGAATCCTTCTTCAGCATATCTGCCATAAAGATATTCTATTCCGGTGGTGACGAAATCCTTCAATGCAGTATCTCCTTCCTTACGGTCAATCGCAAACGGGAGTTCTTTCAGATCCTTTCCTCCAAGACACAGCACACGGTCATATTCTGTCTTCACATTGCCGAATGATTCTGCTCCATAGAACACTTTGACACCTTCTCCACGAGCTTCCTGCTCATAGAATGTCGCGTCAAGTCCCAGATTTCTTTCTGTGAGAAAACCGGCACCTGCCGCGAAGTCCACAACATCCGAATGAATGAACTGACGTGATATTGCATCGTAGCTGTCCCTGTTGGACACGTGAGCATAAAATGCAGCGGGGGTGGCGTGGTTGATAGCCACACTGGTAGCGATACCTACTCCGGCACCTGATGCCTTAGCCCATTCAGCTATACTGCTTATAGGATTGCGTTCTGTGTCCACTCCTATCGCACCGGTATATGTCTTGCGGCCGGTAGCAAGGGAAGTACCTGCAGCGGCAGATCCAGTCACCAAGGTGGAGGCAGAGTTAGTATTGACCTGTGTCCTTACCGGGAAATGAAGGAAATTGACCTGTTCCGGGCCATTTCCGGTATAGCGGTTATAGATCTCTGTTCCTGACACGGCGTTTATGCCCATTCCGTCACCGATAAGATAGAAGACATATTTCACCTGTGGTTCATTCTTAGCCTTCTTTCCATAGGAAACAGAGACAGAGCTTACCATAAGAATTATGGCAAGCACCATTGAGAAGTATCTGAAATTACGCTTCATCAGATTTTACTCTTTAATTGTCGGGAATGTTGTCAATCTGAGTGTAGTAGAGCCATAAGGAACAAGCTCGATAAACTCCACCTGCTCGCTTTCAGGAACAACAGTCTCCGGAAGAGCCGGAGTAAATCTGTCCTCCTTGAGGGTCCAGTCCTTGACTCCCTTCACAGGAACCCTTATCTTCAAAGGAACCGATTCAGGATCGAACGGGAATCCGCTGTTGCCGGTTCTCTGGACTCTGAGACCTCTGAGCATATTCTCCACAAGGGCATAGTTCCATTTTCCGGCAGGAGTAAGCTCCCAGCTCTTGAATTCAGGATTAGCAGACACCTTACCTGCAAGGTTATCATAAATCTTTGTATCCTCTACCCAATTTGCCGGAATCGCATAAGAGTAAACGATAGGACCTCTCTGAATGCATTTGCCCTGTACAGGAGCATCCACAACCTCGATCTGCATAGGAAGTCTTACAGTGAACACTTCACCGCTCTTCCACTCCTTGCTTTCTGTGTGGAAACCTGACTCTGCTGCCTTGCACCAGCCTGGGATTCTGTATGTGAAATCCATCTGATGAGAATCAGCCGATCTCTTGCCATCCTTGAAGAATGTGAATTTGAACTTCACCTGTTCCTCGAACGGATACTGTGTGATCTCATCGATCTTTACAGTCACGCCTTCCCCAAGATCATAAACCACAGATGACGGACCATAGAGAGCGGCCACAGGATGACCTTTCTTATCCTTAAGCCACATTCTTGCCACATAGTTAGGCATATATCTGTGGAGATTTCCGATACAGCACTCAGTCTCGTGAATAGGGCGGTATGCCATCCAGGTCAGACCATATTTGAAGCCGTTATGGTTCGAGTTTCCGGTCGCGATGAACTGGTTAGGACAAGAGAAATACTGCATAGAGCGGAAATCCTTGGTGATCAATCCGAGTCCTCCATTGAAGATACCCTTCTCGATTCTGTCAGCCCACTGCGCATCACCTGTCGTCATCAGATAATATCCCATTGTCCATGTATAATCCGAGATATCACATGTCTCATGACTTGCAAGCGGATCATTGCCTGCAAGAGCCTCGGTGCTGGAATTGATGCCGTCTATGAGCATATTAGGGGTCTCCATCTTATAGTCAGCCTTGAGAGCCGCCTTGAGATACTCCTCCTTTCCGGTGTGCGCATAAAGAATCATCGGAATCTTCATCAGTTCATTCATAGTCACACCGTGCATATGGAATTCCGAGTCATCAAGACATGTCTCCTGGGTAAGATTGGAAGCATCCTCATCCCATGCTTTCACAGCAAGGTCCAGAAGGGCTGGATTCTTTGTAATGGAATATGTCCAGAGAATTCCCTCGACATTTACCACGAAACGGTCCATTCCAAGTTCCTCGACAGGATAAGAGAGATAATTCTTTTCCAGTGCTTCCGGAATACGCGGGTCACCGGTCACCTCATAATAAGCCTGGACAGCCCTGAAAAATACGGCGAACGGCCATGCCATCGAACTGGTCTCCGGTCCGAGACGTCCTTCAGGTCTGTCTATAGCATTGATCCTCATCTGTTTCTCGCGACGAGCCTGCTGCGCTGCCATTCTCTGGCGAAGACGCGGGTCAGCAGAGACCTGGGCATCAAAGTTACGGTTCGGGCGCTGGCTCCTGCGCTCCTGTTCCATCTTCTTCTGAGTCTCGATGTCTATACCCTTCTTAGCCGGGAGAGGATTGGCAAGTACATATTCGATGTTCTCCTGCCAGATCTGAAGGAACTTTTCGTCATCGAGAAGATAACCCAGTCTTGTAAGACCGTCGAGATAATAAGCTGTCTGCTCGAATCTCCACCAATCCGCTCCGCGAGACTCAGAGTCACGCTCGAGTTCACCAGCCCAAAGGCATGAATTGTAAGGATATGCCATCGCCTCAGGATGACCGGTCAATCCTTCCTGCTGGCGGGTAAGGATTTCCTTGAGCCAGCCCTGAGCTGTGATATTGTAGATAAGGCCCTCTGAAAACTGAGCATACTCAGGAGCAGGGATATTGACTGATGTCGGAGTCTTAGGAGCAATTTCCTTCAGATCGAAGATATATGCTCCCCTTGCAGGAACATCAAGAGTTCCTGTGAGATCGTAAACTTCTTCTGTGACCACATCCACTCCGGCAGTGAAGTTCTTCATCACGTCGTCATACCTTGACATATCGATGGTAACATCCTTGTCAGAGCCGTTAAGCACTACGAGAACAGTCTCATCATCCTTGATTCTCGCATATACATAGCAGTCACCATGATCGTGAAGCGGTGCATACTGGATCATAGAACCAGACTTGACAGCCTTTGAATTCTTTCTCCAGTTAAGGATGCGGCTCATATAATCCCAAGCCTCATTCTCCTGCTCTGTTCTTCCTTCAGCAGTGAACACAGATCTTTCATCGCCTTCCCATCCGCCAGGCATATCCTTACGGATGACTCCATCACCCTGCTGCTTTGTACCGGTAAAAAGAAGCTCGGTACCATAGTAGATCTGAGGGATACCTCGGGTAGTGAGAATGAATGCTACTCCCTGCTTGTATTTATTGAGATCCTTGTCCTCGACTGTAGAGAAACGTCCAAGATCGTGGTTATCAAGGAAGATAAGCACGCTGTTAGGATCCGGATACAGGAAGTCACTGGCCATCGATACATAGATATTGAACAAGCCTTGAGCCTTTCCGTCATCTGGGATATTTGTATCTACAAAAGCATCTGGAACGATGAAGGCAAGGTTGAAGTCCATTACCGAAGTAAGGTTGCTGTTGATCGGGCTGAAGGTCGAATTCTTCTGCCACCATGCAGGGAAACCGCTGCCTACAGGATACCAGGTCTCACCTGTGATATTGAACTGAGGATATTCCTCCATTGTAGCCTTGCACCATTTCGCAGCGAACTCAGCATCCATGTAAGGATGTGTGTCCTGACGGATACCGTCGATTCGTGCATACTCGATCCACCATGTAGAGGTCTGTATAAGGTAATCGCTTACAAGAGGATTTTTCTGATTGAGGTCAGGCATTCCGTTATTGAACCATCCGTCTGTAAAGAGCTTTCTCTCGGACGGTGCCGCATGAGGATCCACCTGAGTCCATTTCTGATGGCTTGTAGGGACGAATGTATTGTTGAAATTGAGCCAGTTTCCGGTAGGAAGATCTTCCATCCACCAATGCGAACTTCCGCAGTGATTGAAAATCATATCCATCACCACCTTGAGTCCGTTCTCATGAGCCTTGTCGATCATCTCGATGTATTCCTCCATCGTACCGAAACGAGGATCCACATCGTAGAAATCGGTAATGGCGTAACCGTGATAGGTATTTGCATTGTTCTCCTGAACAGGATTAAGCCATATAGCAGTCACGCCAAGGTCTTTGATATAATCCAGATGGTCTGTCACTCCCTTGATGTCACCACCATGTCTTGCTCCGGATCTCTCACGGTTCATTCTTGCTCCTCCGATAGTATCATTCGAAGGATTTCCGTTGGCAAAACGGTCCGGAGTGATCAGATAAAGGACATCTTCGGATGTAAAGCCCTCCGCACCCTGCTTGGTGCTTCGTGGCAGGAGATCGTACTTGTATACAGTCTTCTCCTTTCCTTCCTTGAAAACAATATCCATCTTGCCCGGCTTTGTCTTAGGGGCAATATCAAGATAGATGAAGAGATAGTTAGGATTCTCGGTCTTTACCACATCTTTGATGCGTACTCCCGGATACTTGATCTCGACAGTAGACTTTGAGATATCCTGTCCATGCACCATGATCTGCAGCTGGGTATTCTTCATTCCCACCCACCAGCAAGGCGGATCAAGATGCTGAATTTCTGCAGCGGTCGCGGCAAAACCCGCTAAGAGCAGCAATACTGCCGCCATCAACGCCAATCTGAATTTTTTCATAATTTTAGTGTTATTTGCTCAATTCAAGTACATATACTCCTCTTGGCTCGATCTTCACAAGTGAAGTAAGATCCACCACTTCTCCTGTAATCACATCCTTGCCCTTTGTATTGTCTTTCACAACCTCTGAGAACCTGTGCATATCCACAAGTCTCATGGTATCGCTGCCATTAAGGATGACAAGTACTGTCTCATCGCCGGCGACACGGGCATAGACATAGCATTTAGTCCTGTTATCAGGTGTGTAATGAACAAGTCTGCCTTCTCCCACCGCCTTTGAAGTTCTTCTCCAATTCAGAAGAGTACTTGCAAAGTTCCAGCTCTCATTCTGCTCCGGTGTTCGTCCTTCCGCAGTAAATGCCGTCTTTTCATCCTCAGCCCATCCTCCCGGAAAATCTGCACGAAGGAAATCACCTTCTTCGACACCCATCATGATCTCGGTTCCATAGTACATCTGCGGAATTCCTCTGGTAGTAAGAAGGAATGCAAGTCCCTGCTTGAATTTCCAGATAGGGTCACCAGGCTTCATGAATCTGGCAATATCATGATTATCAAGGAAAGTGAGAACATAATTCGGATCCGGAATAAGGAAGTCCTGTGTCAGACACTCATACATCTTGAAGAGACCGGCCTCCGATCCCTCACTGGTATTGCTTTCCTTGAGGATTTCATTCTGTGTGGTAAATGTCAGGTCGAAATCCATGACTGTCTTAAGCTTGGAATCTGAAGGGCTCACAGAAGAGCCACCCTGCCACCAACCGGCTGCAGAATTGCGCGGATACCATCCTTCTCCGACAATATTGAAGTCCGGATACTCATCATTTATCTCCTTGCACCATCTTGCCATAAAATCAAAATCCGCATAAGGATAGGTATCCATTCTTATACCGTCAATACGAGAATACTCGATCCACCAGATACTGTTCTGGATAAGATAAGTACCGAGGTGACGGTTCTTCTGATTAAGATCCGGCATACCGCCTGAGAACCAGCCTTCTACGAGGATATCCTTCTCTGTTTCAGGAGCATGAGGGTCCAGAAGGGTCCACTTGTAATGGGTAGTGGTCACCAAAGCATCCTCATTGTGACTGTTCATTCTTATCAAGGCGTCCTTCTGTTCCTGCGGAAGGGCCTCGAATTCAGCTATGCTCGCAGGCATTTTCACCTGCTGTCTGCGATTACCATAGTACTGTCTCTGCGGTTGCTGACCTTTGGCACGTGCGGCCTCCATCTCACGCATCCTTTCTCCGGTCTTCACAGCCTGATCGTTCTGGTTGAACCAGTCGGAAGTCGGAACATCGGTTATCCACCAATGCGAACTTCCGCTATGGTTGAAAATCATATCCATAACGACCTTGATGCCTCTTTCATGAGCTGCATCGATCATTTCGCAATACTCTTCATTAGAGCCGAGTCGAGGCTCCACGAGGTAATAATCAGAGATGGCATAACCATGTGAGGAGTTACCCTTGTTGTACTGGATAGGGTTGAGCCACACTGCTGTAACGCCAAGATCATCAATATAATCCAGATGATCCATAATTCCCTGAATATCACCACCGTGTCGTCCGCCTCCCTGACGGTTTGCGATATAACCGTCGAGGTTGTCGTTGTCAGGATTTCCATTGGCAAAACGATCCGGCATTATAAGGTAAAGTACATCCTGCGGGGTAAATCCCATCGCACCCGCCTTCTGATTCCTCGAACGAAGTTCAAAAGAATGGCGTACTGCTTTCTTGCCCTTGCCGAACTGGAACTGGAGCATTCCAGGCTTTGCCTTAGCACTCACATCAAGGTACACGAAGAGGTAATTAGGATTTTCTACCTTGCAGACCTCCTTGACTGTCACCCCCTCGTACTTATCCATAGAAAATGGAGCATCAGATATGTTCTCACCATAGAACATGATCTGAAGTTCGGTATTCTTCATTCCTGCATACCAGAACGGAGGGTCGACACGCTGAATGTCCGTTGCACCCGCTATCAGAAAGCAGAATGCAAAAAGGAAAAGGCTGACAAACTTTTTCATAGTTTAAGGTGTTATTTCACTACATAATACTCAAACGGTCTGAGCATATCGTTTCCTGAAGGAAGAACCACGGTCTTGCCGGAAACAAGCTCTGTACAGGTGCGTCCCTGCCACTGCTGAGGAAGAGTAATCTGGTGCTGAGTATCTCTCATATTGATGACTACAAGGATTGAGTCTTCGCCATAAACTCTTTCAAACATAAGGACATCATTATCTGGATAAGGAACAATCGAACCCTTTCTGAGAGCAGGCTCTGAATTATATACCCTGATAAGTTCACAATATTCGTCATACATATGCGGATTTGCCTCCCAGTCGATTTCAACATAATTGAAGAAATTGATCTTTCCAGGATATCCGACCTCCTGTGAACCATATACGAGAATACCTCCGTGAATGTAAGCTGTAGCTACGAAAGCTGCCATCGAACCTTCCGGACCGAAGAATTCACGGATTGGAGACATCTTCACGCACTCATCATGATTAGTGGTGAAGCGAAGCTTTACCTTACCCTCAGGAAGACCTGCATATTCAAGAGAGTCCGAAGTAAACAATGAGCTCACAGGCACAGTTCTGCTCATTCTTCTTCCCGGCTCAGCGCCCGGTCCCTGTCTGTTGAATGTATTTCCGTTATATACTCTTCTGAGAGCTGAAAGCCAGCCCCAAGCATAATTCATATCGAATCCTGCATCAAAGTGATCCTTTCTCTGTCCCTCAGCAAGCATAAGAAGATCCTTGCCTTCAATGGCTCTGAGCTGGTTCAGACAATCCTGCCAGAACTCGAACGGAACAAAGTCAGCCGCATCACAACGGAAGCCGTCCACTCCGATCTCCTCCACCCAGAACTTCATCGCATCAATCATCTCCTGGCACATATCAGGCTTGCTGAAATCCAGGTCAGCCACATCTTCCCAGCCTGTTCCTTCCGGACAGATTATTTCACCTTCCTCATTATGAGTGTACCATTCAGGATGGTCATATATCCACTGGCTGTCCCATGAAGTATGGTTTGCAACCCAGTCGATGATCACGATCATTCCCCTCTTATGACTTTCGGCGACGAGAGTCTTGAAATCCTCCAATGTACCGAATTCAGGATTCACAGACCTGTAATCTCTGATCGAATAAGGAGAGTTCACACTCTTGAGTTCACCGATTTCATAAATCGGCATGAACCAAAGGACATTAACGCCCATTGTCTGGATCGAATCCAGATGAGAGGCTACTGCATTGAAAGAATTCTCCGGTGCATAATTTCTCGGATTCACCTGATACATCACCACATCTTCCGGTGACGGTACCTTAAACTCAGTTTCTGCCGGCTTAGCACAAGCTACCAGCAAGAATGCCATCATAACGGCAGAAATAAAATTTTTCATATAGCAATGATATTTAGATTTTTCAAAACAAACCGATCGTCAGGCAAGCCAGTCCAGGAACTCTTCAACTCTGGCTCTGGATACGGTCATTTCACATTTCGGTTCGAAATCTGTGATAACCTTAAGCCTTCCGCCCTTGATCTTCACGACTCCCTTTATTTCAGAAAGAGCGATAATGCAATATCTTGAAATCCTGAAGAATTCTTCAAGATCGATCTGCGTTATTATCACATCCAAAGGGAAATTTATAATATAGTGCACACCTTGCTTGGTCACAATATATGTAGCATTGTCTTCAGTATAGAAATAGGCAATGTCAGAAGTCGGTACCAAGACAAAATTATCACCGAGTTTGATAATGAACCTCTTCTTTATCTTTCTCATCTCATTGACCGGCTTATTTTTAATAAACTGGTCAAATGTTGACAACAGGTTCCTCGAGTTCAACACATTCATATTCTTCCTGCACCTCTCTACCGAACGACATAGTGCCTGAGGTTCGACTGGTTTCAGAAGATAATCTATGCAGCCTACCTTGAACGCTTCGATAGCATACTTGTGATAGGCCGTCGTCAAAACGACATTTGAAGTAATATCTACCTGCCTGAAAATATCAAAGCAGTTACCATCCTGGAGCTCCACATCCATAAAAATCAGATCCGGTTGATCGATCTCATCAGATCGAAGGAACTCCACGGTTTCCTTGACCGTGCGGGCTGTCCCCACTATTTTCACATCGGGGAAATTAGCATTCAGCATTCTTGCCAGAGACATCTGGCTCAGAATTTCATCTTCTACTATGAATATATTCATATGTCACTATCTGATTATTGGAAGTTTCACTACAAATTCATCTCCAGTTGACTCCACTATCACGTCTGCAGAACTTAGGTCTCCATAGAGTTTCTTGATATATTTCAAGCCCAGATGAGTAGTAGGTTCACAAGAAAGTTTCTTCAGTATATTGTTACGTACAATAAGGTGGGTGGCAGAGTTGTAAATCCGTATATCCAACGGAGTCTGTTCTGTGCCCCCATTATGCTTGATAGCATTTTCAATAAGCAACTGTATCGAGCATGGGACGACAAAACTCTCTCTAAGACTCTCATCAATATCAATCACTACATCGAATGTTGATCCGAACCGGACCTTCATCAGGTCCGTATACTTACTTACAAAATCCAATTCCTCTCGAACAATCACCAGATTTTCCTCCTCATTCGATATCATATACCTGTAAAGATATGCCAATTTATATACAAAATCAGAGGCTTCATCAACTTTACGTTCACATATGAGACTGTTCAGAATGCTCAGATTGTTGAACATGAAATGTGGTTTGACCTGCTGCTGAAGACGTATATAGCTGTACTGTGCAATATTGGATCTTTCCTTTGCCTGCTGCGCTTCTCTGGCGTCTTTCACAGAATTGATGGCAAGATACAGAAGGGCGACACAACAGAAAGTATAGTCCACAATGACATTAAGCATAATGTCTCTGCTGTACAGGGTCTTGCCATTTATAATAATAAGTACCAGCCTGGCGATTATGATCACAGTGAACACAAGCATTAGCCAGTATGTACTGATTTCCTTGCGATTACGACAAAGGCCAGTTCTTTCAATCAAAGTCACTATTCCTTCCACCACAGCTCCGATAATCACTGATGTGGAAAAAGTGACAAGACCTCCGCGCAGATAAGTGTTGGAGATGAAATGTTTGAGCAAGCTGCCTATCGAAGATCCGAGATAGAAACCTCCGAAATTCACGATGATAAGCAGCATCACCATGGTATTGACAGTGGTTCTCCTGGCCTGACACAATGAAAGTGTCATCAGCATCGTCAAGGTAGTAAGCATCAGATGGTCTGACAATCCCAACCATCGCGAAAATACAGCCACGACAGAATGCAGGATCGAGAAACCCAGAATGATGTTCAGTTCCTTTTTGATAGATTTCATTTGAACCATTGCCTGAATTTAAAATGGTGGAGGATTAGACCTCCTCCACCATTCATTATCATTGATTATCCACCGTAAGCAGGATTCTGTGTAAGACCTGGATTCGCGGCCAGAGCTCTTTCTGGAACCGGGAACCACTCATACTTGCGGTCACGCTTCGCAGGAAGGTCATATCCTGTCTCAGTTGTACGTCCGAAGAACCACCACTGACCCTGAGTGAACTTGTCGAAACGACGGAGGTCAGTACGACGGCGATGTCCTTCATCAAGGAACTCAAGTCCCCACTCGCTGAGCATACGGTCCTCGTCAAAGGCAGCATCGAAGCCTCTTGGAGCACGATCCTTCGCTACAGTCCAGTCAGCTGCAGAGAAATATCTCTTACGAACCTCGTTAACCCAGTTCTTAGCCTCTGCTGAATTACCCTCACGGAGGAGACACTCTGCATAAGTATAGTAAACCTCAGCAAGACGGAACTCTACAACGTCAGGATCACAGAAGTTATATGGTGCATCGATATTATAATAAGGATACTTAGCCATTCTGATACCAGAGTTAGTCTCACCCCAACGTGGATTCTCCACCACCTGGAGAGGGTGCTCACCCTTACCCTGGAAGTTACCCACCTGGTCAACGTATACAAGCGGCTGTCCGTCACGGTCAGCATCAGCCATCTGAAGCTCGCCATTACCGAAATCAGAATACATAACACCGTTCATAAAGTGTCCGCCCCAATTTCCTGCAGCATCATTGTAAGGAGTTACAAGACGGATGTCAGCAGGGTCGAAACGCTCCATGACAGCACCGAGCTTGTCACCATATCCATCAAGGAAGCATTTTGCAAGCTCCTTGTCATACATGTTCTTCACTACGCTTGCAGTACCGTTAGCATCGAAAGAAACGCACTGGTTGTAGAAGTTGCTCGAGTTGTCGAATGAAGGTGTCAAGCAGCAGCAGTTCCATCCTGCGTGCTCTTCCTTAGTATTGAAGTATGCTGTGAAGACATAGCTCATGAAAGGACCGTTACGCATATTGGTAGATCTCTTATTGTAAACTACGTCACTTGAGAATGCGAATACGATCTCCTTGCAGTCAGTGTTGTTGTTTGCAGAGTAGATGTCCTTATAGTTCTCGGCGATAGCATAGTTACCATACTTTCCGTCGATGATATCCTTCGCCAGAGCCTTACACTCGTCAAAGCGTGCAACTCCTGTAAAGATCTCGGAGTTAAGAAGGACACGCATCTTGAGCATACGGTTCATAGCCTGGTTACAACGGTTTACTGAACCATTTATCTCGAGAGACTCCAACGCACCGTCAAGTTCCTCTATCATCCAGTCGCAGATCTTGGCATTACCTTCCTCGAAGGTCATACCGTTCATCGCACTTACCGGAAGTACTGAAGTATCAGTAGAAGTAGTCAACGGAATAACTGAACCGAATACCTCGAATACATTATAATAGCAGTAAACACGGAATGTACGTACCTCATCAATGTAAGCCTGCTTCTGAGCCTCTGAAATACCGAGTGTCGATGCATTGATGTTTGAGAGGTCAGTAATGAAGTTGTTGCAGAGTCCGATAGCAGTCCACGCCTTGCTCCAGATCTGGTTCACATAGTTTGAAGACGGGTTCCATGTATGAGTAGAAAGCACGAACTTGTCACCTGAGTCCCAGCCCCAAGATCCACCGTTCCATGAGCGCCAGGTAATCTGGTCAGCCGAGAGCTCCTGAGCGTACCAATACTGCTCAGAGAGGTCAGCCTGCTCCTGTGCATAGATATGAGCGATTACCTGCTTGATAGAGTTCTCATCTGTAAAATAGTTTGAAGCATCAAGCAATGTGTAAGGGCGCTCTGTCATATCAAAACAGCCTGTGAAGGCAAGTCCTGAAATGGCAATTACTAAAAATTTCTTTATAGCATTCATATTGATGTTTTCCTTTTACACGTTGAGATTAGAACTTAGCTGAAATTCCAAGAGTGATCTTGGTAGTATAGAGTGATGTCGAACCTGCGATACCAGGGGTAAGGCCGATAGATGAAACGGTTGAAGGGTCAACACCCGAGAACTTGGTAAGAGTCAAGAGGTTAGTCGCAGCAAGATATACATACATATTGTCAAATCCTGCCTTGTTTTCCTTGAAGTTGAAGTTTCTTCCGACAGAAACCTTCTCGATCTTGAACCAGTCACCCTTCTCAAGGAAGAATGAGTTCAGATAGTTGTTATCAGCTGTAAGGTGAGGATACTTCTCATATGCACTCTTGAGGAGGTTCTCTGCTGCTACACCTGGGTAGCCATAGTTCTGAAGCTGTGAGTTCCAGATATCGTGTCCTGCAAGACCACGGCCGTTGATGCTGAGATCCCAGTTCTTATACTTGAGAGTGATATTGAGAGAGAAAGCGTGCTCAGGAAGAGTGTTACCGATAACCTGCTTGTCGCTGTCCTTTACACCTGTCTTGGTAGCTGTACCACCGTCAGCTGTCTCATGGAGGAGCTGTCCGTCCTCAGTATAACCAGCATACTTGAAACCACGGAGGCTACCGATCTGAGTACCTTCATAGAGACGGAAGAAATAGTCGCTTGATCCCAGACCACCTGTTCCGTAAAGGTCAACGAAGTTAGCTGAGTAAACATCATTACCGATGCTCTTGAGGATAGCTGTGCTGTAAGAGTATGTACCGCCTACAGAGAGTCCCCAGTTCTTACCGAAGCGTGTATTGTAGTTCAGAGCAAGCTCGACACCTGTATTCTGAGTTGAACCGAGGTTCAGCTGGATAGAATCGAATACGTATGGTGGCTGTGGAGCTGTATAAGTATAGAGAAGGTTCTCTGAACGACGGTCGAAGTACTCGATGCTACCAGTGAGCTTGCGGCCGAAGATCTCGAAATCTACACCATAGTTATAAACGACAGCTGTCTCCCATCCGAGGTTCGGGTTAGGGTTACGTGAGATACCGTATCCAGGTACCCACTCACCGTCCATATAATAGTTGGTTCCCTTTGAGTTATAAGTAGAGAGTGATGCATAGTCACCACCTGCCTCACGTCCTGTCACACCATAAGATGCACGTACACGGAGTTCGTCGAGCCAGCTTCTTGAGCTCTCCATGAAGCCCATATTCGAAATGGTCCACGCTGCAGACACTGAAGGGAAGAAACCATACTTCTTGTCCTTACCGAACTTAGAGCTACCCTCGTAACGAGCAGATCCAGTTACAGTGATAAGGTCATTCCAAGAGTAAGTAACACGACCGAATACACCGGCGAGCTTGTTGAATGACTTGCTTGAGCCCATGCTTGCAAGACCCTCGTCGAGGTATGTACCCGAACCGATGTTATACCACAAGAACTGGTCATACTGGAAGTTTCTGTTGGTCATGTTCATGCTCTCGCCCATATACTGACGGTATGAATAACCGGCTACAGCCTTGAGTGAATGGTTGTTAAGCGAGAGGTTATAGTTGATCATAGCCTCGAAGTTGCTTGTAAGGCTGTTGCTGCTGTCCAAGCTTGCAGAACCAGCGTAGCTGTTCCACATCTGGCAAGTCTGCATTGTAGATGGAGTGTAGCTGTGGCCATAGGTAGAATAGTATCCGAATGCAGCGTTTGCATTGATAGTCAGGAGATGGTTGTCATTCTTGATAAGAGTGGCCTTCACATCCTGCTGTACATTGATAGTAGTGCTATGGCTCTTGTTTGTAGGCATCTGGTTGTTCTCGACAGGGTTTGTAGCGCCTGTTGAGCTTGTTGGCCAATAGTAACCTGTAGGAGTGGTAGCATCATAAACCGGCTGAGTAGGGTTCATGAAGATGGTACCAGTAAGGCTACCGCCGTTTCCGTTGCTCACGTAAGCACGGAGCTGAGCGATAGTTGTAGTCTCGATGATATTGTTCAGCATCTTCTGGCTCATCAGGAAACGAAGGTTATAAGTCTGCCTGTCGTTGTTCTTGTAGAGCTGGTTTCTGTCTGAGTAGTTGAACGAGAGGTTATAGTTGCTTCTAGTTGTAGAACCTGCGAGAGAGATGTACTGGTTCAGGTCATAAGTAGGCTTGTCATTACGGAGAGCATTCCAATAAGCGTTTTCAATACGTCCGCCGTAGTCTGCCTTACCACGTTTCTCATTGAGAACGAGCCACTCATCAAGGCTGAAAGTCTCCGGATTCTTATGGAGAGCCTGGATAGCATAGTAAGAGTCGTAAGTAACTCTGAGCTTTCCTGCCTCGCCGGCACCTCTGCGTGTAGTCACGAGAACGACACCGTTAGCACCGCGTGTACCGTAGATAGCAGCTGATGCACCGTCCTTGAGGATAGAGATCGACTCGATATCCTGTGTAGAAACGTCGCTGAGCGAAGCACCTGCAACACCGTCGATTACCACGAGTGGAGAGTTTCCACCGTTGATGGAAGTAGCACCACGAAGCTGGAAGCTTGTGCTGTTACCGTCTGCCGACATATCGATGTTAAGACCGGCAACCTTTCCCACGAGCAGCTGCATAGGGTCACCGGAAGCTGCCTTGTTGAAGTCTTCAGCCTTTACGCTTACTACAGATGACGAAATCTCTTTCTTGCTGAGAGAACCGTAACCGACTACGACTGTCTCTTCAAGCATTTCAGAATCCTCCTCCAAAGTAACTTTAGCAGGAACTGCATTTGCGGCGAATGCCAAGGTCTTATAACCGATACAGCTGATTTCTACTGTTGCTGTCGGGCCTGAGACATAAAGGATATAGTCTCCGTCGATTCCAGTGGATGTTCCGGTAGTCGTACCTTTTTCAAGAATAGTCGCTCCAGCAACAGGTCCAAGCTGATCGTAAACGGATCCTTTTACCTCATATCCGCTCTGAGCGAATGTGAAATAAGGTATCATACTTGTCAGAATAAAGATGATACCAATCAAGAACACTGATTTTTTCATGGATTACATTGATTAGTTTAGTGTGTTTTCGATAAAGTTATGGAATACGCCGTCAACTATTATGTAAAGTGTTCTCTTTTGTGTGCGATTGGGAGAAATAAAGGTGTGAACGGAACTTCCGATCACACCTTTATATATACATATAAGCATACTGACAAATTCAGTCCCAGATCAGACATGTTCCACCTCGGGACTGAGTTCCACACCGAACTTAGTCCGCACCGAAGCGATTATACGTTTTTCAAGTCCGACGATCTCTTCCGGATATGCCTCACCGGTATGATTCACTATCACCAGAGGCTGCTTATCCCAGACCGCCGCACCACCGCTGCGCTTTCCTTTCCAACCGCACTGTTCGATCATCCACGCCGCTGGAACCTTGACAGTACCGTCCGGCAAATCATAATGCGGCACCTTGTAATCAGCTCCCAGCTCAGCTTTTGCAGAAGCCTCAATACGCTGAAAATCAGCCTTGGAGATAACCGGATTCTTGAAGAAACTTCCTGCGCTGCCCTTCACCGACGGCTCCGGCAGCTTCTCTTTCCTGATCTTGATGATCGTCTTTCTAATGAGGTCAGGCGTCAAGGAGGATGACGCAACTTCTGCGAATGCATCTTTCAAATGGCCGTATTCCAACTTAGGCTGCGGAACGCGGGAAAGAGCAAACACCACATGGGTCACGATATAACGTCCCTTGACCTCAGGATCCTTGAAAATGGAATCACGATATCCGTACCCGCACTCCTCAACACTGAAATTGACAAACTCTTCCTCCACAGTATCATAACAATACACCCTGCGGATCACATCCTTCACCTCCACACCATAAGCACCGATATTCTGCACAGCTGAAGCGCCTACCTCGCCCGGAATATAGGATAGGTTCTCCACTCCCCAGAGCCTCTCCTTCGCCGCCCATGCGCAGAAATCATCAAAGACGACTCCCGCACCGACCGACACCATGACTTCATTCGAAGGTTTGAAATCCGCGGACAAGGTGCCATTTGTATGGAGGAGGCATTTTCCCACCCCCGGGTAGGGGGTGACTGAGCCTGCGAAGGCGGGGGCCTCCGGAATACTATGGCACTTGTCAAGGATTTCTATGAAGTCAATCTTCGAATGCAGAACTGTACCCTTGAAATCATCAGTAAAGAGCAGATTACTGCCCCCACCGATATGAAGCACCGGTCTTGCCAGCTCCTCGAACTCGATATCCACAAGATCCGCCACCGAATCATACTCAATGAAACAGCGCGCCTTCACCTTCATCCCGAAGGTATTCATCTTCGTCAAATCCTTATAATACTCCGTCTTTACCATATCTCCTTTTACTCCCGCCTTTAGTGTAGCCGTAGGATACTTTGATTATTCAACACAAAATACTGGCGATGAAGCATTTGAGGAGTGTTTGTATTTTCAAGACATGCCACCCCCGGCTAGGGGGTGCCTCCCGACAGGGAGGCGGGGGTCTTGAAAAACAAGCCTCCGAAAATGCCTTAGCCTATTTCTGCACCATTGCAAAGAGTCTCCGCAGGCGTAACGAACCTCATCTTGCCATCATTCTGACGAGCCATCAGAATCATACCCTTCGACTCGATGCCGCGAATCTTACGCGGAGCAAGATTGGCAAGGATACAGATCTGCTTGCCTACCATATCCTCAGGAGCATATTCCTCCGCTATACCGGAAACAATAACCCTCTTGTCGATGCCTGTATCGATTGTAAGTTTCAAAAGCTTGTCAGTCTTCGGAACACGCTCAGCCTCAAGCACAGTCGCTGTCCTGATATCCATCTTCTGGAAATCATCGAATGTGCACTCTTCCTTCTGCGGAGTCACCACCGCAGCCTCTGCAGCCTTTGCGGCAGCCTCACGTTCTGCACGGATCGCATTGAGACGGGCGATCTGAGCATCCACCACCTCATCCTCGATCTTAGCGAAAAGAAGGGTCGCAGGATTGAGCTGATGACCGGCAGGAAGGAGTGACGGATTTCCGAGATCATCCCAAGAAAGGGTGAGAGATTCCTCGACTTCGCTCGGAATGACAGAAGAGGTATGAAGAGCGGCACCTTCACCGGCAGCATAGATATTCTCGCTTACAGAACCATCTTCACCTGCACGGTGGTCAGTTCCGGCAACGATACCTACATTCAGGATACCACGGAGCTTTTCAGATGAGAACGGAAGGAATGGCTCGAATGCAATCGCAAGAGAAGCGCAGATCTGGAGTGAAACATTCAATATAGAAGCTGTTCTCTCCATATCAGTCTTAGCCACCTTCCAAGGCTCTGTATCAGTAAGATACTTGTTTCCAAGACGGGCAATGTTCATCGCCTCCTTGAGAGCCTCTCGGAACTTATAACCGTCGAGGTAGCGCTGCATCTCCTCCTTAATAGGCTGAATCTGTGCAAGTGTCTCTGCATCAATTGCCTCAGGCTTGAGATCCGCAGGAACCTTACCCTCGAAATACTTATGTGTAAGAACCACGGCACGGTTCACGAAATTACCGAGAATAGCCACAAGCTCGCTGTTGTTGCGTGACTGGAAATCCTTCCATGAGAAGTCGTTATCCTTGGTCTCCGGAGCATTTGCAGTAAGGACATAACGCAGAACATCCTCCTGCCCAGGGAACTGCTCGAGATACTCGTGGAGCCATACAGCCCATCCGCGTGAAGTCGAGATCTTGTCGCCCTCGAGATTAAGAAACTCGTTCGCAGGGACATTGTCTGGAAGAATATAGCTTCCGTCAGCCTTCAGCATTGAAGGGAAAACGATACAATGGAAGACGATATTGTCTTTTCCGATGAAATGCACGAGCTTCGTATCCTCGCTCTTCCACCACTTCTCCCAGCTCTGCGGAAGAAGCTCCTGAGTATTGGAAATATATCCGATAGGAGCATCGAACCACACATAGAGAACCTTTCCGTCAGAACCTTCTACAGGAACCGGAACACCCCAGTTGAGGTCACGGCTCACCGCACGCGGCTGGAGACCTCCGTCGATCCAGCTCTTGCACTGTCCGTAAACATTGCTCCTCCACTCCTTGTGTCCCTCGAGGATCCACTCCGAAAGCCACTTTTCATACTGATCCAGAGGCAGATACCAATGCTTTGTCTCTTTCTTCACAAGCTCGCCACCACTGAGAGCCGACTTAGGATTTATGAGTTCGTCCGGGCTGAGTGTAGCACCGCACTTCTCGCACTGGTCGCCATATGCGCCCTCTGCACCGCATCGCGGACAGGTACCGGTGATATAACGGTCCGCAAGGAAGGTCTTGGTCTCCTCATCATAGTACTGCTCGCTCACCTTCTCGATGAACTTTCCCTCATCGTAAAGCTTGCGGAAGTAATCAGCCGCATTCTTGTGATGAGTCTTTGAAGAAGTTCTTGAATAGATATCGAAGTTGATTCCGAGTCCGGTGAATGAATTCTTGATGATCTTGTGGTATCTGTCCACGATGTCCTGTGGGGTGCATCCCTCCTTCTGGGCCTTGATGGTGATAGGCACTCCGTGCTCATCCGAGCCGCAGACATAGAGGACATCCTCACCCTTCATTCTGAGATATCTCACATAGATATCCGCAGGGACATACACACCGGCAAGGTGGCCGATGTGGACAGGACCGTTGGCGTATGGAAGCGCGCAGGTCACAAGCGTTCTGTTGAATTTCTTGCTCATATTATCTTGTAATTTTAACATTTTTCCTTCAATGGATCCTTCGTTCAGGATGACAGTCCGTCACACTCGTCCCAACTCATTGTTAAGGCGGGTGCGAGCCTTGTTATACTCCCCGATCTTCGCCAGAATCTCCACCTGACGCTCCGGATCCGATTCTACAGCCAATTGCGTCGTCAGATCCTTAAGCAGCAGCTCCACCTTCTTGCACTGGTATGCAAGCAGAGCCTTAGGAATGAACTGGACAAGCTTGGTCGAAGTCGCAGTCAACGACTGTTCATAACTCTTGACCGTAATCTGATATTTTTCAATGAGAAGTTCCCTGGCCACTGCAGCGATCTCGGCATCCATACTGTTCAGAAGCCGTGTCTGGATCTGCTGCTGGGTAAGCCCTTCATCATACATCTGAAAATACTCATGGTAAACCCTTCTGAATGATTGATTTACAAAATCCGCATCATCATCTGCAAGGATTCCGTCAATGAACTCGGCCACATTCAGAACCTCTCCCTCAATATAATATTTCGAATCCACATCGAACTGAAGATCCGTACATCCTTCCTCCAGGATGAAACCTAAAAGCTCTCTCTCACACGGGGCCAGATATGGCTCATTGACGACAATCGGTCCCTCCTGAAGCACAGGAATCTGAAATTCCGGTACATCAGCGACCGGTTCTCCCGGATAATAATCATCCGGCATCGGAGGCGGAACATCATCCCCGGATGGAGGCAACGGCTGATAATCCTGGCGATGCTGATATTGTCCCGTATTGGCGGTAAAGCGTTTCTCCTCGCGCTCTTTCTGTCTCTGATCAGCGATAAGCATCTCGCTTCTGGTCTTATTGACCCTTTCAGCGAGGATTCTCTCATCCATTTCAAAGCGTTCGGCACTGCTGTGCGTATACACCGAACGGACAATCGCATCGGGTATCAGCGCAATCGTATCGGCAATGTCATTGATAAGACCGGCCCTTTTCAGCGGGTCATTTCCGGCCTCATCCAAAAGCAATTCCGTCTTGAAGCCAATGAAGTCCTGCTCATTACGTACAATATAGTCCTGGACCTCCTCTAAAGAATTCCTGCGGGAAAAATCATCCGGGTCCTGGCCGTCCGGCAGAAGCACCACCTTCACATTCATACCCTCTTTCAGCACCAGGCCGATTCCTCTGAGGGCTGCCTTTATACCGGCGCCGTCTCCGTCGTATATGATCGTTATATTGTTCGTGAACTTTCTTATCAGACGGATCTGCTCCACGGTGAGCGAAGTACCGCTGGAAGCCACCACATTCCGGATTCCCAGCTGGTGCATCGATATCACATCCAGATATCCTTCGACAAGGATACACTTATCCTGACGGGATATCTCGTTCTTTGCGAAATAGATTCCGTAGAGCGACTTGCTCTTCACATATATCTCACTCTCAGGCGAATTGATATATTTAGCGACGGACTTGTCTGTCCTCAACGTACGACCGCCGAAAGCTATTATACGTCCGCTGACCGAATGGACAGGGAACATCACACGGTCGAAGAAACGGTCGACCAGCTTTCCGTCGTCATACTTGAGGCACACACCCGCATCAATAAGAAACTCCTCCTTGTATCCCGCTGCACGCGCCGCCTCTGACAATGCCCTGCGGCTGACCGGGGCCCAGCCAAGCCCGAACCTTCTGATGGTCTCATCCTCAAGGCCTCTCTTGCGGAAGTACTGCATCGCAATCACTTGTCCGTCAGGAGTGTCCAGACTATCCTGAAAGAATTTCCCTGCATATTCCGATGCCAGAAGGAGACTCTCATGCCTCTGTTTCCGGGCAATTTCTTCTGCTGTTTCCTCCTTCTCGACTACCTCTATATGATATTTTTTCGCCAGGTACTTAAGCGCCTCGGTATAAGACATATTCTCGTGCTCCATAACGAAGCCGACAGCCGTGCCTGACTTGCCGCAGCCGAAGCATTTATATATTCCCTTTGAAGCGGAAACCGAAAACGAAGGAGTCTTCTCATTATGGAAAGGGCAGCACGCAATATGGTTGGCACCTCGTTTCTTCAATGTCACGAAGTCCCCTACCACATCCACGATCTGAGCCGCATCGAGAATCTTGTTTACCGTCTCCTGAGGAATCATTTACTGCTCGTCTATCTGATCATCTGCTTCTGTTACCTGAGCATCCTGCTCATCTATCCGCGAATCTTCGAAATCCCTTACCTTCTTCATCCTCCATGAAGACAAAAGCTCCGAGACTCCGTAAAGCACGAGGGCCGAACCGGCGATTATAGTCATGACAGACTCGGCAAAAGGGTTGAAAAGGATGAATCCTCCGACCAATGTCACCACAATCGGCAGGACAAATGAGCCGAAACTCACCAGCATCACGCGTCTTGCGCCAAGGAAAGCGACAATCTGGACAATACCGAAAGCAAGCAGAACAAAGCCGATAAGGTAAATGACAAATTTTGCGATAACAGGTGCAAATACGAACATCAGTATCGCAAGCAAAAGATTGATCAATGCATTGAAAGACATCAAAGGAAGAGCTCCCCTTTCCTTATCTCTGAGTCCTACCACCAGAGATACCACTCCGGAAGCGATCATAAATGCTGCGATTATCTTTACAACCGTTGTCAGGGCACTGGCAGGATATACCACCATCATTATACCTACAGCAAGAGCTACCAAGGCCCTCATCGGGCCGTTCACCCTACTCTTATAACCGAATATAACCATCTGTATTCCAATTAATTATTAAACTACTGCATACTTACCTTAATGCCCTCAGCCCCGATATTCCGCTGCGGACAAGGCAGGCTACAGCACATTAAATGCAAAAATAGGAATTTTTTAGTATTTTTGCCCCGTTTTTCTGTTTAAGTATGCATTTGTTCGACAACCATAACCATAGTCAGTTTTCCTTCGACGGAGGCAGAACCAGTGTAGAAGCCAGCGCCCGCGCAGTCGCGGCGGCAGGTCTGAGGGGAATATGCTTCAGCGACCACTGTGACCATTACGTACCGCCGATGAAGGCGTCATTCGAAGATCTGAAACCGGAACACTTCGATGTTCCGCAGCAGCAAGCTGAAATCGATCGCGTGCAAGGATTGCTGGGAGACAACATCAAGATACTCAAGGGAATAGAGATCGGAATGTACGAAGAATGCCATGCAGAGATACGCAAAGTCCTTAGCGAAAACTCATTCGACCAGGTATTGGCTTCAGTCCACTACATAGAGAAGACAGACCCCTACTATGGAGGTTATTACGAGGGCAAAGACTGGAAACAGGCATACGGCATGTACCTCGAAACAATCCACAGGGAGATGACCTGGCTTAAGGATTTCGACATCATGGGACACTATGATTATATCGTCCGCTACGCTCCCTACCCCGTCACATCCATCCGATACCGCGACTTCAGCGACATCTTCGACGAAATGTTCCGATACCTCATCCACGAAGGCAAGGCCCTGGAGATCAACACCAAAAGTTACGAAGGCCACAGGGGACGCATAGTAGAACTGGACAGAGATGTCCTTCTGAGATATCGTGAAATGGGAGGAGAAATCATCAGTCTCGGATCCGACTCACATGAGCCATCGCGCGTCGGTGCCGGCTTCACCCACCACGCCGCTCTGCTTAAATCCCTCGGTTTCCGCTGGAGTGCCCACTACGAATACCGCAAGCTCATCCAGCTCCCGTTATAACAAAAGCCGCTCACGGATCTGTGAGCGGCTTTTGATATCATATACCCGACAGGCGGGAATGTCTTAGAATGGAAGATCATCCTCGACAGGGGTGCTCATATCATCGGCTGACGGCATCGGAGCGCCAGTCGGAGCAGAATATGCTCCTGCTGACTGAGCATAGTCGTAACCCTGAGAAGGGGCTGGAGCGGCTGCTCCTACATATCCTGCACCACCGGCAACAGCACCGGTAGCATAGTCAGGCTGGGCAGCACCTGCAGGCTCGATTCTCCAGGCTCTGACATCAGTGTACCAGCGTCCGTTGTACTCACGGCTGCTGAGATTGACCGACACCTTCACCTTGTCACCTACCTGATACTTGTCAAGCTCTCTCACCTTGTCATCTCCCCAGACATTCATGCATACCTGAGAAGGGAAATTACCTTCCTGATATTCAAGGATGAACTCCTGCTTGGCCCATGCACCTCTTGCCGAAGTACCGGTCTGCACAGGAAGTTTACGGGCTATTCTGCCCTCGAGTTCCATTGCCATTATTAGTTTTCCTTAGCTACGAACTTACCCACCTTGAGAACCTCTACATCGAATACGAGTACAGAGTTAGGCTCGATAGAGCGGTTTCCTCTTTCACCGTAAGCAAGGTCTGAAGGAATGTAAAGAGTAGCCTTTCCGCCCTCACCGAGAAGACCGAGACCCTCTGTCCAACCTCTGATCACGCGGTTAGCAACGAACATTGTAGAGTCGTTCTCATCGAATACAGTACCGTCGAGGAGAGTACCTTTGTAGTTAACCCATACTGTGTCCTGTGGAGCGATCTTCTCTGCTGCACCCTCAGCCTCGATAGTGTACTGGAGACCGCTTGCAGTAGTGTCTACATTCTCCTTGAGAGCGTTCTTTGCAAGGAAAGCCTTACCCTCAGCGAGGTTCTTAGCTGCCTTGTAAGACTGCTTCTTCGAGATGAAACCGTTAAGGATTCTTCCCATCTCGTTAGGATCGATGTCGAACTGAGCACCGAACTCAGGATCGTATGGAGAACCCTCTGCCTCGAGGTAATCCTGCATACCCTTCTTGAGCTCAGCCATGTTGATCTCACCGAGATTATCTGCAAAACCGTTACCCTTGAGGAATGAACCGAAGTTAACACCGATAAGGTAGCTTACTGAATCAGTCTCAGCAGCTGTAGGAAGATCAGCCTCTACTGCAACACCCTTTGATGAGTTGCATGAAACAGCGAGTGCTGCTGCACAAGCTGCGATTGCGAAAAATTTAATTGCCTTCATTGTCTTAAGTTTTATTTGTTTGTAAAATTTATCAACACATCTTGCAAAGGTAATGATTTTTTGGATTCCGCCACATTTTTTATTGCATCAATGACACCTATATATAGAGATTCGGAAAATTCGCGACATTTGACACACAGCCACCACACAAAAATTTTGAGTTTTCAGAAAAAAGTTTATAATTTTATAATCCAAAACTTTCGGATTATGCCAACTGATTCTGCAATGTTACACGCCAAACTGAAGGAGTTCTTCGGATTCGACTCCTTCAAGGCAGACCAGGAACGTATCATAAAACATCTCGTGGACGGCAACAACGCCTTTGTCCTGATGCCTACCGGCGGAGGAAAATCAATGTGCTACCAGCTCCCGGCTCTCGTGATGGAGGGAACAGCTATTGTCATCTCTCCTCTCATCGCACTGATGAAGAATCAGGTCGACGCAATTCGTGGTTTTGTGGCCGGCAACGACGGTATCGCCCACTTCCTTAACTCGTCCCTGAACAAGGTCCAGGTCAACGAAGTGAAGAAAGACCTTATATCCGGAGCGACAAAGCTTCTGTACGTCGCCCCCGAGTCGCTCACAAAGGCAGAAAACGTAGCAATGCTGAAGGAGATAAAGATTTCCTTCTATGCTGTGGACGAAGCACATTGCATCTCGGAGTGGGGACACGACTTCCGTCCTGAGTACAGACGTATCAGAAACATAATCGAAGAGATCGGAAAGGCGCCGATCATTGCACTCACGGCTACGGCCACACCGAAAGTCCAGAGCGATATCCTCAAGAATCTCGGAATGCCTGACGCGACCGTATTCAAGTCATCATTCAACAGGCCTAACCTCTATTACGAAATAAGGGACAAATCCGATCCTAAGAGAGACATCATAAAATATATAAAGCAGAATACAGGCAAGTCCGGCATTATTTACTGCTTGAGCAGAAAGAAGGTGGAGGAACTCGCAGAACTGCTGAACATCAATGGAATAAAAGCCGCCCCATATCACGCGGGACTCGATGCCAAGACACGAGCCGAGAACCAGGACAAGTTCCTGATGGAAGAAATAGATGTAATCGTGGCAACAATTGCATTCGGCATGGGCATCGACAAGCCGGACGTGCGCTTCGTGATACATTACGACATACCTAAGAGCATCGAAGGATATTATCAGGAGACAGGCCGTGCTGGCCGAGACGGAAAGGAAGGCCAATGCATCACATTCTACAGCTACAAGGACATCCAGAAACTGGAGAAGTTCATGCAGGGCAAGCCGATCGCCGAGCAGGAAATCGGAAAGCAGCTGCTGATGGAAACCGTGGCATATGCCGAGTCGAATTCGTGCCGCAGAAAGCTGCTGCTCAACTACTTCGGCGAGGACTATCAGATCGAGGACTGCGGCGCCTGCGACAACTGCCTGCATCCTAAGAGACAGTTCGACGGACGTGAAGAAATGTCAATGGTCATCGAACTCATCCAGACTCTTCCTGAACGCTTCAAGATCGAGCATCTTGCCAACATCCTGGCCGGAGAAATGAATTCGATCATCAAATCATACCACCACGACAAGCTGGAGCTTTTCGGAGCGGGCAAAGACCACTCTGCAAGATTCTGGTGCGCCGTCATCCATCAGGGAATGGTGATGCACCTGATTCATAAGGACATCGAATCTTACGGTCTCATTTCAGTGACTGCCAAGGGATTGGAATTCTACGAGAATCCTTATGAACTTACACTTACAGAAGACAGGGAATTTGCTGAAGGTGAGGATGATGACGACGATTCAGCAGCAGCTGCCAAAGGTGGCGGTGGAGGAGATCCTCAGCTGCTGGCAATGCTTAAAGATCTCAGAAGGGACGTAGCGAAGAAAAAGAAACTTCAGCCTTGGGTCATCTTCGGAGATCCATCTCTCGAAGACATGTCCATCATGTATCCGATGACATACGACGAACTGAAGAACTGCCAGGGAGTCGGAGAAGGAAAGGCACGCAAATTCGGAAAGGAATTCATTGAGCTCATCGCCAAATATGTGGAAGAGAACGAGATCGAGCGTCCTGACGACTTTGTGATGAAGTCTATTGTAAACAAATCTGTGAACAAGGTATTCATTATCCAGAGTGTGGACAGGAAGCTTCCGCTGGAAGATATAGCTGACGCCAAAGGCCTGGATATGGAAGAACTGCTCGATGAGATAGAAGCGATCGTATTCTCGGGAACAAAACTCAATCTCAATTATTATATTGAACAGACTTTAGACGAGGATATCGTGGATGAGATATATGATTATTTCCACGATGAAGCTGAGTCAGACTCACTTGCAGATGCAATGGCAGATCTCGGATCGGACTACGACGAGCAGGAAGTACGCCTTGTCCGCATCAAGTTCCTCTGCGAAGTCGCAAATTAACTTACTGATATCATCCCCGGCATGTCCGGGGATCTACAGTTCCAGCCATTTTATATCCTTGTCCCTTCCCCAATACGACAGCTGACGCTTCGCATAGCGTCTGGTGTTGCGTTGTATCAATTCGACGGCACGCTCCAACGAAGTGACCGGGCCATCTCCGGGTGAAGTCGGGCCCCATCCTTCAGCAGAAACCAGTCCTGCCTCAAAGTCCATCCAGTCAAAGATTTCCTTATAGCCGACAGTCTGCAAAGCTGCCAGATCACGATATTGTACCAAAGAGCGGACTTCTTCCACAAGTCCGTCATCAACCATCTGGATGACACGACGGTTGATGCGGTCATAAAGTACATCCCGCTGTCTTGTAAGACCGATTTTCTCCACCTCGAAATTCCTTTTCCTATTCTGAGCGGTCTTGAAAGATGAGAAAGGTCTTCCGGTCATCAGACAGACCTCGAGGGCACGGACGACCCTCTGACCGTTTGCGATATCGATTGTCGCATAACTTTCCGGATCCAATGCCTTGAGCTCCAGTCGAAGATTGTCCACACCTTCATCCTTGAGGCGGCGCATCAGTTCATTTCTCAGCTGCAGGTCTGCAGAAGGGAAATCATCCAGCCCATTGACCAAGGCATCCACATAAAATCCCGATCCTCCAGCCATGACAAGAGTCTCATGTCCCTCATCGAAAAGGCGATTGATAAGATCCAATGCCTCCAGCTCATATTTACCCGCCGTATATAGCTCGGTGACAGTGTGGGAATGAATGAAATAATGCTTCACGGCAGCGAGCTGCTCCGGCGAAGGTACAGCCGTTCCGATGGACATCTCCTTATATATCTGCCTCGAATCACAGGAAATGACGGGCGACCCATACTTGAGCGCCATCTCGATGCTATAGTCTGTCTTGCCCACTGCTGTCGGGCCCAATATTATCACCAAACGGCGTCCCATAACAAATTGACCTTAAACCATTTACTTAAAATGCCTGCTGTACGGATGCAGCAGGCATATATTATAATCAATTGAGAATCAGACAATAAGCCGGCATCCTACTCATCATCGTCTTCACCATAGATTTCCTCAGTCTCGTCATCAGAATCCTCTTCCACATCCACATCGTCATCATCGAAGTCATCATCATCCGGATTCTTCTTCTTGTCGTCCGGAAGGTCCTCGAATGCAACATAACCGTTCTCGAACTCAATCGGATTTGGGCCCTTGGTCTCCACAAGAAGAGGATAAATCACATTCCTGCGCTCGTCAGTTGTACCTTCAAATGTAATGATCACACTCTTGACATTGGTGGTATCATAGAAATAGATGAATTTGTCTTCACCTCTTTTGTGACACTGGCCGGCTGTAACACCATCGATGGTTCCGAATCCGAAATCTTGGAAAACGCTGTAACGGGCAGCCACCTCACCATCCTTGTCAAATGCCTTGAAAAGCACCACCTGATCCTGAGGGAAATCCATATCCGCCCTCATCTGTTTATGGAAACTGTACAACGAGGCGGTGTCTTTCACCTCATAAACTCTTGCAAATCCCTTTATACCCGGGAGTGAAACTCTATATTTCAGAATCATAGTCAGTTAGAATTGAATTATGCATAAAAATGCCTCCACCGTCGGGGGAAGCGAAGCCAAAGTTAGTAAATTTTTCTTTCAGCGTACATAAAAAATTGAGATAAACATTACGAGGGGAAGAAATATGAAAAAAAAGTAAAACTATGTTTTACATTTATACGAAAATTCACTATTTTTGATTTTCGGTATGGACACAACACAGATCCAGGATTCTTATAAAAGCATTGCAGCCGAGTCTAAGGGGCTGTTCAAGGACAATGGAAGCCGATTCATTGCCCACGCTTATCCCGTTGAAACTGAGGAAGAAGTAAAGGAGATCGTAGCGGCCCTGAAGAAGGAATACTATGATGCGAGGCATCATGTATATGCCTACCGCCTTGGGTATAAGGGAGACAAGTTCCGCGCCAATGATGACGGAGAGCCTTCGGGTTCGTCCGGAAGGCCTGTTCTGGGCCAGATTGACTCGTGCGGTCTGAGCGATATCCTTGTGGTGGTGGTAAGATATTTCGGGGGTATCAAGCTCGGCATTCCCGGACTGATCAGAGCATACAAGACTTCTACAGCAGATGCCCTGGCCAATGCTGAAATCGTGGAGAAGATAGCTTCCAGAATGTTCCGTGTACATTTCGGATATCTGAATATGAATGGGGTGATGAAAGTGATGAAGGACATGGGATTGGAGCAGAAGAACCAGAAATTCGATATGGAATGCAGTCTTGACACGAGCGTGCGTCTGTCCCTTGTAGATACGTTCCTGGAAAGAATCGGGGATGTGGAAGGATGTAATATTGAAGAAATTTAAGATATGAAAAGTTTGATTTCAATCCGCGACTTCAGCAAGGAGGAAATCCTCCATGTGCTGGAGACCGCAAAGGAGTTCGAGCAGAACAGAGTGCAGAACTTCCTGGAAGGCAAGGTGATAGCCAGCCTTTTTTTCGAGCCCTCCACAAGAACGCGCCTTAGCTTCGAGACTGCCATCAATCGTCTCGGCGCCAAGGTAATAGGTTTCTCTGATGCAAGCAACACAAGTCAGAGCAAGGGTGAAACACTCAAGGACACCATAAAGATGGTGAACAATTATGTGGATATGATCGTGATGCGTCATCCGCTCGAAGGCAGTTCGCGTTACGCTTCAGAAGTAGCCACAGTACCGGTAGTGAATGCGGGAGACGGAGCTAACCAGCATCCGTCCCAGACCCTTCTGGACCTGTACTCTATCCTGCAGACACAGGGAACTCTCGAAGGATTGACCATCAATATGGTCGGCGACCTCAAATATGGCCGTACCACACATTCCCTTCTTCAGGCAATGTCGCATTTCAACCCTAAGTTCATCTTCACAGCCCCGGAAGAGCTGAAGATGCCGAAGGAATACAAGTCTTTCCTTGACAGAAGAGGTATTGAATATATCGAGACAACATCTCTGAACGAGTATCTCAATGACTGCGACATACTCTACATGACCCGAGTTCAGCAGGAGAGATTCACCGATCCTATGGAATACGAAAGAGTGAAAGATGTCTATACACTCAATGCGTCAATGCTCGATAATGTAAGGGACAACATGAAGATTCTGCACCCTCTCCCACGCGTTACGGAAATCGACCAGGATGTGGATGACACTCCATACGCATATTATTTCAAGCAGGCGGAGAACGGACTATATGTCCGCATGGCCATCATCAGCTATCTTTTAGGTTACAGATAAAACATAACGATCATGTCAAGAAAAGAATTGGTAGTCAGCGCATTGGAGAATGGAACCGTATTGGACCACATACCCGCTGAAAATGTATATAAGGCGTTGGACATCCTGAATCTCAGAGGAATAGAAAACCAGATCACAATAGGAATCAACCTCACCAGCAAATTCTTCGGGAAAAAGGGTATCATCAAGATCGAGGATAAGTTCTTCGAGGATGACGAGCTGAACAAGCTGGCTCTCATCGCCCCTAAGGCCACAGTCAATGTAATCCGAGATTTCAAGGTAGTGGAAAAGAAGAAGCTGGTCATGCCTGATGAGATCCATGGAGTGGCTAAATGTCGAAATCCTAAATGCGTCACAAACCACCAGCCTATAAAGACTTGGTTCAAGACCATTGACAATGGTAACGAAATTTCACTTTTATGCCATTACTGCGAAAAAATAACAGACTCAAAACATATTTTCTAAATTAAATCATTATCTTTAGCGCGATTTTGATTACAAATTTTTAAAACCACATAAAACCATGAAAACTGTACACAATTTCAATGCAGGCCCTTGCGTATTGCCACAGCAGGCAGTTGACAAGGCTATCGAGGCTCTTAAGGATTTTGCAGGCACTGGTATGCCGGTAATCTGCGTTTCACACAGATCAAAGGAGTGGGACGCCGTAATGGACGAGTGCCGTGCGCTCTGGAAGGAGCTTCTTAATATTCCTGACACTCACGAGGTGGTATTCCTCGGTGGCGGTGCAAGTCTCGGTTTCCTCTATGTAGCGATGAACTTCCTTGAGAACAAGGCTGGTTACCTCGAGACAGGCGTATGGGCAAAGAAGGCATTGAAAGAGGCCAAAGGACTTGGCAATGCTTATGCTGTAGCATCTTCTGCTGAGACTACATACAATTACATTCCGAAGGGTTACGAGATTCCTTCAGATCTCGACTACTTCCACGTGACTACAAACAATACCATCTACGGTACTGAGCTTCACGAGGATATCGACTGCCCTGTTCCTCTCATCGCAGATATGTCTTCTGACATCATGAGCCGCCCTGTAGATGTAAGCAAATACGCTATGATCTACGGTGGTGCACAGAAGAATGTAGGTCCTGCAGGTGTTACATTCTTCATCGTAAAGAAGGATCTTCTCGGAAAGGTAAGCCGTTACATCCCTACAATGCTTAACCTTCAGACACATATCGACGGAGCTTCGATGTTCAACACTCCTCCTGTATTCTCAATCTTCGTGATGAACGAGACTCTCAAGTGGGTTAAGGAAATGGGCGGCGTAGAGGCTGTTTACAAGATGAACCAGGAGAAGGCTGCCATCCTCTATGATGAAATCGACCGCAACCCTCTCTTCACAGGTACAGCAGCGAAGGAAGACCGTTCGCTTATGAACGTATGCTTCGTCATGGCTCCGGGCTATGAGGCTCTTCAGGATGAGTTCATGGCATTCGCAAAGGAGCGCGGTATGGTCGGCATCAAGGGTCATAGATCAGTGGGCGGATTCCGTGCATCTATCTACAATGCTTGTCCTAAGGAAAGCGTTCAGGCACTCGTTGACTGCATGAAGGAATTCGAGGCTCTGAAGAAATAACATTCCCTTCTGAAGATAAACGTCATCCCCGGCTTGACCGGGGATCTCAATATAACCACATATGAAAGTATTAGTAGCAACAGAGAAGCCATTTGCAGCAGCTGCTGTGAACGGCATCCGCGAAATCGTAGAAGGTGCAGGACACGAGCTTGCCCTCCTCGAGAAATATACAGAAAAGGAGCAGCTCCTCGCTGCAGTAGCTGACGCTGACGCCCTCATCGTACGCTCTGACAAGGTTACAGCAGATGTTGTGGCAGCTGCAAACCAGCTTAAGATCGTAGTTCGTGCGGGTGCAGGTTATGACAATCTTGACCTCCCGTCATGCACAGAGCGCGGTATCGTGGCAATGAACACTCCAGGCCAGAACTCCAACGCAGTAGCAGAGCTTGCTCTCGGACTTATGATCTACATGTCACGTAACCAGTTCAATCCTGGCACTGGCTGTGAACTCAGCGGCAAGACCATGGGTATCCAGGGCTTCGGTAACATCGGTCAGCTCGTAGCAAAGAAGGCTGCAGGCCTGGGCATGAACGTAATCGTACTTGCACCAGTTCCGGCTGAAAAGCATCAGGGATGGGAGACAGTTCCTACTATCGAAGAACTTTACAGCAAGTCGAACTTCGTATCAGTGAATATTCCTGCAACCCCTGAAACAAAGGGCATGATCGGTTACGACCTCCTTTCAAAGATGCCTAAGGGAGGCTGTCTCATCAACACAGCCCGCAAGGAAATCATCTGTGAGGAAGGACTCGGCAAGGCACTCGCTGAAAGAACAGATCTTAAATATGCTACCGACATCGCTCCAGTTGCCTACGCAGAGCTCAAAGAGAAGTACGGCAAGCAGATCTTCGCCACCCCTAAGAAGCAGGGAGCCGAGACAGCAGAGGCCAATATCAATGCAGGACTCGCTGCAGCAAACCAGATCGTGAACTACTTCGCGACTGGATGCACCAAATTCCAGGTAAATAAATAGTAATGTCATTCCGGCTCATCAGAGCCGGAAGAATCTATAAATTATGGTAAGAGTAAAACCATTCGCGGCAATACGCCCACCAAAGCAGTACGTAGAGGAAGTAGCTGCAAGACCATATGACGTCCTCAATTCAGTGGAAGCCAAGGCCGAAGCAGGCGAGAAATCACTTCTGCACATTACAAAGCCTGAAATTGACTTCGATCCTATAATCGACGAGCACAGCCAGCCTGCATATGACAAGGCTGTAGAAAACTTCAAGTGCTGGCAGGAAAAGGGATGGCTTGTACAGGATGAAAAGCCATATTACTATGTATATGCTCAGACAATGGACGGCCGTACACAATATGGCCTTGTGATGTGCGCTCACACTGATGATTACGCATCAGGCGCAATCAAGAAGCATGAGCTGACCCGCAAGGACAAGGAAGATGACCGTATGATTCACGTACGAATCCAGAATGCCAACATTGAGCCTGTGTTCTTTGCATATCCTGATAATGAGGAAATCAACGGCATCGTAGCACGTTACATCGCTGGTGAGCCTGAATATGATTTCGTTGCAGAAGACGGATTCGGACATCATTTCTGGGTAATTGACGAGCAGGCAGATATCGACCGTATCACAGAGATTTTTGCAGATATCCCTGCATTCTATGTGGCTGATGGTCACCATCGTACAGCTGCTGCAGCACGTGTGGGTGCAGAGCTTCGCGAACAGAATCCAAACCATACAGGTGACGAGGAATACAACTTCTTTATGACAGTTGCCTTCCCTGATAGCCAGCTCAAGATCATTGACTACAACCGCGTAGTTCAGGATCTCAATGGTCTTACTGAGGAGCAGCTTCTTGAAGCCCTCGCTGCAGATTTTGAGGTGAAAGAAGAAGGTACAGAAATCTACAAGCCTTCTAAGCTCCATGAGTTCTCAATGTACATGAGCGGAAAATGGTATTCAATGGTTGCCAAGGAAGGACGATATGACGACAACGATCCGATTGGAGTTCTTGACGTGACAATCCTCTCGAACCTTGTTCTTGACAAGATTCTTGACATCAAGGATCTCCGCACATCAAAGAGAATCGACTTCGTTGGTGGAATCCGCGGACTTGGAGAACTTTCACGCAGAGTTGACAGCGGTGAGATGAAGGTAGCCTTTGCACTCTACCCTGTTTCAATGAAGCAGTTGGTGGATATAGCAGATTCAGGCAACATTATGCCTCCAAAGACCACATGGTTCGAGCCGAAGCTCCGCAGCGGCCTCGCAATCCACAAATTAGCTTAGCACATTTTACTGCATAGTACCGCCAATAAGGTCCAGAATTTCTGCTGTGATTTCTTGTTGGCGGCCTTTATTATATGCTAATGTAAGCTCGCCGATGAGATCCTTCGCATTGTCTGAAGCCACCTGCATTGCAAGGGTACGTGCTGCGTGCTCTGCTGCATTTGCATCAAGAAGGACAGTATAAAGCTTCAATAGAAGCACCTGTGGAAGCAAATGTCTTACAAGGGTGAGAGGATCAGGCTCCAGCAAATAATCTACCGGTTCGTCTACATCATCCTCATAATCATGTATCGGAAGAGGGAGATAGTTCTCGCGTACGACAGGCTGAGATACAGCTGATGCAAAATGACTATATACCAGCACTACCTGAGACACCTCTCCAGAAGTAAAACTGTCAACCAGATTAGTAGCAAGGTCATAAGCAGCATCATAAGATGGCTTATCCGCAACCTGCGAACGATCATCCTTAATAGTATATCCAGACTTCCTGACAGCCTCACCAACCTTCCTTCCAATCACATAGACATCTATATCTTCCTTTGCATAACCTTGATCTTCAAGGATTTGAATTGTCTCCTGATACTTCTTTATGACATTGGCATTAAAAGAGCCACAGAGAGAGCTATTAGAGGAAATTGCAAGAATTGCAATGCGTGGATAAACATCCTTTGTCGGTATCTGATCCAAACCTACGTCCTGAAGAACCACTGCAGAGTGACCATCAGGATTGCCGAATCCCAGTTTGTCGTGCATTGCCTTATGAAGTTCATCATCCTGAAGAAGACCAGAGAGGATACGATGCAACTGCTGCTCATAAGGCAGTTTGCCGCCAATAGCGACCTGAGCCTTATGCAGCTTTGCAGAGGCCACCATCTTCATCGCTGAAGTTATTTTCAGCGTATTTTTGACGGAGGCTATCCTGCTCTTTATTTCATTTAATGACGACATAGTTTACAATATATGTTAGTGGCCTCG
>JBGVCR010000052.1:0-27556 GCA_045118995.1 Candidatus Cryptobacteroides sp.
TCCGACGTAAACTGTTGGTGGTCAAGGAGATGTGTGCCACCTATTGGGGCCAGGTGAGGGGATTTTGGTGCTCCGTGTAGCTGAGGTACTCCTTGTAGCTGATATATGCGGCTCCCATTGATTTCAGATGCGGGGTTTCCAGCTGGCAGTCAATGATGCCGCCTCCTTGCGACTGGATGTGGCGCGCAAGGCGGATAAGGGCAAGTTTCGAGGCGCTCGGGATCAATGAGAACATGCTGTCGCCGATGAAGGAACGGCCGCATACGAAGCCGTATAGTCCACCGACCAATTCATCCCCATCCCACACTTCCACGCTTTTCGCGAAGCCCTGTTCGTTCAATATCATCCAGGTGTCCAGAAGTTCGGGGCCCAGCCATGCGTTGGATTCCTCGATTCTGTCATCAGTACAGGCACATCCCGCCAGTACATCCGCGAAAGCTTCGTTGATGGTGCAGCGGTATCGGCGTTTGTTCATCATATTCCTCATCGAGTGCGATACGTGAATCTTGTCTGAGTGGATCACGAATCTTTCCTGTGGCGCCCACCATATTATCGGTTTCTCTCGAAATGAGAAATATGGAAATATTCCCATTGGATAGGCTTTGGCAAGTCTTTCGGGGGTGATTTCGCCTCCTACTGCATAGAATCCGTCCGCGTTGCCGTAACGCGGATCGGGGAATGAATCTGTATGGTCCAGTTGGAATATCATATCAGGACTTGTATATTCTCAGGTCAGTTTTAAGGATTATCACAATCGACAGCAAGTCCGTCCTGCGTGAGTCTTACAATGGCGGTGAAGCCGTCTTTGTGGCCTCCGAACAGGATTTCCTTCATAAGGAGCGGTGTAAGTCTTGCATTCAGGACCCTTTCAATCTCGCGCGCTCCGTACTCTGGCGAAAATCCTTCTTTGAGAATCTGTGCATAAGCCTCAGGCTCGATCTTCAGCTTGACCTTCCTGGACTCAAGCCTCTGCTGAAGCTTGCAGATCTTGTCGTCAAGGATAAGTCCGGCCATCTTCTCATCCATGTCATTGAACACGACCACGGAACTGAGCCTGTTGATAAACTCCGGAGCGAATACATTCTTGACCTCCTTTGCCATTGCTTCGCCGGCATTGACCTTGCGCTCGAAGCCGACAGAGGCCTTGTGTGCGTAACGTGCGCCTGCATTGGATGTCATGATAAGCACGACGTTACGGAAATCCACCTTGCGGCCCTTGTTGTCCGAAATGACAGCGTAGTCCATAACCTGCAGCAACAGATTGTAAATGTCTTCGTGAGCCTTCTCGATTTCGTCCAGAAGAAGCACGCAATATGGGTTCTTTCTGATGGTGTCGGTCAATATGCCTCCGTCATCGTATCCTACATATCCGGCAGGGGAGCCTATGAGCTTGGCCACCGAATGCTTTTCAGAATACTCGCTCATATCGAAACGGTGCAAAGGGACATTCAGCTGCTGGGCCAGAACCTTGCTGAGCTCTGTCTTTCCGACTCCGGTGGGACCGACAAAGAGGAAGCTTCCTATAGTCTTGTCCCTGTCCAGAAGTCCTGCCTTGGACATGAGGATGCACTCGGTGAGTTTCTGAATGGCCTGATCCTGGCCGTAAATCCTGGTCTTGAGACCTGCTTCCAGGCCGGCGAGGTTTTCATTGGAAGCGCTGGACGAGATGTCTTCGCGGCAGATATCCTTGAGTGCAGCCATCACGCTGGTTTCCGAAACTTTCTTCTGTTTCTTGGTTTCGCAATATGCGCCAGCCTGATCCAGCAGGTCAATGGCTTTCTCCGGAAGACATCGGTCGCTTATGAATCTGATGCTCTTTTCAATGGCGAAACGGCATACCGCTTCAGGGTATCTTGTCTTGTGACTGTTCTCCAGCTGCGCAAGGGTGTTGTGCTTTATTATCTCGAAAGTCTCTTCCGAATCCGGTTCCTTAAGCTCGACTCTATGGAATACCGCCAATGCTCCCGAATTGATGTTTTCCACCTTCTTGATATCTTCGTATGTGGCAGATATAATGCATCTTATGCTGCCCGACTTCAAGTAAGGAATCAATAGGCTGAGGATGTCTTTCGAACCATCGTCGTTTCTGCTGTTGCCACCTAAGGTCCTTAGGTCGTCAATATATATTATCGGGTCCTCTTCTTCCGAGACTCTTTCCATTATTTCCTTGACGCGCATCTCGAGATCACCCCTGTATTGGGTACCGCCCAGGAGAAGGGGTACATCCAGTTCCATAAGGCTCATCTCGTGGAGCTTTTCCGGGACCTCGGTGTTCCAAGCGCCCCTGTCTTGCAGGAGTCTTGCGATTTCGCATGCAAGGGCCGTCTTGCCGACGCCTCTGTCTCCAACGATCAATACATTGGCTTTCTTGTGGCGGCAGAGCGTGCGGAATATCTTCTGAATCTCCTCTTTCTTGCCTACAAATTCGCCGATTGCTTCAAGGTCCTTGAAATATTTTCTCCAGGAAGACTGCATTCCTTCCGGGGCTTCTGCTTCAGAAAACTCCAGCAAGGAATTAAGAAAATCGGGAATGCTGCATTCAAGACTGGATTCCAGATGGAAACGGGCGTAGGATTCTTCAAGATGAAAGATCGAAAATATCAGATGATGGGTCTGGACAGTCTGCGCCATTGCAGAAGCTGCTGTCTCACCTGCCTTTTCAAAAAGTTCCTGAAGCTGAGCCGAGAATTCGATCGCCAATTCCTGGTCCTCGGGAATCCTGTCCAGTCCGTTTATGTATTCATATAGGTTTTTCTCGAGTTCTTCCGCTCGTGCGCATCTGCTGAGGACTTCCCAAAAGTCACTGTCTTTCAGGAAGCCGGCCAGCAGGTGTTCCGGCGTAATGAATTCGTTACGCTTTTCGGATGCTATTCCATATGCCTCTACAAGGGCATTTGATATGTTTGCTGTTTGGTTGATCGGCATAAATTGTTACCAGATGTTGATTCTTTCTTCCGGAGCGAGGTACATCGCGTCTCCCTCCTTGATGTCGAATGCGGTGTAGAAGTCCTCGATATTTCTGAGTGCGGCATTCACGCGCCACTTGCCGAGCGAGTGGACGTCAGTCTTGGTTCTGCGCATGATTTCCTGAGGCCTGAGGTTCTGTGCCCAGAGGTTTGCATAGCCTATGTAGAATCTTTGACTATATGTAAATCCGTCAATATCAGCAGGTACATCCTTGCCTTTTAAAGTATTCATATAAGCCTGGTATGACACAAGCAGACCGCCCTGGTCAGCGATGTTCTCACCGAGAGTATATCTTCCGTCAGCATGAAGTGAGTCAAGGACCACGATTTTGTCATACTGCTCCACAAGCACCTGGGCACGCTCATTGAACTTCTCCTCGTCCTCCTCGTTCCACCATGCACTGAGATTGCCGTCCTTGTCATAATTTCTTCCCTGGTCGTCGAAACCGTGTGTCATCTCGTGTCCGATAACCACTCCGATACCACCGTAGTTTACAGCATCGTCTGCATCAGGATTGAAGAACGGCGGCTGAAGGATTGCTGCCGGGAAGCAGATTTCATTCGTAGTAGGATTGTAGTATGCGTTCACAGTCTGAGGACTCATTCCCCATTCGGTCCTGTCCACAGGCTGACCCTCGTCCTCCATCATGTCATTGTGAGCAAATACATTTGTGCGGCATATATTTGCCCAATAAGAGTCGTTCTTGATCTCAAGTGCTGTGTAATCCTTCCAATTGTCCGGATATCCTACCTTCACAATGAATGTTCCGAGTTTCTCCTGAGCTTTGCTCTTTGTCTGCTCGCTCATCCATTCCAATGCTTCGATTCTCTCACCGAGGGCAGTCTGGAGATTCGCCACCATCTCTATCATCTTCTCTTTTGACGATGCAGGGAAATATTTCTCCACGTACATCTGTCCGAATGCCTCTGCAAGTGATCTGTTGACTATTGCAAGCGAGCTTTTCCAGCGTGGCTGAAGCTCTTCCTTGCCCTGAAGGGCCCTGCCGTAGAAATCGAAATTGGCATTCACGAAATCATCGCTGAGGTAGCTTGACGCAGCGTTGAGAAGCTTGAAGGAAAGATAGAGCTTCTGGTCTTCGAGAGATGTCTTTTTCAGAAGTTTTGTGAGACCTTCGAAGAAAGGTATCTGTCCGGCATTGAGCTCAGTGGACTTGCTGATGCCTGTCTCCCTGAAGAATTCGTTCCAGTCAAGGAAATCGTACTTTGATGTAAACTCCTTGATAGTCATCTTGTTATAATTCTTATGAACATCTCTGAGGGTAGCTCTGTCCACTGATACTTTGGCGATCTCAGTCTCCAGTGCCAGGACAGCATCAGCAGCTTTCGCAGCCTCTTCCGCTGTATAACCGGCCAGAACAAAGAGTCTGTCAATATACTGTCTGTAAGCATTGCGTATCTTCACGGTGCTTTCATCTTCAAGCAGATAATAATCTCTGTCGCTCATGGAAATACCTCCCTGATAGAACTGGAGAAGATTCATAGTGCTGTTCTTCTCATCTGCTCCGATATAGAATCCGAAGAAAGGACTTGCACTTTCCACATGTATCCTGCCGGTCATGGCACTGAGTTCCTTATGGTTTGATACCGCATTGATGGCAGCAAGCTGCTCCATCACCGGTGCCGCTCCATCTGCGTTGCGCTTGAGACTGTCAAGTCCCATCTCGTACATCATCCTGATTTTCTCTCCTACGCTTCCCGGCTTCTGAGGAGTGCTGCCCAATTCCTCGATCAAAGCCTTCAGTTTCTCGTTGTTTTCTTTCTCCAGCTGGTCGAAAATTCCGTATCTGGCATACTCCGGGGTCAATGGATTGGCTTCCATCCATCCGCCGCATGCATACTGGTAGAAGTCCTCTGAAGGAGCTGTGGTAAGGTCGAAATTGGCAAGGTCGATTGCTGGCTTGCCTTCTTTATTGTTCTGAGCACATCCGGCAAATACCATTGCCGCCGCTCCGAGTGTAATCATAAAATTCTTCATATTTTAGAACGTATTTAAATTTTCTGCGCTAAACCGAATGATTTCCTATTGTATTTCAAATCTCAACGGGTATCCCTCTGCCCTTGCCATTGCTGTGGCCTTCGCCACCTTGCTTCTGGCTATATCCAGCGTGTAACTGCCGACGGTGGCCTTCTGATGCACGTGCGTAGTCTCCGCTATGTTGCATGCCTCCGCTTCCGTTTTGCCGAAGACTGTCATGACCACCATGATCACGAATTCGAATGTGGTGAAATCGTCATTCAATATGATCACATTGTATTTACGCGGCTCTTTGGGCGCGGTCCGCAAGAGCGTGCTTCCTTGCTTCTGGAGTTCTTCCTGTGCCATATCTATTCTATATTATGTTTCTCGTGAATCCTTCTGCACCAGTATACGAACGGGGTATCGAGCAGACTTGTGCATATATAGATTATGTAGCTGCTTACAAATATCGATACAAGGGTCTTGAAGTCATATGTCCCGTAAAAGGCGAGCAAGGTGTATAGGAAGGTGTTCAGCAGCTGTGATATCATGGTCGAACCGTTGTTCCTGATCCATAGTCCCTTCTTCTCATCTTTGAAACGTTTCCTGCACCAGTCCCACCATTTGTGATAAAGCCATACATCTGTGAGCTGGGATACCAGATATACCGCCAATGACGCGCATACGATACGCGGTGTGCTGCTGAAGATCGTATGGATCGCTCCGCCTGCCCAATCGTTTTCGCTCGGGCTGTAAAGAAGCCACATCTGGGACAGAGCAACGAACATTATTGAACATAACGTGCTTATGATGACAGCCTTGTTCGCGTCTTTGCGACTGTGGTTCTCGCTCATGACATCTGTGATGAGGAATGTGCTGGCGAACAGGACATTTCCGAGGGTCATTTCCACTCCGAAGGCTTTCACCAGCAGAAGGACTTCGATATTGGCCAATATAGTAGCCAGTATATTGAAGGCAAGAAGACCTGTCTTTCCGAAGAAACGGTAGAAGGCCACTACTCCTCCATAAGTTATCAGGAAGGATAGTATTATGAGTATTTCGTTAGTCATATTGTCTTATTTTTTACCGAGCCAGGTAGCCCTGCTCCAAAGTTCTTCAAATGGTCCTCTCTTGTGGTTTTTCAGCCACCAGCGGCAGAAAAGGAACTGGATCACGATGAATCCTGCCCCCATCAGGATACTGGCTGTGTGACCGCAATGTCTGAACAGGCCAAAGCCCCAGTTGTAGAAAAGCATACCTCCGAAAATGGACTGTGTGAGATAGTTTGTAAGGCTCATCTTTCCGTAAGGGGCGATCTTTATCAGCCAGTTTCTTGCGGTGGTCTTATAGTAAAGAAGCGTCACTCCGGATACGATCATAAGCATCATCGAGAAGTTCTTCCACATATTGAGCATTACGTTCAGTCCGTGGTGAGCGCAAGCGTTGGATTCGACTGCTTTCGGTACCAGATAATAGGCCGGAAGGAGGATCGTGAAGCCGATCAGTGCGCTAACAAAAATGTTCTTCCATCTGACAAGATTGTTTCCCTCATTGTAAAACAATCTTTTACGTCCAAGCAGGATTCCGAAGAGGAAAAAGCACACAGTCTGTGTCATTCGGCCGTTTTCGATAGCCCAAAGGAAGTTCACTGGCAGTCCGTGTTTGAGACCGGCCAGTGCGACATCCAGTATCGAACCCTCACCGGTGGCCTGATACAGCCCTCCCCAATGCTTTCCGCTGCCAAGATCCATAGGCAATGCGGAAGGATCGAAAATGCCTTTGAATATATAGAACAATTCCACCGGCTGAAGCAGGAGAAGGAACGCAGTCCAGAAGATGAACTTGTCGCTTGCCCTGATGAATGGTATCACGACAAAGCCGCATACTGCATAAAGGAAGAGGATGTCTCCGTTATAGAACAGCAGGTCGAAAAGTCCTAACAGCATCAGCAGGATCATTCTCCATGCGAATCTCGGTCTGAAGTCAATTCCTTTCTGCGCCTGGTTGTCGTGCTGGATGTAGAAGCTCAGTCCGAACAACATGGCAAAGATGGCGTACATCTTGCCTGCAAGCAGGAAGAATGTCGAATCCCATACAGCCTGGTTCGTCTTTGCCCAAAATTCGCTTGTGGCTTCGGGGAAACTGTAGAAATTCATATGCTCGATGAAATGGATGAGGATGATGCCTCCTATGGCTATTCCTCTGAGGATGTCAGCGACATCAATTCGCGTATTTGGCTTGCCTGAATGCGTGTACATTATACTTTGATTTAAAAATGCAAAGATATCACTAAGTTCTTAGATTTCCATCAGTGCATCGAGTATCTTTATGGTTGGCAATTATTGTCTTTCAGGGACAATTACAGAAATAATCGTAAATTTGCTCCTCATTGAAATGATTGATTTATGAAAGCATATACATATGTCGGAAAAGGACGCTTCGAAATGACCGAGAAGGCCAGGCCGGTGGTCAGTGATCCTAAGGATGCTGTCGTGAGAGTGACCCTCGGCAGCATATGCACCAGTGATCTTCATATAAAGCACGGAAGTGTGCCTCGGGCTGTTCCCGGAATAACTGTCGGTCATGAGATGGTCGGAGTCGTCGAGTCTGTCGGAGCGGCGGTAAGTAAGGTGAAGCCGGGTGACAGGGTGACTGTCAATGTCGAGACTTTCTGCGGTGAGTGCTTCTTCTGCCAAAACGGTTATGTTAACAATTGCACGGATCCTCACGGAGGATGGGCTCTGGGATGCCGTATAGACGGAGGTCAGGCAGAATATGTGCGGGTGCCTTATGCTGATCAGGGATTGGATATAATACCCGACTCGGTCACCGATGAGCAGGCTCTGTTTGTGGGAGATGTGCTTGCAACAGGTTTCTGGGCGGCGCGTATCTCGGAAATCAAACCGGATGACACAGTATTGATAATTGGAGCCGGCCCGACCGGCCTGTGTACTTTGGCATGTGTGGCGCTTAAGAATCCTCGACGTGTCATTGTTTGTGAGAGATCTCCGGAAAGACAGGATTTTGTACGTAAGCATTATCCTTTTGCCGAGGTCGTGACGCCTCAGGATTGCCCTGAAGTCATGCGCGCCTGTGAAAGGGGAGGGGCTGATGTTGTCATTGAGGTCGCAGGGACAGAGGATACCTTCAGACTTGCCTGGGAGTCTGCAAGACCTAATGCAATCGTGACGGTGGTTGCACTTTATGATTCACCTCAAGTGCTTCCGCTTCCGGATATGTATGGCAAGAACCTGATTTTCAAGACCGGTGGAGTGGACGGATGCGATTGTGCGGAGATATTGTCCCTGATAGAGGACGGACTTATCGATACAACTCCGCTGATTACTCACAGGTTTACGTTGTCAGAGATCGAGCAAGCCTATCATATCTTTGAGAACAAACTCGATGGCGTGATCAAAGTCGCTGTGGAATGCTAGTTTTCCTTATCTGAGTGCTATATTAAATCCGGCAATTGTCCGAAATCATCTATCAGCCAGTCAGCCTTTGCCAGGCTGGCTCTAGATCCGTTACCATAAGTCACGCCACAGGTCTTTGTGCCGGCGTTTATTCCCATCTCGATGTCGAATATCGTGTCACCTACCATCACGGCCTGATCCGCAGGGATATTGAACTTCTCAAGTGTCTTAGTTATAGCCTCGGGATGAGGCTTGCCTTCCTGTACATCATCAGCTCCGAGCACGTATCGGATTATGTCGTTCAGTCCCAGATTCTCAATATACTTTATGAGAGTATGCCTGCTTCTGCTGCTTGCTATCGTCAGGATGATTCCTTGTCGGTCAAGCTCTTTCAGTGTCTCGATTACATTGGGGTAAAGCTTTACTGCACCGTCAGTATCGAATTCATGGAAAAGTCTGCGATATGTCGCTGCGTAGAGATCGCAGTCGATTTCATGCCCGGGGAACAGCACAGGCGGAATCTCCACCAGTCTCAACCCGATCATCGATGCGCATTCCTCATCACTCCTTGATGGCAGTCCGAGTTCCTTGATCGCAGCCTGTGTCGTACGTACGATCAGTGCCGTAGTATCACCCAATGTCCCGTCAAAGTCCAATATCGCTATCTTTATTCTGCTCATAGTCGTTTGGTTTGTAGTTTGAGGGGCAAAGATAGTTGTTTCTGTCGCATTTTGCACATTTGTACTTTGGGTTTCGAAAGCACAAAAACACCCGGTTTCGTGCTTTCGAGAGGTAAAAACGGGGTCGAAAGCACAAAAACAGCCTGTTCCGTGCTTTCGAGAGGTGAAAACGAGGTCGAAAGCACAAATTTAGCTGATTCTGTGCTTTCGGGCAATGGGGTTATTCCAAAGCCAGTCTGATGGTTTCAGCCAAGGATTTCATGTCGCATTTCTCCGGGCTGTATGCCTGAGGGAAGGATATGCCGGGGTGAAGCAGATTGAATCCGTGTGTGTCGGCGTAGGCGTTCATCAGCCGTACGCTTGCCGGAGCCCAGCTGTAGGAACCGAAGGCGATGAAATTGCGACCTTTGAGCATTCTGGCGGATATGGCGTGGAGGAATGCTTCGACAGCGGGGAAGATGCCGCCGTTGTATGTAGGGGAGCCGAGGGCGAGAGTATTGTAACGGAAAATGTCACGCAGGGCGCTGGAGAGGTTTTCGGTACTGAGATTGTGCAGGGCGACGGGGATACCGATTGAGCTTAATTCCTGGGCGAGGTTTCGCGCTGCTTCTGCTGTATTGCCGTACATGGAGCCGTATGCGATGCAGACTCCGTTTTCAGCTTCGTAGCGGCTCAGACGCTCGTACAATGCTTCCACTCTCGATACCTGCTTCTCCCATATTGGGCCGTGCGTGCTGCATATCCTGTTGATTTCCAGGTGGGAAAGCTTCTTTATTGCGACTTGTACTGCAGATCCGTATTTGCCGACGATGTTGGAATAATATCTGATCATTTCGTCTGTGTACATCGAGAAAGCATCAGCCGTACCATCGTGGAAACCATTGGCTGAATAATGGCAGTGTTCCCCTGGAGGACATCCGCATTTGAAGGTGGTGTCGGTGATTCCATGGTTCAAGGCTCCGAATGTTCCGAATGCGTCACCGGAAAAGAGGGTCGACTCTGATGCCAGCCAGGTCATCATTGTTTCGGGCCAATGCACCATCGGAGTATGATAAAAGGTCAGATCCACCTTTCCCAGGCTCAATCTGTCACCGTCCCTGACTGTCAGTATATCATCCTCGGTAAGTCCGTAGAATCCTTTCAGAATCGGAGTCGCTTTAGGAGCAGCCACTACGAGAATCCCCGGATAAATGTTCAACAGCAGAGAAATCAGTGATGAATGATCCGGCTCGGCATGGTTTACGATCAGATAATCGATGGTCCTGTTGCCGATCTCCTTGCTGATCTTTCTGAGGTATTCCTCCTCGAATCCTTTATCTATTGTATCTACCAATGCAATTTTCTGGTCAACAATGAGATATGAGTTGTAACTTATACCAAATGGTAAAGGCCAGATACCTTCAAACAATTGCTTTCCGCAGTCGTTCACTCCGACATAACGGATTCTTTCACTAATTTTCATAATCGAATTCGGACGTTTCTTGACGCTCTGAAAGCAATGCTTGTGCCATCGCATGATTTGCATAATTATGCATTAAGGATTACCTTTGAATAAAATTTTGTAATCATGAAGATAGCGGTACCAACAAGAGACGGACGTGTGGACGATCATTTCGGACATTGTGCGTATTATACTATATTCAATATAATCGATGGAAAGGTGGCAGATGTCACTAAGATGGCCTCGCCTCAGGGATGCGGATGCAAGAGCGGCATAGCTCCGGTTCTCAAACAGATGGGAGTGGCTGTGATGCTGGCTGGAAATATGGGTCAGGGAGCGAAGAATGTGCTCGAGGCTCAGAGAATCGAAGTCATCAGGGGATGCTCCGGTGATGTTGAGGAGCTTGTCAGCCAATATCTGTCAGGAAATGTCAAGGATAACGGTGAGATCTGTGATCACCATGATTGCCATTAATTATGCCACCAGTAGATAATGCATATAAGCTGAGGAACCAGGAGTTTCTTCAGGAGTACGCCCAGAGACCGGGGGTGAAGATAATGTTCAATGGTGTGATGTACCGTGAAATTGTTAAAGGAAAAGGACAGAAGCCATCTCCGAAGAGTTTCGTGACTGTGTATTATACGGGTAAACTCATAAACGGAAAGATCTTTGACCAGACCCAGAAGGGAAGGCCTGCTACTTTCCGTCTTAATGAGCTTATAACCGGATGGATTACAGCAATGAGGGAAATGCCGGCCGGATCCAGATGGGAAGTGGTGATTCCGTACAATCTCGGTTACGGTTCACGTCCAGCCGGAGCCATCAAGGCATTCTCTACATTGATATTCGACATTACATTGCTGGATGTCAGGTAGATCTCTCTGAAAGAGTCTGCGGTCACTTGCTGTCTCTGAATTTTTCAATCTCTTTCACGATCTCATCCGTTGAGTCGCTTATGGACAGCAGAAGATTGTTGTATTTACCTTTATCTGTCAGATATTTCATCAGTTTGTAGACCGGCATTTCTTCTGTCCAGTACTCCTTGCCGAGGAATACCATCGGGCTGGCATATCCGAAACTGAGGTAGTGGTTCTGTACGGCATCCTGGAAGATTTCCTGCATTGTTCCTGCACTTCCGGGAGAATATATGACTCCGCCCTTGGATATGGTAAGGATCGAATCTTCGCGGGTGCTGTTGTCGAAGTATTTGGCGATGTGGGTGGCAAAAGGAGTAGCCGGTTCGTGTCCGTAAAGCCAAGTCGGAACTCCAAGGCTGACATATCTGGCTGACGGGAATCTTTCCATTACTCTGAATGCTGTGTCCAGCCATAACCTGTCCTTGTAGGAAGGAGCCTCATATAATATTTCCAATGCTTCTTCCACTTCTTTTTCGCTTCGTCCTGCCATCCATGCACCAAGATGCGTGGCCTCCATTGCTCCCGGACCACCTCCGCTGACCATGATGCTGCCGCTTTCTGTTAGCTTCTTGCTGATATATACCACTTTACGGTAACTGTCGTCACGACGTGAAAGTCCGTGGCCACCCATTATTCCGACTACACTCTTTTCATCGAACGCTGCCAGGAAATCGTCCACGCCGTCATTCATCGAATGGTCGTGAAGAATTCGGGCCAAGGTTTCCTTGATGTCTCCCGTCTGTTTGCCCGCGGCAAGATAATGCTCATATACCTTATAGTCGAATGAGTCCTTGTAGGAATCCGGGTCACCAAGCCTGTATCCGGCATATAATGATGAAGCATTGTACAGACTGTTTCTGAAGACTCTGAACGGAAGGTCCTTGAATGGGGGATAGACCAGGCATTTGTCATCCATTCGAGGCTTGAGTTCTTCCACGCCCGATCCTCCCAGAAAGAGACAATCCGAGTAACGGCATCTTATGGCTGTGTCCATGAAAGGAGTGAAGTCGATGCCTTGAAATGCGTAATGTCTGAGAGTCCCTCCGGCTTCCAGAATGGTTCTGAGGGACTCGATATTTTCAATTTCCTTATATCTCATTTCTTGTGCAGATGTCCATGAGCTGTGGTTTCAGGACTGATGTCCAGAGAAGATAGCCGTCGCGGTTGATATGCAGGTTGTCCTTTTCGAAAAGTGCGGAATTTACATTACCGTCTTTGTCAAGAAGAAGGGAATTCACATCCACGAAAGTCACTTGCTCTGATTTTTCGGCGTACTCCTTGATCAGGTGATTAACAATTCTCTGCTTGTCTCTCAGGCCTGCTCGAAGCTCCGAATACTTCCATGACAGGAAAAATGCCGGAGTGCCGGGGTAGTCTTGGTTCAATCTCTGGAAAAGGAGCCTGTAATGATCCAGAACTTCTCCCGTAGTAAGGTCATTGGCATTGCCTGCAATATCATTGTCACAGAAAACCACGAAGGCCTTTGGTTTATAATGGGCCATTATGGTCGGATAGTTATAATGGATATCTCTTACTGTGGCTCCGCCATATCCTCTGTTGACAACTCTAAGCGGGCTCATCATTTCCTCCAATCCTTTCCAAAGTCTGATGGAAGAACTGCCGAAGAACATTACATCGATATCTGAAATACTGTCTGCTGCAGCCTTTGCTTTCAAAGTTTCGATCTGATCCGCAAAACGCGTAATCCATTTCATGTCAGCTTCTTTCCTTACCGGAATGCATCCTTCAATTAAATAGGTCGAAGAGCTGTCAGGAAGTGCTGTTTCTGTGTTTTCGGTGGTGTTGCGTGGAGTTGATACGCAGCTGCTGACGATCAGCAGAGCTGTAAAGAGAAGTGTTTGGATTTTCATAGTTGTATATTGTATATGATTCAACGCAAAGATATTGATATTTATCGGTTTTTCCGAATATTCAGTGAGGTGGAGTGCAGAGCTGCAGCAAATGAGTCTTAAAGTCGATAAAATCTTTGCTTTCCCGATAATGATTGTTAACTTTGTAGTCTTGATTGCTTATAAATCATTATTCATATATAGAAAATTATGGAAGATTGTACTAAAAACACCCGTACCGAGAGCGATTTGATAGGTTCGATGGAAGTTCCTGCTGAAGCACTCTACGGTGTACAGACGCTCAGAGGAATCGAGAATTTCCCTATCAGTTCGTTTCACCTGAATGACTATCCTTTGTTCATCAACGGACTTGCAGTCACAAAACTTGCTGCCGCACAGGCCAATCATCAGCTCGGTCTTCTCACAGATGAACAGTTCAATGCCATTTCTCAGGCCTGCCGCGAGATCCTCGAAGGCAAGCATCACGAATATTTCCCAGTCGATATGATTCAGGGAGGAGCCGGTACCACCACTAATATGAATGCCAACGAGGTGATCGCTAACCGTGCTCTCCAGATTATGGGTCTTCCGCTTGGAAAATACAAGCATTGTTCTCCTAACGACCATGTAAACTGCTCGCAGTCAACAAATGATGCATATCCGACTGCCATCCATATCGGACTTTATGCTACTCATCTTGAGTTCATGAAGCATTATGAACTAATCATCAAGTCTTTCGAGGCTAAGGCTGAGGAATTCAAGAATATCCTCAAGATGGGTCGTACACAGCTCGAAGATGCCGTTCCTATGACTCTCGGTCAGAGTTTCGGCGCTTTTGCATCCATTCTTCGTGATGAAATCAAGAATATCAATTTTGCTGCGCAGGAATTCCTTACAGTCAATATGGGAGCTACTGCGATCGGAACCGGAATCTGTTCAGAGCCAGGCTATTCCGAGAAGTGCATTGCAGCCTTGCGTGAAATAACAGGATGGGATATGAAGCTTGCTGACAATCTTGTGGCTGCTACGTCGGATACATCCTGCATGGTAGGATACTCATCAGCCCTTCGCCGTATAGCTACCAAGATGAACAAGATCTGCAACGACCTGCGTCTCCTTTCGTCCGGACCTCGCTGCGGATTCCATGAATTCGATCTTCCTGCACGCCAGCCGGGTTCATCCATCATGCCGGGAAAGGTGAATCCTGTGATTCCTGAGGTGATGAACCAGATCTGCTATAAGGTCATAGGCAATGACCTTTGTGTGGCAATGTCTTCAGAAGCTGCACAGATGGAGCTTAATGCAATGGAGCCGGTAATGGCACAGTGCTGCTTCGAGTCAGCTGCCATCATGATGAACGGATTCGATACCCTCAGGGTCAATTGCGTGGATGGAATCATCGCAAATGTAGAACAGTGCGACAAATATATCCATTCAAGCTTCGGAGTCGTCACTGCCCTTAATCCGGTGATCGGTTACAAATATTCTACCCGTATCGCAAAGGAGGCAATGGCTACAGGAAAGAGCATTTATGACCTTGTACTTGAGCACGACATCCTTTCAAAGGAGGATCTGGATACCATACTTTCTCCGGAAAACATGATCAAGCCTGTCAAACTTGACATCAAGGTAAAGGAATAGCATAGGATTATAAAAAATATTCGTATCTTCACCATCCAAATTTTATTTCCGATGGTGAAGATTTTTTGTGTCAATACACAGACCAGTGCGATTTTTCCGGAGGGTACCACCCTTATGGATATGCTTCCTGCATTTGAATTCGATAAACCTTATCCGATTTTGTGCGCAAAGGTGAACAATGTCAGTCAGGGACTGAAGTACAGAGCCTTCAACAGCAGACAGGTCGAATTCCTTGATTATACATCGTATCTGGGAAGAAGCGTATATTGCAATTCATTATGCTTCCTTCTCTGCAAGGCGGCAAGGGATATATTTCCAGATTGCCGTGTGATTCTGAGAAGGCCTATTTCAAAGGGATATTTCTGCTCGATCGACAAGGGAGACGGTACGGAAATGAGTGCCGATGATCTGACTCTCATCAAGGAGCGTATGACTGCTCTTGTCGAGGCTGACATCCCTTTCCGCAGGCATGAAGTTCTGCTGGAAGAGGCAATAGAGATCTTCAGAAAGCTCGGATATGACGATAAGGTGAAGCTTCTGGAGACTTCTGGTGATGTATATGTCAATTATTATACACTTGAAAATACGCCTGACTATTATTATGAGGCTCTTCTTTCAAGTACCGGCCCTTTGAAGGTGTGGAGTCTTGATATGTACCGTGGAGGCATGCTTCTGAGGGTTCCGAACAGGCATAAGCCTCAGGAACTTGCTCCGTTCGTTGAGCAGCCTAAGACCTTTGACGTATTCGCTGAGAATCAGAAGTGGAACAGGATAATGGGCCTGGAAAATGTCGGTGATGTGAATCTTGCCTGCCAGAGAGGGGAGGCAAGCGATCTTATCAAGATCGCAGAGGCTCTGCAGGAAAAGAAGATTGTCCAGATAGCTGAAGAGATCGAACGCAGGGTGAACAATCCGGAAAACCCTGTGCGTCTGGTATTGATTACAGGTCCGAGCTCCAGTGGTAAATCCACTTTCTGCAAACGTCTTAGCATACAGCTCAAGGCCTGCGGAATCCGCCCGATTTCATTCTCTACAGATGACTATTTCGTAAACCGTCTGGATACCCCGAGACTACCGAACGGAGAATTTGATTTCGACAATTTCGAGACTGTCGATCATCGTTATCTGCAGAGTGATGTTCTTAAACTTCTCGCTGGAGAAACAGTGGATGTGCCTGAATATAATTTTGTTACGGGGCTCAGGGAATTCAATGGAAAGAAGCTGAAACTTGAACCCGGATCTATCCTCATCATAGAAGGAATCCACGCTCTCAACCCACGATTGACCGATCAGGTGGATGATGCTTCCAAATACAGGATTTTCATCAATACCATCACCAGCATCTCTCTCGATGACCATAACTGCATCCCTACAAGTGACAATCGTCTCCTCAGACGCATTGTCCGAGATTTCAATAAGGGAGCATTTACTGCCCGCGAGTCGATAATGCACTGGCCTAATGTGCGTCGTTCGGAAGTTCAGTGGATATACCCATATCAGGAAAATGCTGATGTCCTTTTCAATTCGGCATACCTTGTGGAGTTCGCTGTCGTGCGTGCCCATGCCGAGAAGATCCTGATGACAGTGCCGAAGAACTGCCCTGAATACAGCGAGGTCCACAGACTGAAGAAATTCCTCAGCTATTTCACCCCTGTTTCAGACAAAGACGTGCCATCGACTTCATTGCTGAGAAGCTTTATCGGCGGCAGCAGTCTATAATCGATTACTAATGAGAATATTTCTGACAATAATAGGATTGGTATCACTTGGCCTCGGGATTCTCGGGGCCTTTCTTCCCGTATTGCCTACGACTCCTTTTCTGCTGCTTGCAGCTACACTGTTCCTTAAGTCCAATAAAGGTCTCTACAATTGGCTGATGAACCATCCCCGACTTGGACCATATATCCGCAATTTTCTGGAACATAAAGCAATACCGCTCCGGGTCAAGGTCATATCCGTGTCTCTGGTATGGGTGACATTGCTGTATTGTGCTGTGTGGGTAGCAGAGCATTGGGCATTGAGGACACTATTTATCGTAATCGCGATAGCAGTTTCTGCTCACATATTGTCTTACAAGACACTGAAATAAATGAGGCCGGGAAATTTCCCAGCCTCAGTCTTTAATATTTAACCTCGATCAGAACAGGTGGTGCAAGTGGAAGCAGACCTTCACTTTCGCTGGTGCGGGTCATAGGAGTACTGCTCCTGTCGATTGTAAGCGTATTGTCGAATGCTATGAATTCGTTCAGTGAGGACTTGAAGTCAGTCGCGGATGTGCAGCCTGTCAGTTTCATAAGTCTATACCAGATCGCCCATCTTGAAATCGCATTGAAAAAGTTTCCGTTTTCACTGAACTGGTCTCGCATCAGGCTGTTATATGTAGAGCGACAGTAGAGATTGTCATAGGTGTATGCTCCTCTGTATATGCCGAGTCCTTCGGATTCCACATATCCGAAATCCTGATCAAAAAGTTCTGTCCAATATACATTGCTCTCATCTGTGTATGTATCTCTAAAGTCGATGTCCCAGTCGTTCGCCTTTTCCTCAGCTGTCCAGTGTTCGTTGATGTTTCTCTCCATTCCATAGCCGTGAAGTGTGATGAGATTGTCCCAATATGCTGAAGAGAAGCCATTTATGAACGATCCTCCATATTCATCACCCAGTTTTCCGAATCCGTGGCCTCCTGCTTCGTGGATAAGTGTCAGCCTGCGGTTATTATTATTGGTAGAAAGCGAGCAGAATGCGATAGATTTAGCCTTGCAATAGTCTGTTATTGAGTTGTAGTATATAGTGCAGGTTCCGGCGTGGCACGCAACATTCACCATCACTACGATAAGTGAAGAATTGGCGCGGGAGATAATTTCAGATTCATCTGTACATTCGGTGCCGCCTTTTCCTCCCTTCTTTCGGATAGCTTGCTGAGCATATGTAGATACGGCGTCCTCGTCACCGCTGATATGGGTGCTGTTCTGAGTGAATTGTGTAGAGAATACTGTCTTGGCGTCACCCTGGATGGCTCCGTTCATCAGTGGAGTGGCATCGTGGTCTTCTTCCGATACGGCGTTTATGTAATAAACGTTGAAATAATCCTGCAATGATGCATAAGGCTCCACACTGAACAGGTCTTCATAAGCCTGTTGCATTATCTGCTCATAGTTACCGCCTTTTCCGAAATGTGTCTTCGAAAATCCGTCACCCATAATGATGATATCGGTTCCGGTGCCTTTGGTCGCCTCCTGAAGGACGACAATGCCGTTATCCGGATCATCAAATCCATCAATGTTCTCTACCTCGATTTCCGTCCATTCCGAACCGCTGATTCTGTGGAGAAGGCCTCCTTCGAGAGTCACATCCGATTTAAGAGTTTTATTGCAGCTGAAAAGTCTTCCTTCCTCGCATCTTATATCTATGGTTAGTATGCCACCTGCCTTCAGCTCTACAGGATAATTTGACATCATCATATATACTGTAGCTTCAGTACAAGGTGTAAATTCGTCAAGCCTGATAGATAGTCTGTCTGAAACAGATGGGTTTGGATAAGCATTGCCGCTCCAGTAACGATTCAGGAAGTTGTATGTATGGAAGCATTGCGAACTTGAGCCTGATGGTGCACTGTATTTCAATGATACTTCTATAGGAGTTACAGAAGGAAGCCCGCTCAGCTGGAATTTCATACAAGATGACTCTTCGTATCCATCTCCCGAGAAATCTATGAATGCATCTTGGAAGACAGTAGCGGATTCTTCGCTTCCGTCAGTGCATTGCAGTCTTATCGAATGGTAATCCTTAAGATGTTCCAGGTTATTGTTCCCTTTCTGAATCTGTCCGGTGTATGAGAAATTCAGGTAGTCATTCTCGCTTAAAATCCTTGAGCCAGGAAAATAAATAGTCCAGGCGTTTGTCTTCAGATAATGTGGATAGCTGCCTGTAGTACTTGCTGTACATTCAAACACACCTGTCGAAGTATTCTCGCCTTCTACAAGGTCAAATCTGTAGCAGTATTCGGTGGAACCCGGTGATCCATTGGCGACTATCTGGTCATCTTTGCTCCAGTAAGCTTTCAGAGCTTTACCGCTTTCGTAGTAATTGAGGCGGGTCATCGGGTCATCCGGAAGGTTAGCTGTTATTCTAAGTGTAACAGTTTCATCCTCATTGGATTCCGGTACCTGTGCTTCTTTAACGCAGCTGCTGAAGAGAGTCGATATAATAATAGCAGCTGTATAGATAGTGTAATAAAATAGTCTTTTCATAATACTTTATTCTAAGAAATCATCTAAGTCAGTTCCTGGACCAAATCCAGGCACATTGCTTCCGCTCATAATGTATTGTTCCGTTTCAAGCCCGATGATTTCTATCTCAGGCGCTTTGTAGTCTTGTTGCATAGCTATTTATTTAACGATAAAATTAATTGATTTCAAGTCTTTTTCAAGTGATGATGTTCCATAGAGGATCTGGTATCTTCCCGGTCTTGTGGAGAGCTCGTCGATAGAAGGGTCGTAGTATTCGAAGGCTTCGCCGTCGAGAACGATCTCTGCTTTTGCTGTTTGGCCAGGCTGGAGATGGACTTTCTGGAATCCTCTGAGGGATTTGACAGGAGCTTCAGCGTAGTCGAGAGCCTTGACATAAATCTGGATTGTCTCAGTTCCTTCGCGGTCGCCGATATTGGTTACAGGTACTGTAAGCTTTACTGAACCATCAGTTTTCATTGATTTACTTGAAATCTTAGCTTTGCCCACTTCGAAATCGGTGTATGAAAGTCCGTATCCGAATGCGTACTGAGGTGTGCCGCGGAAATAACGGTATGTGCGGTTCTCCATGCTGTAGTCAAGGAAGTCTGGAAGATCATCATTTGAAGCATAGAATGTCACAGGGAGCTTTCCTCCTGGATTATAGTCTCCGAATATCACATCTGCGAGAGCTTCGGAACCACCCTGTCCGGGATACCAGGCCTGAAGGAGGGCATCGTATTCTCCCTCGAGACAGCCAAATGCGATTGCGGAACCCGAGCAGTTTACGAATACCACTGGCTTTCCGGTCTTGTGCATTGCACGCAGAAGTCTCTGTTGAACGGAAGGAAGCTCGATTGTAGCCTTGTCACCTCCTTCGCCCTCCATTTGAGCCGATATACCTCCGATGATGATGATCGCGTCAGCATCTGCTACTTCTGATGCGAGTGAGTCGAACTCGATGAGCCTTCTTTCGCAGATGTCAGCGCGGAACATTGCGAAATTGCCATTTCCTCTTCTGTATTCGATCTGTATATCGTATGTCTTTCCGAATTCAACTGGGAAGGACTTGTATTCCACCTGTCTTCTGAATCCGAATCCCCGACGCATGCCGCTTGACGCACCATCGTCGATGATTTCTCCGTTCACCTTGAGGATATATCCGTTGTCACTGGCGATGCTGTACTTCATTTCGCCTGTGTATGTCGCTTTGTATTGTCCTGTTACTCTTACTGATACGTTGTCAGTGCTGATGCCTTCTGCAAATCCCCATGCGCCGAATGTGGAGAAATTAAGGGTGTTGTAGTAACCGGTCTTGTCCGGCTCTCCGCTGAGTTCCTTATTGTTGAAGAACTCTACGAATACTCCCTTTCCATCGTTGAATTCGTGAAGATGAGGGATAGTTTCATAGTCGTCATCCAGCTCACAGGCTTTGCTGTAGTAGATTTCTGTTCCCGGAACTGCTGCGCGGATTCCTTCGAGAAGGGTATGTGTATGCTCCTTGGTAGGTGTTCCGCCGTAGTTGCCGTTAAGAAGTGCTGCGTCATCGGCGTTAGGACCTACTACTGCGATCTTCTTCAGATTCTTCGCAAGTGGCAGGATACCGTTGTTATGAAGCAGTACCATTGATTCGCGGGCTGCTTGCACTGCAAGCCTGTGATTCGATTCACTGCTGATCACTTCCTCTCCCAGATCCGCCCAAGGGAGCATTTCAGCCGGATCGAACATACCCAGTTCGAAGCGACCGTATAATGTCTTGCGAAGGTGTCCGTCCAGAACAGCTTCATCGATCATACCCTTGTCAAGGGCCTCAGTCAGAACCATGAATACCTTACCGCACTCGAGGTCAGTACCGTTCAGCACTGCATCAACGGAAGCACTTAGAGGGTCCGGGTGAGTCTCATGCTGGCCTTTGTTGTAGAAATTATTGATGGCATCACAGTCGGTAAGCACGATTCCGTCATAGTCCCATTTGCGGCGGAGGATATCCACCAGAAGACGGTCACTTGTGCAGCAAGGAATGCCTTCGTAACGGTTATAAGCGCACATCACTTCGCGGACATTGCCTTTCTTGACCAGAGCTTTGAAAGCCGGTAGATAAGTCTCCCAGAGGTCACGCATTGAAACAGAGGCGTCGTAAGTATGGCGAAGAGGCTCCGGGCCGCTGTGTACGGCATAATGCTTTGCGCATGCGTGGGTCTTGAAATAACGGTCGTCATTTCCCTGCATTCCCAATACTGTCTGAACTCCCAATACGGCGTTGAGGTAAGGGTCTTCTCCGCAAGTCTCCTGACCACGTCCCCAGCGTGGGTCACGGAAGATGTTCACATTCGGACACCAGAATGTAAGCTCCGGATTACCAGGGTAATAGATCACTCCCATCGGCACATTGAAGACATTGTGGTCGGAACTGTTCCAGTTGGCGCGGGCCTCGTCTGAAACTGTCGAGAATACATCATAGACCATTTCTGCGTTGAATGCGGCCGCCATTCCGATAGGCTGAGGATATACGGTATAATCGCTTTGACGTATACCATGGCAGGCTTCGCTCCACCAGTTGTATGATGGAATGCCGAGTCTGTCGACTGAAACGGACTTGTTCATCATCAGGCCTACCTTTTCTTCTGGAGTCAGCAGTGAGATCAGATTCTCTGTACGCTCGGCGTAGGAGAGGGAAGTGTCGAGGTAAGGATATTCATCGTTTGCCACAGCAGAAGGCTCAGCAACATCTGCTTCAATGGAAAGTGAAGCCAATGTATTGCCGTCTCTGTCAGTCAGTTCCACTCTTCTGTAACTTTTGCCTCTGTCTTTTCTCGGAGAATAGGCTATCATCACGTCAGCGCTTTCGCCAGGCTCTACTGCGTCATTGTCGTAGAATGCCCTGATGCATTCGCAGCTTGGAATGTCACCGAAGATGGCAACTGCTTCTTTTGACGTATTGGTGAATGTGAAAGTATGGCAGACCGTGCCTTCTGATGGATTGATGCTTCCGAAATTCCACTGATATGAATCAAAGGAAAGCGGGCTTTTCCAGACTGCCGCGCTGATTGAAGCCGCGAAAAAAAGAGCGGCCATCAGGAGTGATGCGATGCGTTTCATTGTGGGATCGTTAAAATTGTGTCAAATTTAATATTTATTGGGAGGAAATTGAAATTCCTCCTTTAATTATACTGTCTAAGTTTTTTAAATTTGTGCAAATAATCAGTCAATATGAAAAAGATTCTGACAATTCTGCTGTTTTGGGCATTTTCGATTAATGTTTTTGCGATAGATCATCCTGGTATTACTAAACCTGACTGCCATTCTGAAGGTTTCGTTCTTATAGAAAACGGACAGCCTGCCCCGATAATCGTTTCTTTCTCTGACAATAGGGCTGTCATGCACGCTGTCAAGGATCTGCAGAATGATTTCATGATGGTTTCCGGTGTGAAGCCTCAGCTGTGCGAGTCTGTGGTTTCCGACCGTGCAATAATAGTTGGATCGTTGGAATCAGAACTCATCCAAAGCCTTGTTTCTAAAGGAGTGCTGGATGTGACTACTTTGCAAGGATGTAATGAGAAGTATCTTATGACATTTGTGAGCAATCCTATGGACGGGGTCTGCGAGGCGTTGGTGATTGCCGGAAGCGACCGCAGAGGAACCGTTTATGGAATTTATGAACTTTCCGAACAGATCGGAGTGTCGCCTTGGTACGACTGGGCTGACGTACCTGTGGCCCGGCATAAGGATATGACAATTGCCCGAGGAACATACACAGCAGGTGAACCTGCAGTCCGATACAGGGGTATTTTCCTTAATGATGAGGCCCCTTGTCTGACCGGTTGGGTAAAGCATACATACGGAACAGATTATGGCGATCATCGTTTCTATGAGCGTGTATTCGAGCTTCTCCTTCGTCTCAGAGCAAATTTCATATGGCCGGCAATGTGGAGCTGGGCCTTCTATGAGGATGATCCTCTGAACAGCAGGACAGCTGATGAAATGGGAATCATCGTCGGAACATCACATCATGAGCCAATGGCCAGAAACCATCAGGAATGGGCACGCAGAAGGAGTGAATATGGTGTATGGGATTATGCATCCAATCAGAAGGTAATCGATAAGTTCTTCCGCGAGGGAATCGAAAGAGCCGCTGATACAGAGGATCTTATCACTATCGGAATGAGAGGTGACGGAGATACTGCAATGGGAGGAAAGGAAGGACAGGATGACAAGTTTGTTCCTGACTATGATTATATGATCCGTATGATGCAGAAGATCTTTGACAATCAGCGTAGGATCATAAAGAAAGCTACAGGACGTCCGGCTTCAGAGCGTCCGCAGGTATGGGCACTTTACAAGGAGGTCCAGACCCTCTATGAGAAAGGTCTTCGTGTCCCGGATGATGTCACAATCCTTCTGTCCGACGACAATTGGGGAGATGTACGCCGTCTTCCGAATGCAGCCGAGCGGGAGAGAGCCGGAGGCTGGGGAATGTATTACCATGTGGATTATGTCGGTGCCCCGCGTAACTCCAAGTGGCTCAATATCACTCCTGTGCAGAATATATGGGAGCAGATGCAGCTGACATATTCATACGGAGTCGACCGCCTTTGGGTGCTTAATGTCGGCGACCTCAAGCCGATGGAATATCCTATCACTCTTTTCCTGGATATGGCCTGGGATCCGGAGAGTTTCAATATATCCAACCTCAAGGACCACACCTTGGATTTCTGCCGTCAGCAGTTCGGCCCGGACCATGCCGCTGAGGCTGCCAGAATCTTAAATCTCTACAGCAAATACAATGGCCGCATTACACCGGAAATGCTCGACCGTCATACATATAATCTCCATACAGGCGAATGGAAGCAGGTTTCCCACGAATATCTTAAGCTGGAGACAGAGGCTTTGAGACAATATCTGACTCTTCCTGACAATGTCAAGGATGCGTATTTCCAGCTCATCCTTTTCCCTGTGCAGGCGATGGCCAATCTTTACGAAATGTACTATGCGCAGGCAATGAACCATCATCTTTATGCCTGCGGCGACCCTGCTGCGAATCAATGGGCCGACAAGGTAGAGGCATGCTTTGCACGTGACAAGTTCCTTACAGATCAATACAATAATGTGATGGCAGGGGGCAAGTGGAAGAATATGATGATCCAGAAGCATATCGGTTATACAATCTGGAACGATACTTTCCCTGAGGATACCATCCCTGAAGTGTATCGCATTGATTCCGAGGATTTTGCTGATGAGTTTGTCTTCTCCCCAAGTAATGGGTACGTTTCAATCGAGGCACCTCATGTCTTTTCTAAATCGGATTCTGCTGAAGGTCGCTGGACACTGATTCCGGACATGGGCAGGACGCTGGGAGGCGTGGCGCTGATGCCTTATACCGTGCCTGTGGATGGTGCGGCACTGACCTACAAGATGGTCCTTCCTTCGGATGTGAAGAATGTAAGGGTGTATGTGGCTACCAAATCGACTCTGGCGTTTCACGATGAGAACGGACACAGCTATCGTGTCGGATTCAAAGGTGGTGAAACTGTGGAGCGTTGCTTCAATGATGATCTGAATGAAAAGCCGGAGAACATCTATTCAATCTATTATCCTACGGTCGCCAGAAGGGTTGCAATAGAGAAAATTGATCTGAAGCTGCCGGAAAATGAGTCTGATGTGTATGAACTGGTCGTAGAACCTCTCGATCCGGGTATCGTTTTCGAGAAGTTTGTAATCGATTTTGGCGGTTATCAGGAATCCTATCTTATGGGAACGGAATCTCCTTGCAGTCGATAATAAAATTGACCGCTGAGCAGGTAAGTCTGGCGTGGCTTCGTCGGAACAAGTTCCGACTTCGTCCCTCCCACCGCTGCGCGGCGGGCCCCTCCCTCTAACGCGGCCGAGGGTGGCCACGCCCGCCAAACTTACCTACTCGCTCTTCAATTTTATTATCTGTTATAAAGACAATCTCACTTCGTAAATCATAGGAGAAGACTGACCATTCATACCTTTGACCGTCACTGTCATAAGATCCGCATTCTGAAGTTCATCCGGAACAGCAACAAGATGCATCTCTTCGTTGCCAGGCACCATTGTCTTGAAACTTCCGGCCTCGATTCCGTTTACCAGGATCATTGCTTCATTGCCTTCAGATCCTCTGCATGTAATCCTGATATGCTGGATTGTATTGCCTTTAGGATTCATCGTATAGCTGAACCAACCGTCCGGGCCTGTCTTTCTCCAGTGACGGCCGTCATGGTCGCCATTGGCCGAATATGTCACAGCGGCGAAATGATCGCTTTCCGGCTGCTGCTCTCCGCATATCACCTTGTCCGCGGTCAACATTTCCAGAGCTATCCTGGCCTTCTCATCCATCTCCTGCTTCGCGAGTCTTGCCTTCCATTCATTCTCGGAAACAAGCGGCCAATATACCATGTAGCGGCATTCGTGCAGTGACGAGAACGGAACTAGGGTCAGTTCCTTGTATTTCATCGGTGCAAGTCCTGTCATTCTGAATGTGAGCGGCTTGCCTTCCACTTTGCTTATGAGCGAAAGCATGTCCTCCTTCTCTCCCACTATCAGAGGCATTTCATTCAGAGGCAGTTTCTTTCCGGCTGCGATATGTCCTCCTCTGCTGTCGTCTGCATACATACCCAGCTGATCCTCCTTGCCAAGTGAGGCTGCCAGTACCATCGGACCGTACATAAACGAATAGTTCTCAGACATATCCGGAAGCTGGACAGCCCTGAGGGACATCGGCAGATCTACGGTCAGTCTGTCACCTTCGGACCATTTCCTGTCTATCTTCAGGAGATTGTTCTCGATCACATATTCGACAGCCATGCCATTGACCTTCGGATTCATATTGTCGGCTTCGGTCCATTCCGGAATACGTATGCTGACGGTGAATTCTGTGTTTTTCTTCGGGCTAATGATGAGTGTAGTTCCTTCCTCTGCAGGGAAGCTATTCTTCTGCTCGATGACGGTCTTGCCCCATCGCAGGACAGACGGGATGAACAGATTCACAATCAGCTCTTTGTCTCCTTTGTGAGAATAGATCATCTCACCGTAGCGGGCGTGATTCTCGATACCTGAGCCTACGCAGCACCAGAAACTTGTCTGAGGCTGTGAATAGACCCTGTAGTGGCCTGAACGCATAGGAGTGAAATAGACGAATCCTCCCTGGACAGGATTTATGGTCGAAAGGATATGATTGTAAAGAGCCCTTTCGTAATAGTCCATATACTTCGAGTCAGCGCTTGTGGTATAGAGCATCTTGCTGAGCCTCAGCATGTTGTATGTGTTGCATGTCTCCGGGCCTTGTTCGCTTGTGAGCATGGATGAGAAATCTTCTGCCGGATGGAAATGCTCGTAGACGCTGTTTCCTCCGATGCTGATGCTTCTCTTTTCGACCACAGTCTCCCAGAAGAATTTTGCTGCTTCATTCCAGTCCTGCAGACCTTCGATATCTGCAATCCTCTTATATCCGATTACCTTAGGAATCTGGGTGTTGGCGTGCATTCCTGTGAGCCTGTCCTCTTTTTCCAGAAGGAAGCCGAGGAGGTATCTGTGGGAAAATCTCTTTGCCAGATCAAGATATCTTGGGTCGCCACTCAATGCCGCTGCATCCGCAAATACTTCATTCAGACCTCCTTGCTCACTCCTCAGCATATCCTGGAGCTGTTCTTCACTCAGTCCCTCTGTGAGCTGGTACATCCACTCGGTCAGACCGAGGAACAGCTTCAAGGCATCCTTGCTGCCGGTAATCAGATAGGCGTCACGGAGTCCCGCATATATCTTATGTATATTATATAATGGTACCCACCTGTCATTCAGCCCGAATGATGCAGCTCTGATATTGCCTTCGGAAATCTCCTTCCATATCTGCCTTCCGTGTGGTACGCCGCTGAGATAACCGTCAGAGTCCACGCATCGTTTCAGTTCCGAGATATAGTAATCCAGCCTCTCCTTGATTTCCTTATTACCGGTCGATGCATACATATAGGAAAGAGCGGAAAGATAGTGTCCACCCACGTGACCGTCCAGTCCGGTATTCTCCCAATTGGTATAATTCTCAGCCTTTGGCGTCAGTCCGGCCTCCTTCATATAAGGAGCCAGAAGTCTGTCCGGATCCAATGAAAGGAGATATCTGATGTCCATATCCTGTGCCTTCTTGAATGCGCTTTCAGTGAGCCGGACGTCCTTGATCTGGAAATCTTCCAGCTGTGAAGGAATCTGAGCGTTGGCCGGGATAACTGTAAATGATGCAGTCAGCCAGGTGATGATGGTTAGAAATTTTATTTTTCTCATATCAATCGTCACTACTGTCCCGTTTAAACTAACTAATACTGAATAAGTTAGGATATTCGTCAGTAGAAACGGAATTTTGATTTTTGTTAAACAATTGATTTATAGGTACTTTCTCAAATAACACAAAGCCTAACGTTTGAGAAATTGTA
>JBGVCR010000053.1:0-67820 GCA_045118995.1 Candidatus Cryptobacteroides sp.
TTGCCATTGTTTTTATTTTTTATATTTCTAGTAGTCGGTAGGGGAATCGAACCCCTCTTGCAAGAATGAAAATCTTGAGTCCTAACCGATAGACGAACCGACCAAACTGACCACTTTTTTACAAATGGGAGTGCAAAGGTAAGAATTATTTTATAATATGCAAAATTATTTTATTCTTTTGTTGCATCATTTTCAGTTTTTGTCCATTCAAACGAGTAGAGAATTGATTCTACCTGTCTGAGATACTGCCTTTTATCGTATTTTGGAGCATATACGAATGCAAGAAGAACAATCATATCTTTTCCATCCTGGCTGTAGAATGCGTGCGCTACGAACGGTCCGCCCATATAATCATTATGTACATCCCAGAGTCCTCTGATCTCTGCAAAGGCATGTCCCTTGTAATTCATGTACTTGACTGAAGGAGTGATGCCGGATGCGATTGTCATATATGTGTTTTCGAACATTCCCGGTACATTGTTCTTCAGCATTTCGTTGATATTGGCGATAAGATTCTCCTTGGACATCATGTTTTCGCCTGCTGCCACAGGGTACTTGAAAGCAAAGACGCTCTGCTGGGTTCCCTCAGGGGCATATGTGATCCATACGAAGTCAGAAGTCTTCTTCTTGAGCTTGTATCCTGAAGGGAAATGAGGTGATCCTCCGATAACTTCCGTAACAACAGGGGCAAGAGCTCTCTCCTCGAATTTCTTTGAGTTGGCAATGACGCGGTCGCGTTCCGCCTGTTCCAATGTAGTGATGATCTTGCTGCCGTTCTCCTTGATCAGAGATACGGCTGATTCTGCATTGGCTGCGTTGATATATATAACGCACTGAGGAGCTGCCCATAGATTCTGCTTGATCACAACGCCCGGTTCGGTTACAGAGCTGCTGACATTGACGATTATGATGTTTCTGTGGATCTGGAACATATTGCCGAAACCACTTGGAGCTACATCCACGAGATTGTAGAGAGGTTCGCGTTGAGGAAGGTACGGACAGTCAGCTGTGAGAGTGTCGCGCAGTACGGTTCCCACGCTGCCTTCCCATAGTCCTTTATCGATTACGACAATTACTTCGCCGGCCTTGCCGCTGATGTTAGGGAGAAGGGCTTTCTTGCGCTTTTCTTCGCTGCAGGAAGCAATGGCGAGGACTGCTGTCACAGCCGCTACCAGATAGGTCAGGTATCTTTTCATAATGTGTATTGTTTGTTTATCTTAATAATCTTGCAATGTCGTTGCCAAAGGCCAGAATCATAAGTCCGAATACCAGAATCATTCCTATCAGCTGCATGACATAAAGGAATCTGTCGCTTGGCTTGCGGCCTGTGATGATTTCATAAAGGGTAAATACGATGTGTCCTCCGTCGATGGCCGGAATCGGCAGGAGATTCATCACTCCGAGCATTATGGAGAACATAGCGAGCAGGCTCAGGAAACTGTACCAATCCCAGACAGGAGGAAAGATCTGTCCGATGGCAATGAAACTTCCTACAGACTTGTATGCTTCAGTGCTTGGTGTAGCCACAAGCTTCAGGTCCTGGATATATCCTCCGATAGTGCTGAGTGTCTTTTTGAATCCGGCAGGTATGGATGAGAAGAAACCGTATTCATAGCTTTTGATCTCCGGCTGCATCAATAGAACTCCCAGTTTTCCGGTAGAGTCGACAGCCATATTGAAGGTGACTGTGTCGGATTCGCGAAGAAATGACACAGGCACTATGCCTCCTGCATGATTCTCAAGTATCGGCCAGGCGTCCTGTACAAAATTCACATCCTGTCCGGCTACATTTATTACCTGATCACCTTTTCTGATGTCCAGACCGGCATTCGGATTACCTTCTGCTATGTTGTTTACCTTGAATGGAAACGCCAGATCGAACATACCGGGTGTATTGAGGACCTGGCCGATCATATTATGATCTATATATATATTAATAGTATCATTGTCTCGCAGCACTACAGCCTTGTCAGGTGTCCTGCGGGCCAGGTCAGCCTGAAGCATGCTGAAGTTTTCCGGTACATAGTCATCAAATCTGAGGATTTCGTCACCTGTGCGGAAACCCATTTCCTGAGCTAGTGCGCCAGCATAGATCTTGTTGCCTTCGTTCGGCAGATAGCTTTCACCCCAGATATTCAATATCGCCGAATACACGAGACAGGCGAATATGAAATTGAAGAGAACACCTCCTGCCATTACCAGGATGCGTTGCCATGCCGGTTTCGAGCGGAATTCCCAGGACTTGGGTTCTGTCTTGAGATGCTCGGTGTCCATTGACTCGTCGATCATGCCTGCGATCTTGCAGTAGCCGCCGAACGGAACCCATCCTATGCCGTATTCTGTCTCCCAATCCTTTGCTTTCGGGAAAATCTTCGCGAACCAGCCCGATTTGGTGCTGAAAAGCTTCACGTCTGCTGCATCAAAGAAAAGGAAGAATTTATCCACTCTGATTCCGAATATCTTGGCAAAGAAGAAATGTCCGAATTCGTGAATTACGATGAGTATGCCTAATGCCAATATGACCTGGGCAATCTTTATGAGTATGGCAGTCATTTGTCTTAAAAGGATTTTCTGCCTGAAATTCTTCCGATTATCTCGGAAGCTCTGGCGAGAACGGTTTCGTTTGTGGTGAAAATGGTTTCCAGATCTGGTGCCTTAACAAATTCCGCACCATTCATGCATTCCCGGACAACATCAGTTATGTCGTAGAATCCAATCTGCTCTTTCAGGAATGCTGCGACAGCCGCTTCATTGGCCGCGTTCATTATGCAGGCCATATTTCCCCCTTTCTCCAAAGCTTCGTATGCGAGAGCCAGTGCCGGGAACTTTTCCTGGTCAGGGGCGAAGAATGTCATACTTCCCAATTCTGCGAAATTAAGCTTGCGGTTGTCCAGAGGAAGCCTGAAAGGGTAGCTGAAGGCAAACTGAATGGCCTCACGCATGTCAGGATGTCCCATCTGGGCAATCACAGAGCCGTCTGCATATTCCACCATCGAGTGTATGATGGATTCCGGATGGATCACCACCTGTATCTTTTCACCCGGAGTGCCGAACAGCCAGCGGGCCTCGATGATCTCAAGTCCCTTGTTCATCATTGTTGCCGAGTCGATGGTAATCTTGCTTCCCATGCTCCAGTTCGGATGGTTCAGGGCCTGGGCTCTTGTCGCTTTGGCTATGTCCTCTCGGGCCCAGGTACGGAACGGACCTCCTGATGCCGTAAGATGTATCTTCTCGATAGCGGCTCCTGCGGAACCCATGAGGCACTGGAAGATCGCCGAATGTTCAGAATCTACTGGAAGGATATGCGCATTGTGCTGCATCGCCAGATCCATTACGATCTGTCCGGCGGCAACAAGTGTTTCCTTGTTTGCCAATGCGATTGTCTTGCCGGCCTTGACTGCTGCGACTGTGGATGAAAGACCGCTGAATCCCACCATCGAAGTCAATACAATGTCAATATTGTCTCCTGTCACCAAGTCGCATACGGACTGCATTCCTGCAAACACCTTTATATAATGTGGTGCGAGGGCGTCGGAAACTTCCTTGTATCTGTCTTCGTTGCAGATGACTACGGCATTGGCGTCGAATTCTATTGCCTGCTGTATGAGCAGGTCGGAGCTGTTGTTGGCTGTGAGCAGTTCCACCTGGAAAAGGTCACGGTGCTGTCTTATGACATCAAGTGCCTGTCTTCCTATTGATCCGGTGGAGCCCAGTATGGCGATATGCCTTTTTTCCATATCTTTCTCTTAGAAGTTAATATATCTGGCAGGATCGACGGTCTCGCCCTTATACCAGAGTTCGAAATGAAGATGTTCTCCTGTGCTAAGCTTGCCGGTATTGCCAACAAGGGCTATCGGTGAACCGGCAGTAACCTTTTCTCCTGTTTTCTTCAGGAGTTTCTCGTTGTGCTTGTATATCGAGATGATATCTCCATCGTGCTGGATCTGAATGGTATATCCTGCGTCTTCGCTCCAGCTGTCATTGATTACCGTTCCGTCGAGTATGGCTTTTACTACCGATCCGGCAGGGGCTGTTATGTCAATGTATGGATGCACGGCAGGGTCATATCCCTGTGAAACCACTCCTTTGAGCGGGGTGAAGAAATGCAGGCCTTCTATCGGCAGGTTTCTTTTGTCGCGTCCTGAAATGTCGAATTGTTCCTCTTCCTTGACCTGCTGTCTCAGAAGCGAGTCTTTCAACGCCAGCTCGGATGCATCGACCTGTATCCTCGAGCTTTCTCTGTTTGCGTTTATCAGACTGTCGATTTTCAGTGGTTCCTCTCCCTCCACCACTCGTCTGAGATTCTCCGAGTAGAGTTCCCAGCGGTATATCACGCTCTCCAGGGAATCGATTCTCATTGCATTCTGTATTGCGACTCTCTTCGAATGTGCGTCAGGATATCCGGGGATGAAAGTCCTCAGCGGAGTGAAGGCTATCAGCGAATAAATGGCAGTAGTAAAGACCACGAAGATAGTCACTATAGCCACAAAGAAAGCGGTCTTTGTGAAGTGGATGTTGAAAAGATATTCGTGCGTCTTGTCGTTGAACAATGCGAGACGGAATCTTCTGGGTCTCTTGTCTTTATTTTCTTTGCTCATATTTTTTCTTAACTTTGCCCCCAAATGGACAGGATAATCGGTATAGACTATGGAAGAAAACGAGTGGGTGTGGCTGTAAGCGACCCTCTCGGCATATTCGCATCTGCCCTGGAGACGGTACAATCTGCAAAGATAATAGAATATCTTAAAAAATATGCTGAAAGTGAGAATGTAGTGCGTTTCGTCGTGGGCTATCCGGTGAATATGGATGGTGCCCCATCCGAGGCGGCAAAGGATGTGGATGTGTTCCTTAAACAGCTCTCCAAGGCTTTCCCTGAAGTTCCGGTGACTCTGGAGGATGAAAGGTTTACCTCGGTACTGGCTCACAGGGCAATGATCGATGGCGGAATGAAGGCTAAGGACCGTCGTGACAAGGAATCGGTCGATAAGATAAGCGCGGCTATCATTCTGCAGAGCTATATGGACAAATCCTCCGGAGGTGCGAAATTTGCAGTAGATCCTCTTCTTGTGCCGGATTCAATGTCATCGAAAGTAACCAGAAAGAAAAGAAGATAAGATATGATTTTACCTATTTATTTATATGGCTCCGAGAAGCTTCGCAATGAAAATGCTGATGCGGATCTTCAGGATAAGGAAGGCTTGACAAAGCTCATAGCCGATATGGACGAGACTCTGAAGGCAGCTGACGGATGCGGACTTGCCGCACCTCAGGTGGGTGTCAATCTCAATGTCGTCATTGTAGACGGAAGAGACCTTTCAGAGACTTACGAGTACCTTCACGATTTCTACAGAGTGATGATCAATCCTGTGGTTCTGGAGGAAAGTGAGGAAGTGTGCGAGTATTCTGAGGGCTGTCTCAGTGTGCCCGGCATCTATGCAGAGGTGACCAGACCTTCTAAGATCAAGGTGGAGTATTACAATGAGAAGTTCGAGAAGGTCGTTGAGGAATTCGACCGCTTTGCCTGCCGTATGGTGCAGCATGAACTCTCTCATCTTGACGGCAATCTCTTTGTGGACAATGTGTCACCGATCCGTCGCAAGATGATTGCGCGCAAGCTTCAGGCTATTGCCAAGGGAACAATCCAGACCCGATATAAATCTAAGAGATAATCAGGCTTGTCAAGATATCTGAACATTATTATGGGAGCATTTCACGCATACGACATAAGAGGAGTCTACAATGTGGATTTCGACAAGGAGACCGCCTACAAGGTGGGTTTCTTCCTTCCGGAGCTTCTTTCTGCAGACAAGGTGTTGGTCGGCAGAGATGCCAGAGTCTCGTCTGATGAGATACACGAGTACCTTCTCAAAGGACTCACAGATGCCGGAGCTGATGTGTATGATATCGGACTCAGCACTACTCCGATGGTGTACTTCGGTACGGCGAACTATGGTTTCAAGGCTTCGGTGCAGATTACCGCATCGCATAATCCTGCAGAATATAACGGTCTTAAGGTTTCGAGAGAGAATGCCCTTCCTGTGGGCTACGATACAGGCCTTGGCCAGATCAAGGAGTGGATTGAGAGTGGCCGTGAGACCCGTCCGGCTGCCGTAAAAGGCCAGGTGCACCCGATGGATATCAAGGCAGACTATCTTGCTTTTCTTCTCAAGTACAAGGAGGATTGGTCTTCGCTTAAGATCGCAATGGATGTTTCCAACGGAATGGCCTCGCTTTTTGTACGTGATATCTTCGCAGACCAGCCAGCATATATCTACGAGAATATGGATGGAAGGTTCCCTAACCACGAACCTAATCCTTTGGTGCAGAAGAATGTGGAGGATCTTAAGAAGCTTGTGGCTCAAACAAAGGCTGATATCGGAGTCATCTTCGATGGTGATGCTGACCGCGTTATGTTCGTGGATGAGAACAGCCGCTTCATTTCTCCGGATCTGATGATAGCAGTGCTGGGACATTATTTCCTTGAGGAAAGAGGAGAGAAAGGCTATATACATCAGGACATCAGAAGTTCCAAGGCAGTAGGGGAGTATCTCGCACCGATGGGCGGAGTCATGAACACATGGAGAGTCGGCCGCGCATATGCCGCCCTCAAGCTCCGTGAGATCGATGGAGTGTATGGCGGCGAACTTGCCGGACACTATTATTTCCGTGATTTCTTCTATTCGGACAGCGGACTTCTCGCCGCTATTCTGATCCTCAATGTGGTGGCTAAGATGAAGGCTCAGGGGGTATCGCTCAGCCAGCTCATTGCCCGTATCGAGAAGTATAAGAACTCGGGTGAGATCAATTTCCGTCTTGAGGATAAGCTGGGAGCTATGAATGCGGTCCGTGATTACTTCATGAGTACAGAGCAGTCTACAGCCTATATGGACTTCGACGGCTACCGTGTGGAGTTCCCTCAGTGGTGGTTCAATATAAGACCTTCAAATACAGAACCTTATCTCAGATTTCTCTGCGAAGCTACTTCGCAGGAACTTCTGGATGAGAAGGTGGCCAAGGTCAGAGAAATACTTACAGAACAGTTCGGAGCGAAGTAGGATGAAGAATATCAGCAGACAATTTATTTTTGCGATTGCGTTGTTCTTTACTATGGCGGCTTCGGCGGAAGCAATACGTCCTGTAAAGATCGATACCACCACGACTCATCTGATTATTCCGCGCCCAGCCCTGGAGCCGGTCAAATCATTGATTACGTCTCCTTCGGATGTCATTGATACTCTTGACACGGCAAATGAATATATAAAGGTCATCCTTCGTGCCGACAATACATGGAGCTATTACAAGACTCCAGGATTTCAGCAGGTGACCGGAGTCTTTGATGAGCATTGGGATGAGACCACTACTAATCCTTATGGTATAGAACAGGCCAATCTGCCTTCTCAATGGTCTATCTGGCTGGTAGACAGTCTTGACCAATATCACTGTCCTTTCCAGGGCTCGGTATATTATAGAGGTAAGTTCGGCGTCCGTCGCGGCCGTCGTCATCAGGGAGTGGATCTTCCCCTTAAGACCGGTGATCCGATCTATGCCGCATTTACGGGCAAGGTTCGTATGTCGAAATATCTCGGAGCCTTCGGTAATCTCGTGGTCATCCGTCATGAAAACGGACTTGAAACCTTCTATGCCCACCTTTCGAAAAGATCCGTTGAGGTAGGTGACTGGGTCAATGCCGGTGACGTGATCGGTCTCGGTGGCTCGACAGGACGTTCGACAGGTCCTCACCTCCATTTTGAGACCCGCTATAATGGCTTTGCATTTGACCCTCAATGGCTTATAGATTTCGAGAAGGGACTCCTCCGTCATCGTCTTTTTGTCCTGAAGAAGAAATACTTCAATATCTACAGCAATTACGAGCAAGACTTCGAAGACGAGATGAAGAACGAGGAAGATGACAAGAAGGAAGATGCAGAAAGGGAGGCAATGCGCTGGTACACTATCAAATCCGGCGATACTCTCGGCCGCATCGCCATCAACAACGGCACTACGGTCAATGCCATATGCAGACTCAATGGAATCAAGCCAACCACGACGCTTAAGATCGGCCGAAAGATCAGAGTCAGATAGTATCGTCTTAATAAAACAAAATGTCCGGACTGGTGATTGTCAGTCCGGACATTTTGTTTGTTATAAGGATTACTCCCACTCGATGGTTGCGTTTGGCTTCGGAGAGAGGTCGTAGCAAACTCGGTTTACTGTCGGAATCTCGGCGAGAATCCTGTCAGTGATCTTCTGAAGGATCGGCCACTCGATCTGCTCGATTGTAGCTGTCATCGCGTCGATGGTGTTCACGGCACGGATGATTACAGGCCAATCGTATGAACGTGCGTTGTTGCGTACTCCTACTGACTTGAAGTCTGGAACCACTGTGAAGTACTGCCATACCTTCTTGTCGAGGCCTGCCTTTGCGAACTCATCGCGAAGGATGGCGTCAGACTCGCGAAGTGCCTCGAGACGGTCACGTGTGATAGCTCCAAGGCAACGTACTCCGAGACCTGGTCCTGGGAACGGCTGACGATAAACCATTTCATATGGGAGACCGAGCTCTACGCCACAAGCGCGTACTTCGTCCTTGAAGAGCTGCTTGAGAGGCTCTACGAGCTCAAACTGAAGGTCTTCTGGGAGACCGCCTACGTTGTGGTGTGACTTCACGCACTTGGCTGTCTTGGTGCCGCTTTCCACGATGTCAGGATAGATTGTACCCTGTCCGAGGAAATCGATGCCGTCGAGCTTGCGTGCCTCCTCTTCAAATACTCGGATGAACTCGCCGCCGATAATCTTTCTCTTCTGCTCAGGGTCTGCAACTCCCTCAAGAAGTCCGAGGAAACGGTCTGTTGCATCTACATAGATAAGGTTTGCGCAGAGCTGGTTGCGGAATACTTCCACTACATTCTCTGACTCACCCTTACGCATGAGGCCATGGTTTACGTGGACGCATACGAGGTTGTCGCCGATTGCCTTGAGAAGGAGGGCTGCCACTACAGAGCTGTCCACTCCGCCTGAAAGGGCAAGGAGTACCTTGCGGTCACCAACCTGCTTGCGTACAAGCTCTACCTGGTCTGCCACGAAGTTCTTCATATTCCAGTTAGCCTCAGCCTTGCATGTGTCGAATACAAAATCCTTCACTGCAGCCTTGATAGCCTCTTCGTCGTTCTCGAACTGAGCGAGCTTAACCTCGCAGAGAGCCTTGTCGTGGCCTGCAGCCATTACCGGAAAGCCGGCTTCGTATATTTCTGGAAGGACATCGATCGCAACTGAGTCGATCACATTGTTAGGGCCACCGTTGATGATGATACCTTTTACATTAGGAAGAGCCTTGAGCTCTGCCGCGGTGATGTCGTGCGGGTAAATTTCACTGTAAACACCCAGTGCACGGATTGCCCTGGCTACCACTGTGTTTTCGTGACTTCCAAGGTCAAGAATGACGATCATATCCTGTTTCATATTTCTAATAATTAATTTAAGGCGCAAAAATAAAAAAAGTGTTTCAATTTTTTTATAAAATTCTCTAATTTTGCAAATCTTTTTCGAACGGGCTTCCGGTCGAGGGTACTTGTGTCGGATGCTGATTCCGATATAGTGCCAACAGGATTAATTATTAGTAGATTATGCAGGAAATCAGAAATATCGCGATCATCGCACACGTGGACCATGGTAAGACTACCATCGTGGACAGGATGATCTATCAGGCGCGTCAGGCGCGTGAACAGGAGAAGCTGGGAGAGCTTATCCTTGACAATAACGACCTTGAAAGAGAAAGAGGTATCACCATTCTCGCAAAGAATGTCTCGGTATTATATAAAGGTGTAAAGATCAATGTCATCGACACTCCGGGCCATAGTGACTTCGGTGGAGAGGTGGAGCGAGTTCTCAATATGGCAGACGGAGTAATCCTTCTCGTGGATGCTTTCGAGGGCTGTATGCCGCAGACCCGCTTTGTGCTTCAGAAGGCTATCGAGATGGGCAAGAAGCCGGTTCTGGTGATCAATAAGGTGGACAAGCTTAATTGTCGTCCTGATGAAGTGCAGGAAGAAGTGTTTGATCTGATGTTTTCTCTTGGAGCGACTGAGGATCAGCTCGATTTCCGTACTATCTATGGTAGCGCCAAGCAGGGCTGGATGTCTTACGACTGGAGACAGCCTACAGAAGATATTACACCTCTGCTGGATACGATCCTTGAGGTTATCCCTGCGCCGGAAGTGGTGGAAGGAACTCCGCAGATGCTGATTTCTTCACTTGAATATTCTCCATATGTGGGCCGAATTGCTGTGGGACGCGTTACTCGTGGCACGCTCAAGGCCGGAATGAATATCACTCTCTGCAAGAGATATGATATAATGCAGAAGCAGAAGATCAAAGAGCTTATGATCTTCGACGGACTTGGAAAGTCAAAGGTAGAGGAAGTGAACTGCGGTGACATCTGCGCTGTAGTCGGACTTGAAGGCTTCGAGATCGGAGACACAGTGGCTGACTTTGAAAATCCTGAGGCGCTTCCGCCTATTGAAGTGGATGAGCCTACAATGAGCATGCTTTTCTGCATCAATAATTCACCATTCTTTGGCAAAGAGGGTAAGTTCGTTACTTCCAGACATCTGAAGGAGCGTTTGGATAAGGAACTTGAGAAAAACCTCGCTCTCCGCGTGAAGCCGGGTCCTAATGCTGATTCCTTCGTGGTATATGGCCGTGGTGTCCTTCATCTTTCGGTTCTTATCGAGACAATGCGCCGTGAGGGCTTCGAACTTCAGGTGGGTCAGCCTAAGGTCCTTGACAAGGTGATCGGAGGTCAGCGTTGTGAGCCTGTCGAGATGCTTACCATTGATGTTCCGGAGGAATTCGTGGGAAGGGCCATAGAGATGGTTACCCGCAGAAAGGGTGCTCTGATCCAGATGGAGAACAGGGGAGACCGTACGCATCTTGAGTTCGATATTCCGTCTCGCGGTCTGATGGGACTCAGAAGTAATCTGCTTACTGCGACTCAGGGAGAGGCTGTGGTGGCTCACCGTCTCAAAGGTTATGAGCCTTATAAGGGTGATATCGAGCGCCGTACCAACGGATCGCTTGTGTCTCTTGAGACAGGAGTATCAGTTGCTTACTCGATGGATAAGCTTCAGGACAGAGGCCGTTTCTTCATCGAGCCTGGTGTGGATATATATGAAGGTCAGGTCGTGGGTGAGCATACCCGTGAACGCGATCTCACCATCAATATCTGCAAGACCAAGAAACTCACCAATATGCGAGCTTCCGGAAGTGATGATAAAGTGATGCTTCCGCCTCCAGTCGTATTCTCTCTGGAAGAAGCTCTGGAGTATATTCAGGAGGATGAGCTTGTAGAAGTTACTCCTAAGTCAATGAGACTCAGGAAAATACTTCTTAGCGAACTGGACCGAAAGAGAAAAAGTTCAGATATAAATTGCTAATAATAAAAGTTTTTGCTACCTTTGCGGGCTCAAATCTGTTTACGGGTCGATATGAACGATAATTTTATAATACCTTTAAATGGATTGGCTGCCGGAGAAAACCGTTTTTCGTGGCACGCCGGCAAGGAGTTCTTCGAAGCTTTTGATAATACGGAAATCCTTGATGCTGACCTTGAAGTGTCAGTTGCGGTAGAGAAATCAGGCCGATACCTTGGAGTGGATTGTGAGATAGATGGTTCGGTGGTGGTTTCCTGTGACAGATGTATGGAAGATCTGCGCATGCCGATCGTCACTGATGTATTGCTCAGTGTCAAATTTGGCGAGGAGGAATCCTCGGAGGATCATCAGGAAGGTGAACGTGAGATTGTCTTTGTTCCCGAAGGTGATGCCGAGATGGATCTGAGCCAGATAGTTTATGACTATGTCTGCCTTGCGCTTCCGATGCAGCGCCATCATGATGATGGGGAGTGTAATCCGGAGGTGATGAGATATCTCGCGGGAGGGGAGCCGGTCAAAGTGGAAGGAGATGTGAATAATCCTTTTGCTGCATTGAAAGAACTGATGAAATAGAGACTGTCGTCCCGAGCCTGGCGAGGGAGCTGATATAAAGAAAAACAAATAATTAAATAAATATAGAACAATGGCACATCCAAAACACAGGGTCTCTAAGCAGAGACGTGACAAGAGAAGAACACACGACGTTGCAGTAGTTCCTACACTCGCAACTTGTTCAAACTGCGGTGCTACAATCATGTACCACAGAGTATGTCCTGAGTGCGGCTACTACAGAGGCCGTCAGATCATCGAGAAGAAGGCTGAGTAATCAGCCCTTCTTTTTATGAAGGCCCTGTAGTTCAACGGATAGAATGGAAGTTTCCTAAACTTTAGATAGCAGTTCGATTCTGCTCGGGGCTACAAGAGCTGGTGACCGTAAGGCCGCCAGCTTTTTGTGTTTGGCTGCAGGAGTAGAAGCCTTTTTTCCGGTCTTTGGTAATTGTCTAAAAATGATTATCTTTGTATGTTAAACTAAAAGATTTTGACAATGAAAAAGGTAATTGCAACTCCAGATGCACCGAAGGCGGTGGGCCCATATTCACAGGCTATTGAAGTGAATGGAACTCTTTATATTTCAGGACAGATTCCGGTGAATCCTGCTGACGGTAAGGTGCAGGAGGATATCGTAGCTGCAGCTCATCAGTCTCTGAAGAATATCGGAGCCATCCTCAAGGAAGCTGGTATGACTTATGACAATGTTGTCAAGACCACAGTACTTCTTGCTGATATCGCTGATTTCAAGGCTGTGAATGAGGTATATGCGGAGTACTTCACAGGTGATAAGCCTGCGAGAGCATGCTATCAGGCTGCTGCGCTTCCTCTCGGAGTAAAGGTGGAAATCGAGGCTATCGCTGTTAAGTAATGAGCAGAAGGTCTCTCATAATCTGTCTGGCCGTTCTTGCGCTGATGGTTCTGGGTGTCGGCATTGCTGTCGCCATACTTTATTCGGGTGTGGACAATGGTGATGAGCGCGGTGGGAATGCCGTTCCTGATCAGGGGCGATATCTTCTTCTGCCTGCGGTTCCTTCCGATGCCATGGCTGTGTGTTGCTTTGATGGAGCTGAGGCCGGGATGAGAGGGCTTCTTAACGGGTTTGAATTTCCGGCGGCCCTTGCAGATAGTATGGCTGCCGGAAAATTCAAGGACTTTTCTTCGTCGCGATTGGCCGTGTCTCTTCATTATAGCGGTGATGTAGAGGCGCTGTATCTTTTTGATGCTGGTAAATCTTCGGCTGAACCTTCGCACGAAGCTTCTGAATTGATGTCATACATGCGCGGCAGAAAGATGACCGTCGAGTTTGTGGACTGTTCTTCTGCCGGCAGCGAGCGTGACATATTGAAGCATTCCGTTATAATCGCATCTGAGTCCGATCTTCTGGTTAAATCTGCTGTAAGACATCTTCAGAAAGGCATTTCGATCATGGAAGCCCAGGGTTTTGCAGATGCGGCCTCTTCGGTCGAAGGAGGTGGTGTAATCCTGTTTTCGAATTCTCACGCAAGAATGCTGATGCCGGCTATGCTGACAAAGAAGTATGCAGGTAATGATTCGTTCGTTGCGGATTTCGCTCAGTGGACTTCTGTCTCTCTGGCCAAGTTCGATGCCTCCGGAATTTATGCCGGTATTTCCGCTGTATATGAGAAGGATGCCTCGGATTTTATGAGCGTTTTTTCTGATCTGCAGCCGACAGCGTCGGGTATATCTCAGATGATTCCTTCATATGCCGTATCGGCCGTGACCCTTCCGATGAAGGATGCTCAGAAGTATATCTCTGCCTATCAGGCATATATGGATTCCAAGCAGGCGCTTCACTTGGTAAGAAACAAGCAGAAGAAACTTGCGGAGAAGACTGGTATCCGTCCGGAGGATTTCGTCCGGAGGCTGGACGTGAAGGAGGTGGCGAAAGCTGATTTCCTTGTCGGCAAAGGTCTCGCTTCAGTCAATCTCATCAAAATCGGAAGGCAGGATACATTGGTTTTTGTCGGTACCGATAATAAATCTTTCGATACCGCCCAGCCATCTATTCACGTGTGGCCGTATGCCTCATATATTTCTTCGGTTTTTGGTAAACTGTTCGAACTGAAGGATGAATCCTGCTTCACTTATATGAACGGTTGGATCATTTCCGGCAGTCTTGATGCGGTCAAACAGTATGTGGAAGGTTATGCTCTTGAATATACTCTGGCGCAATATATGGCTGATGCCGGGCAGAAGGATCTTCTTGCCCATCCGTCTGTACTGACTGCCTTTTTCACCCCGACGGCCTATCCGGAGGGAAACAAGGATTTCTTCAAGGCTCCTGTTCTTAAAGCAGTCGAGGCATTTTGTGCAGATGCGGATTACTGCCCCATGATCTTTACTGCATCAAAAGATAAAAAGGGAAATGTTCTGAAATTCCAGATGCCAAGACTGGATCTTCTTAAGACCAGAGCCCCGGGACATGAAAGAGATACTGTCGTGGTAATTCCTCAGGGGCCTTTCCGTGTGAAGAATTCAGGAACAGGAAAGATGAATCTTTTCTATCAGAACTCCCATGGAGCCATCTGTCTTCAGGAAGAAGACGGCAAGGGACTGTGGGGTGTTCCTTTCAAGGGCAAACTATGCGGAACAGCTCAGACATTGGATTATTATGCCAATGGAAAGCTTCAGATATTGTTCGGCTCCGGCAGCAGTATCTACCTTATCGACAGACTGGGGCATTACGTGAACGGTTTCCCTGTAGATCTGGGAAAACCTATCCTTCTGGGACCGGATGTCTATGACTTCAACGGTGCAAATGCATATAACATCATGGTCCTGCATAAAGACAATACGATTGAAATGTACAATCTCAAGGGCAGCAGACCTTCTGTCTGGAAGACTATTGCAGCACCGGAGACTGTCAAAGCCCTCCCTGAACGTATCATTGTGGGAGGCAATACATTCTGGGTCGTCAGGACATCGATCCAGACATTGATATATCCTTTCGGAGGAGGCAATGCATTGACTTCCTTCAAGGGAGATCAGATGATTCGTCCGGACAGCGAGGTGAGGATTGTGGATGCAGTCTCTGTAAGCGTTGACTGCTATGATGGAGTCTCAAGGACGGTAACACTTAAATAGAAAATGTTTTTAACTTAGAATATAATGGAATTCACATCAGTAAATAAGATTTTCGAAGCAGCTTTCAAGAAGAACTGGCTGCGTCCTGCTATCTCTAATTATCAGGGTGAAACCTTGCATTTCAGAGATGTTGCAAGAAGAATGGAGAAGCTTCATATTATGTTTGAGGAATGTGGACTTCAGAAAAGGGATAAGGTGGCGATATGTTCGAGGAACCAGGCAAACTGGGCTGTTTCCTTCCTTGCCACTATGACTTATGGTGCGGTGCCGGTTCCTCTCCTTCACGAATTCAAATCGGCTAACATCCACCACCTGGTAAATCATTCCGAAGCAAAGATCCTCTTCGTGGACGAGGTTATATGGGAAGGACTCTCTGAATCTGAAATGCCTGATATCCATGCCATAATCCAGGTGAATACTTTCAAGATCCTGTATGCTTCAGATCCTAAGATATATGAGGCAAAGGTTCATCTGAACGAACTCTTCGGAAAGAAATATCCGGAAGCTTTCGAGCCGGAAATGCTGGATTATTATGAGGATTCTGCTGATGAGCTGGCTGTAATCAATTATACTTCAGGCACATCTGGCTTCTCAAAAGGAGTGATGATCCCTTATAGAGCAATTTTATCTAATATCGAGTTTGCAGCCAAAGTGCTTCCGTCTCTCAATAATAAGTCTAAGGTGGTATCTATGCTTCCTTGTGCCCATATGTATGGACTTATGTTCGAGGTGCTTTATGAACTTTCGGTAGGATGCCACGTGCATTTCCTTTCTCGTCTGCCAAGCCCTAAGATCATCATGCAGGCCCTTGCTGACGTAAAGCCAAGCGTCGTCATCGCAGTACCTCTGGTGATCGAGAAGATATATAAGACCAAGGTAAAGCCGATCCTCGAGAAGGAAGGAATCAAGTTCCTTATGAAGGTACCCGGACTCAATCAGGTGCTGTTCAATAAGGTCAAGACTGAGCTTGTCAATGCTTTCGGCGGTGAGTTCTATGAGGTGATCATTGGCGGAGCTGCCTTCAATAAGGAGGTGGAGGCATTCTTCAAGAAGATGGCATTCCCGTTCACTGTTGGTTATGGTATGACAGAGTGCGCCCCTATCATTGCATATGATGACTGGAAAGAAGAAAAACTTTATTCTTGTGGAAAGGCTGCTCCGAATATGGAGATCAGGATTGATTCTTCCAATCCTGCAGAAGTGCCTGGAGAGATTCAGATCAAAGGTGCCAATGTTTTCCTTGGCTATTATAAGAATGAAAAGGCTACAGCTGAAGTCTTCACTGAGGATGGCTGGTTCCGCACAGGAGATATGGGAATACTCGATGAGGATGGATGCCTCTTCATCAAAGGTCGTACTAAGTGTATGATTCTTGGTCCGAGCGGTCAGAATATCTATCCGGAGGAAATCGAGACAACTCTGAACAGCCAGCCATATGTAGTAGAATCTCTTGTCATCGAAGATGATGGAGGTCTTACAGCACTTATCTATCCGGATTTCCAGCAGGGAGCAAAGGACGGAATGCCGCAGTCGGAGTTTGTCAAATATATCAAGAGCCAGCTTTCTGAATGGAACAAGGAGCTTCCTAACTATGCTAAACTCAAGAAGATAGAAGTGATGTCGGAGGATTTCGAAAGAACTCCTAAGAAGAGTATTAAGAGATATCTATACCAGAGACACTGATATGAATAAGTTCGATCACAGCTACATTGCAATGGCAGGAGTATGGGCACAGAACTCATACTGCAAGCGCCGTCAGGTAGGCGCCCTTCTTGTCAAGGACAGAATGATAATTTCGGATGGATACAACGGTACTCCGTCAGGCTTCGAGAACATCTGCGAGGATGAGAATGGAGTGACTAAACCGTATGTACTTCATGCTGAGGCAAATGCAATAACCAAGGTGGCAAAGTCTGGCAATAACAGCAATGATGCCACTCTTTATGTCACAGCATCTCCTTGCGTGGAATGTGCCAAGCTCATCATCCAGGCCGGAATCAAGAGGGTGGTGTATCGTGATGCCTATCGTCTTACTGATGGCATTGACCTGCTGAAAAGAGCTGGTATCGAAGTCGAACAGGTCGATTAGACTTTCATTCCCGGCTTGGGAATATTGTAATAAGAATGAAACGAATTAACATAACAATCATCATAGCGCTCTTGGGAGTACTCCTGGGAGTGCTTCTTACCTTGATTACCGTCAAGATGGCCGGATTCCATAAGGAATTCGACGGCGATTATAACAGATGGAGAAAGCTCAATCTCATTCTCCAGGAAGTACAGAAGAACTATGTCGATACCATCGATATGGAGAGCATGACAGACGCGGCTGTCGTAGCCGCTTTGGCCAAGCTCGATCCCCATTCCGTATATCTTCCTCCTGTGGAACTGACTGAGTCGGAAACCGAACTTGCGGGAAACTTCGAAGGTATCGGTATCACATTCAATGTGCCTAACGATACTGCCATTGTATTGAATCCTATTACCGGAGGGCCGTCTGAAAAGGCCGGTCTTATGCAGGGCGACAGGATCGTGAGGGTCAATGACACGGATATTGCCGGAGTCAAGATGCCTCAGGACAGCATGATAAAGCTTATGAAGGGGCCGAAAGGATCAAAGGTGAAGATTACCGTGAACAGAAACGGCAGTCTCATTCCTTTTGATATTGTCAGGGATAAGATTCCCGTACACTGTATTGATGCGGCCTTTATGATCGATGAGACGACAGGTTATATCAAGCTCTCGAAGTTCACCAGAACCACATATCCTGAGTTTACTGCAGCCGCGGCAAAGCTTCTCTCCCAGGGCATGACACGTCTTCTTTTTGACCTCAGGGATAATACCGGAGGATATTTCGATCAGGCATGGAAACTTGCCAATGAGTTCCTCGAAAGAGGCGATGAGGTGGTTTATATGGAGGGACGTCAGCGTCCGCGTCAGGATTTTGATGCAGATGGCAGGGGATTCCTTAAGGATGTGCAGATATCTGTCCTCATCGATGAAGGAACAGCTTCTTCAAGCGAGATATTCTCCGGAGCTATACAGGATAATGACAGAGGCATCATCGTAGGTCGTCGTTCTTTCGGCAAGGGCCTCGTGCAGGAGCCGATAAACTTTACCGACGGTTCAGGAATACGCCTTACCGTGTCCCGTTTCTACACTCCGTCGGGAAGATGTATCCAGAAGCCTTATGGAGATGATTATCAGTATGATATATATGAACGTTATGCGCATGGAGAAATGACTTCCGCTGACAGTATGAAGGTGGATACTACGGCTGTCTACTATACTGTAAGAGGAAGAAGGGTCTATGGTGGAGGAGGAATCATTCCGGATGTGTTTGTGCCGCTCGATACCACAAAGGCTACAACATTCTTCATCAATTGCAATAAGAAGGCGACCCAGATGCGTTTTGCACAGTCAATGTTCGACAAATATGGCAAGACATTGGCAGGCATTGATGACTTCGACCGTCTGGACAGATATATGGATGAAATCGATGTGGCCGCCCAGTTCCTTGACTACGCGGCCCGTGTGGACGGACTCAAGCCGAAGGAAGGGGAGTGGGAGGAGACAGCCCCATATCTCATGCCTCAGCTCAAGGCCCTTGTAGGAAGATTCTCAAAACTTTCGGACGAGGCATTCTACCGTTTCTATGTTCCGATAGATGATACAATTCAGGCAGCGCTGAAGAATCCGAGTGTAGTGGAATAAGTCGTCTGCTTCCAACATAGCCGTGATATCTCCCCGGACATATTTTGTTTCATTCCTGCTGGTTTTCCAACTGGCAGTCGTCTCCTGTGCTACGGACATACCGAAGGAAGAAGCAAAGGTGGAGTTCAAGGCTACGTTCGAGAATGAGTCAATAGGCTCAGTGCGCCGGCAGTGGATTTCATCAGATCGTCTAGCAGTGAGCGGAGCCTCAAAAGCTTTCAGGCTGAGTAAGGCCGATGCTGGGGAATCTGCGGTTTTCAAGGGTAAGGCTGTACCAGCACAAGTGTATTATGCCGCAATGCCATTCGATGCCCTGGACTCATTCAGTCCTTCCGATCCCTCACTGGCCCATATGGAACTTCCTTGCCTGCAGACAGCTTCCGTCAATTCAATACCGGATCAGGCACGGCTTGCAGTTTCATCTACATCTGATGCACATCTTGTCTTAAGGAGTCCGCTTTCATACCTGAAATTCACTATCGGTCCAGAGTCCGGAAAGATAAGGTCGGTATCTGTGATCAGTACTGATTATTCAAGCCTTTCAGGCCCTTTTACCGTGGATTGCTCTTCATCCGATCCATATACTTACCCTTCACCTGGAGCTCTCTCCAATGTTGTCCTGAAGGCTTCTGAAGAATATCTGACTGAAGGAGATTATTATGTAGCGATGTTCTCCGGGGGCTCGGGAAACTATGAACTGGCCTTTGAGGATTTCGATGGAAAGATTGCCTTGAGCCGTACTTCCTTATCGGGTGGAACATGTACGGAAAGGGGGGAGATCATTGACTATGGATTGGTTTCAGGGCTGGATTTCCGTGGCTGGGATATAAGACCGGTGGGTGCTGCGGTATTGACTTTTATGGCTCAGCAAGGTGAGAAATACATCGAATATCGTTCTGACTGTGAGGTTACAGCTAAGGTGACAAAGGGGGCAGAGTGGCTTTCAATCTTGCGTACAAAAGGGGTTGAACGTCGTGCTCTGCACGTTGTTGTTGATGAAAATCCTGGTGAGAGGCGCTTAGGGCAGATAGTTGTGGAAAGCCAGGACGGTAAATCAAGGATAGAGTACAATATCCTCCAGTTCGGTAATCCGGCTGTAATGATCGACAGGCAGAGACAGGCTTTGATTGATCTTTATGAAGCGACGGGTGGTGATCAGTGGCATCGTAATGATAATTGGTGTACTGATGCTCCTCTGAGTGAATGGTACGGTGTCAGGGTTGATGCGTCCGGGAATCTTGCAGGTCTGTACCTTTCTTCAAATGGATTGAAAGGATCTTTGCCGGAAAATATAGGCGATCTGGGTGGTGGCACTCTAAGTATAGGTCTTTATAACAACGAATTGGAAGGAAGGATTCCATCATCGATTTATAAGATATATTATCTCGATCTGGATCAGAATCACTTTACATCTCTGGATGAACCGGATGATGCTCAGGAGTGCATTGTAAATGGCATTTCCCTTTCAGGTAATCTTCTGGAAGGCAGGCTGCCTGAATTCTTTGCTGAATTTCCTGTGCTCCGCTCGCTGGATCTGTCAGATAATGATTTTACAGGCACTATTCCGTCCTCCTATTCCCGTTTGATGGGAGACAATCTGATATTGTATGATAATGTCTTGTCAGGAAGGCTTCCTCGCGGTATAGTTGATTCGGAGAGATTCACTGACATGTGGCCGTTTATACTCAGACAGCGAGGAGATGGCTTTGACCTTGATGGAGTCAAAATAAAGTTGAAGGATTTCACGTATAATGGTGCGGAGAAAGCATCTGACATATTTTCTGCGAATACCTTTACCGCAATTGTTACCAATTATCCGAATGAGCCTGATCATGAAGTTATGCGTCAGTTGGCTTTATGGTATGAGGCTTATAAAGATTCAGGATTTGATGTGATTTATATAGGTTCTCAATCGGCTATTCGGGATTACAGTACTTATCCTTGGCATATATCCTCTTCAACTCCTGGTACTTCTTGGTCGTATGTGCAAAGCTATGCGACTACTACCATCACCTTGGTAGATAAGGATGGATATATGGTAGTCGATCCTTTCTCGGCTCCGGATGGTGTTCTTGATATTCTGGAGGACGAATTGGGCAGTCTGGAAGATAATTTGCCGCATACTCCTGAAGGAACCGTCAAGGTCATCCAGAAGGCTTCCAAAGGCGATGGTGTCGACCTTGTTTTCCTTGGGGACGCTTTCACATCGAAGATGATATCTGACGGATTGTTCGATCAGGCCGTGAATGATGCTGTCGAAGCATTCTTCTCGACTGCTCCTGTCAGCGGCCTTCGTGATTGTTTCAATATTTATTCTATAGCTGTTCCCTCCATATCCTCTGACTATTTTGACGGCTCGAATACAGCATTCGGCTGCCGGTATGGTGATGGCACTACTATAAAGGGCAATGATTCCAGATGTCGTGATTATACTATCGATGCGGTATCCAAGCAGCGGCTGGATGATGCGGTGACAGTTGTTCTTATGAACTCAGAACGCTATGGAGGTACATCATATCTCTATCCTCCTTCTTCCGGTCAATATGGACGCGGATGGGCTGTCTCGTACATACCTTTATGCTCCGATTCTGAGGATTTTACATTTCTGGTAAGGCATGAAGCGCTCGGACACGCCTTTGCAAAACTTGCGGACGAGAATTCTAATGAAGCTAATGGGCAGATTCCTTCTTCATTGGTTTCCGATATAAAAGATAAGGAAAAATACGGCTGGTGGAGCAATATTGACTTTACATCGGACCCTTCAGCAATTAAGTGGGCACGATTTGTCAGCGATCAGCGCTACTCATCGGAAAGGATAGATGTATATAAGGGAGGCTGGGGATATTGGACCGGTATCTGGACTCCGACCTGGAGGAGTATAATGAAGGGAAATTCAGATGAGTTCAATGCGCCTTCGCGCGAGGCTATATGGAAGCGTGTCATGAGTCTTTCCAACGGACCTGGATGGACTCCGACTTATGAAGCCTTTGTCGAATATGACCTGGGGATTACTGAGCAATAAATCTGTAGAGAATTTCTCCTGTCTGCTTTGCCGGAGCAGTATTGGATGCTGAGAAACGTGATAAACGTGCCGCTCGGACAGCAAAGTTACGCAGACATTGGTCATTTGCAGATATTGCGTCCATAACCTGGGCATTGATTACCTGTCCCTGTGGATTTACTGTGATGATGACAGTGACATCGCCGGCTCCATAGCATCGGTATGCGGGAATCTTAAGGTGGCTGGCTTTTCTGCCGTCCAGTGTATAGGAAACTACAGAAGGACCGCTGTAGGCTTTCTGACTGCTGTTGTCCGGTTTGTTCTGATGCTGCATTTCTACAGTTTCATTGCGGGCATCCTCTTCGATCCCGTCTTTCTGGCCGTTTTTAAGGTCTCTGGCGAGCCTTTCCGCGTCTTTGTATAATTGGTCCGCGTCAGTACCTCTGTCGTCCTTCAGCTGTGATCCTGCGTCTACAGCGATGTTTCTGACTTCGCGAGGATTCTGCTGTCGCGCTGCTGCAAGCATGTCTTCCAGCTTCTTGCTGATGTCCTGCTTCATCACTTCCTCCTTTTCCCTGCGCTCGAGTTCTTCCTGCTTGGTAAAGTCCAGGACGAAGCTTTCCTCACGTCTTAATGATGTGTCGATGGAATAAAGCAATAAGACAATAATCACCGTGAGATGAAATATCACGGTGAGATAAAGTCCTGCTCTGTTTTCCTTTCTGCTCATTTATTTCTTGCAGGTCGCGAGGGATTTCTCGATGGTAGCTGAGATGACATCGATGGCTACTTTGTTATGACCGCCCTGCGGGATGATTATATCAGCATATCTCTTGCTTGGCTCGATGAACTGCAGATACATCGGTTTTACAGTCTGTGAGTAACGTTCGATGACCCATTCTACTGTCTTGCCTCTTTCCACTATGTCGCGGGACATTACTCGCATAAGCCTGTCATCATCGTCTGCATCCACGAAAATCTTGATATCCATAAGCTTGCGGAGCTTAGGGTCAGTAAAGATGAGGATTCCTTCCACGATGATGACATCGGCCGGCTTTACGGTCACGGTCTCGTTTTTCGAGCGTCCGCAGGTGATATAGGAATAAATCGGCTGCTCCACGACTTTTCCCTCGCGCAGATCCTTGAGCTGTGCTCTAAGAAGTTCAAAGTCAATTGAATCGGGGTGGTCGAAGTTATGTACCCTTTTCTGCTCCTCAGTGTAATGGCTGAGGTCCTTGTAATACGAATCCTGAGGAATCACGACGACATTTTCGTGAAGCTGCTCGGTGATTGCCTTTACTACTGTAGTCTTTCCAGATCCGGATCCTCCGGCTATTCCGATTATCAACATTTAAAAAAACATTTACTTGTTCTACTTAAAAATCTAATAAATCTTCTGTAACAAGGCTTGCGAAAATTTATAAGCCGTAGTTATCTTGGGGTAATGAGGTGTCTAAATTTGAGCGTAACGCAGTTACAGGAGATTTATTTAATTTTAATATTCACAGTTTTTAGGAGTACGTGGGAATGGAATCACGTCACGGATATTGGTCATACCGGTAACAAAGAGAAGGAGTCTCTCGAATCCAAGTCCGAATCCACTGTGAGGAGCCGATCCGAAGCGGCGTGTGTCGAGATACCACTCAAGACCCTTGCGGCTCATTCCTGTTTCCTCGATACGTGCCTCGAGCTTCTGAAGTGATGCCTCACGCTCAGAACCTCCGATGATCTCACCGATCTTAGGGAAGAGAACGTCCATTGCGCGTACAGTCTTGCCGTCCTCGTTCTGCTTCATGTAGAATGCCTTGATGTCCTTTGGATAGTCTGTAAGGATTACCGGCTTCTTGAAATGCTTCTCCACGAGATATCTCTCATGCTCGCTCTGAAGGTCTGTACCCCAGCTTACCGGATATTCCCACTCTACGCCTGCTGCCTCGAGTATCTTTATACCCTCTGTATAGGTAAGACGTACGAATTCTGTATCAGCCACACCTTCAAGGCGCTCTATGAGCTCATTGTCATATCTGTCATTGAGGAACTTGATGTCTTCATAGCAGTTGTCAAGAGCGTATTTCACGAGATATTTGATGAATTCCTCAGCGAGATCCATGTTGTCCTTGATGTCGTAGAAGGCCATCTCAGGCTCGATCATCCAGAACTCGGCAAGGTGACGTGGAGTATTGGAGTTCTCAGCGCGGAAAGTAGGGCCGAATGTGTAGATATCACCCAGTGCCATTGCTCCGAGCTCTCCTTCGAGCTGACCGCTCACTGTAAGGCTCGACTCTTTGCCGAAGAAATCTTTTGTATAATCAATTCCGCCCTTCTTGTTACGTGGGAGGTTCTCCATATCAAGAGTAGTAACACGGAACATCTGGCCTGCACCCTCACAGTCTGAAGCTGTGATCAGCGGAGTATGAACATATACAAAACCCTTCTCATTGAAGAACTGGTGGATAGCATATGCCATCTTGCTCCTGACGCGGTAGATCGCTCCGAATGTATTTGTTCTTGGACGAAGATGAGCTACGCTTCTGAGGAACTCGAATGATGTATCCTTCTTCTGAAGAGGGTAGCGTACAGGGTCGCACTCTCCGTAAACCTCGATTTCGCTAGCCTGGATTTCTGTGGCCTGTCCGCCTCCCATTGACTCTACGAGCATACCCTTTACAGCGATGCAGGCTCCGGTGGTAACCTTTGCCAATACTGCCTCGTTCTCTGGAGTTTTGTCAACAACGATCTGTATATTATTGATGGTAGAACCGTCATTAAGCGCGATGAACGCTACATTCTTGTTTCCTCTCTTGGTCCTTACCCATCCTTTTGCAAGAACCTCTTTGCCTGCCTCTGATCTGAGGAGGTCTTTGATCTTGGTTCTGATAACTGTTTCCATTATTATATTACTGATTTTACAAACTTTGCAAAGATAATTGTTTTGCTGCTATTCGCCTAAAATTTTGCCTTTAATATCGGTGTTCTCGATTATACCGTGGAACTTTTCAGCTCCCTTTCCGATTGCGAAAGCAGGCACTCTCGCAGCAGTATGATGACTTGAAGTCCAGCCTATAAGGGCTTTCTTGTTCATCTCTCTGTTCTCTTCATAGCCCAGTACATTCTTTTCTCCAGACTCGAACCAATGTTTCTCAAGCATTGGCCAATCGATGATCTCTGGTCTCCAATCTTTTCCTTCGCCTATAGAAACGCCGCCGGTCTCATGGTCTGCTGTAACTATAATGAGGGTTTCCTCAGGGTGCTCGTTGTAGAATTCGATTGCTTCACGGATCGCTTTGTCGAAGGCCACGACTTCCATCACTGTAGTCATTGTCTTGTTGTCGTGTGCGGCCCAGTCGATATTTCCACCTTCACACATGATGAAGAAAGGATTTTCATCTCCCAGCACCTCAAGTCCCATCTGCAGCATTTCATAAAGCTCTACATCGCTCTCTTCCGCTCCATCACTGACATAGTTTTCCGGATTGGTCTCACGACCGCTTTCCTGAATGAATACTATATCCTTGGACCTGTCTCTGGCGCTGAATTCCTTTGTTCCATAGCATACATCATAACCGTTTTCCTCGATGTAAATGTCCACAGCGGGCTTGTCATTGCTACGTCCTTTGTAGTTATAGAAACCGGATCCTCCGAAAAATTCGAATCCGCTGCTTACAATCTCCTGACTTATTTCATAGTAGCCGTATCTGCTGCTGTTATGTCCATAAAATGCAGCAGGAGTTGCGTGGTTTACAGGAACGGTCGTCATGATTCCTACATTATACCCTTGATTGTGCAGGACATATGCAATACTTTCGAGTGGCTTTCCATCCGGATCCACACCGATGTATTCATTATTGGTCTTTTCTCCGCAGGCTATGGCTGTTCCCCCAGCTGCAGAACAGGTGATATTCCTGTTTGCAGAATAAGTGTTGCACAAGGCGAGATAAGGGAACTTTGTGAAGCTGAGCTGTTCCCCTCCAAGTTTTCCTGCTTTGTAGGAAAGATATGATTCTGTGAGACTGACCTGACCCATACCCATTCCGTCACCAATGAAGAGGAATATGTATTTTGCCTTGTCATCCTTCTTCCTTTTAGCTTCGGAAGTGAACTGCGATGATGCCAATGTTATGACAATCGACAGTATAGCTACAATTACTCGATTAATTTTCATTTTATTGCATTTAACTTACAAAAATACCCATTTTTCCATTAGGTTGTATCATTGTATACAATAAAAAAAGCAGTTCTGGGATGAACTGCTTTCTTTAGTATGGATTTATGCTGATTTTTACTGATCAGCAGGTTTTCTTGCTGTGTACATGATCTTAAGCGCAGAGCACTTACGAAGCTCCTGCTTAACGTCTGTAACGATACCCATTCGAGTGTTCTCGTCAGCCTTGATTGCCACTGTCATGAATGATCTGTCGGCCTCTGACATAGCGTCACGCTCTGCAGCGATGAAGTCGCGGATCTCGGCAGTAGTCTTGAATGAGTCGTTGAGCTGGATACGTGACTCGGTACCGAACTGAGCCTGAAGGTTTCTTGTTGGAGTACCGATGTTGATGTATGAAGTCAAGTCCTTTCTTTCAAGTTTTGCAATCTCAGATGCCTCAGGGAGTCTGAGCTGAACCTTGCTCTCTGTTTCACGCATGGTGGTAGTCACCATAAAGAAGAACAGGAGCATGAACACGATGTCGGAAAGTGATCCTGATGGAGGATTTGGCACTGTCCTTTTTCCTTTCTGTTTGAATTTTGACATATTGTTATCTCCTATTACTTTTTAGAAACATCCTTAGGCTCTGCCTCAGAAATATTCTGTGGAACTGCCTCTCTTACTACTTTCTGCTCATCTTCGTTACACTTGATGTAAAGCTTGCCGAAGTTAGCGATTGCAAACTCATCGCGAAGTTCGTTTACGGCCTTTACGAGCTCATTCTGCACTGCAATGTATGCCTGGTAGCTGGTACCACGGTCATTCTGAAGTGAGATAACGCCCTTAGAGACCATGCATGGTCCGAATCCTTCGATATCCTTTTCCTCCTTTTCTGGAAGATTTGGGTCGTTTGCAGGGTTAGAGAGGAATTCCTTGATCTTATCCTTGAGTTGGCTCACGTCCATAGGCTCTGTACCAGCAAGCAGTCTGTCGGCAGAGTTGATCTTCACAACTATGATATTACGGCGATTAACCTTCTGGTCCTGTGCCTTCTGATTTGGATCCGGCATAGGAGGCAGACGACGCTGCAGACCCTTGTCCTGATCCATTGTTGTGGTCATAAGGAAGAAACAGAGGAGGATGAATGCCATATCCGCCGTTGAACTTGAATTGATTTCTGGTGTTTTTCTAGCCATGGCGTGCTTTATTTACGAACTGCTCCTACAATCCAACCTACAACAAGTGCGAGGATTGAAAGGCCAAATGTGAAATAAGTAAGATTGAGGACTGTATCTGTCAGCTTGAGTGTACCATCTGACACTGGCTCGCCGAGGTAACCTACGGCTGGTGTTCCTGGGGCAAGTACATAAGCTACTGCTACGATCGCTCCGACAGCAACAAGACCAAGAACGAGCTTAAGCAGGCTCTTAGGGTTGTTGATTCCGCCGATCACCACTACTCCGATTACAACAGCGAGCAATGCGATTGCTGCGAATGCGTATGCGCAGTAGAGGATATTGTCAACCGGAGCGTTACCGTTTGATTCAAAGCCTACGAGGAAACCGTAAACACTGAACACGATACCTACGATGAACAATGCGACCAGGACCCATTTAATGATTTTATCGTATTTCATTTTATGGAATTTTCAATTATTACTTTCCCTGATTCTTAACCAAGATGTCCATGAGAGAGATTGAAGCGTCCTCCATATCGATAGTGAGAGACTCAACCTGTGAAAGGATGTAGTTGAAGAAGATCTGAAGGATAACGGCAACGATCAAACCACCTACAGTAGTGATGAGGGCCACCTTCATACCACCTGCAACGACTGCTGGAGACATGTCACCTGCAACCATGATCGCGTCGAACGCCTGAATCATACCGATAACTGTTCCCAAGAATCCGAGTGATGGAGCGATAGCGATGAAGAGAGAGATCCAAGAGAGGTTCTGCTCCATCTTGCTAGCCTCAACGCCACCGTAAGAAACAACAGCCTTCTCAACCTCCTCAAGGCTCTGACCATCAGCGAGGCGGATGAGTGCCTGAGTGAAGATAGACGCTACAGGACCACGAGTATTGCGGCAAACGTCAGTAGCAGCAGCTACGCCACCATTCTTGAGAGCCTCCTCGATCTTAGCGAGAAGCTTCTTTGTGTTGGTCTTAGAGAAACCGAGGTAAAGGATACGCTCGATACAAAGAGCAAGACCAAGGATAAGGCAGGCGATTACGAGAGCCATGAAGCCGGCACCACCTTCGATGAACTTAGTCTTGAGAGCCTGATGCATAGGAACTTCCTCAGGTCCGTCAAGTGTCTCAGCAGCTGGAGCTGCAGCTTCAGTAGCTGTTGGTTCAGCAGCCTGCTCGTCCTGAGCTACTGCGTTCTGTGCAGAAAGGGCCATAACGCCGATTGCTGCCAAAAACATGAAAATTTTTTTCATAATTGTTTTTGTGTGTTTGATTAAATTAAAGTTATTGAATTGTTATTAGTTAATATTCTGCAAGTTACATTCAGGCGCAATACACCTGACCTATAAAATTCGGTGCAATTTAGCAATTTATTTCCAAACGGCAATATTTATTTTGATATTTCTCCCCTTAAGTTACACTCCAGACCAGCCTTCACACTTTCTGAATCTGAGTCTCTTCCCAGAAGATGGAACAGTTTTCCCAGTGAACTTTCTGTTGTGCTGTCGTATCCGTTGACCACGCCGGCCTCCTTAAGACATTTGCCGGTGGCGTAGATGTCCATGTTGACGCTTCCGGCCATACACTGCGTGACGTTCAGAAGTATCTTGCCCATTCCGGCTGCCTCTCTGACTATGGAAATGAACCATTCCTTGGACGGCGCGTTGCCAGCTCCGTACGTCTCTATTATCACGGCGCGGGTGTCATTGCCGCATAAGATGGTCCTGACTATCTGGGGCGTGATACCCGGGTGCATCTTGAGGATGGAAACTCTTGTATCCAGAGATTTGTGGAATATCGGCCTTGTGTTCCATTCTTGAGGTTTCATTATCAGGCTGTTATTATACCTGATGTGAATGCCGGCCTCGGCCAGTGGAGGGTAATTAGGCGAACGGAATGCTCTGAAATTGTCTGAATTTATCTTGGATGCCCTGTTTCCTCGCATCAGAACGTTGTCGAAGTAAATGCATACTTCCGGTACAATGGCGTGACCTTCCGCATCTTTGGCAGCGGCTATCTCTACAGAGGAAATGAGGTTTTCCTTTCCGTCGGTTCGTGGTGTTCCGATCGGAAGCTGGCTTCCCGTGAAGATGACAGGCTTAGTGAGCCCCTCTATCATGAAGCTGAGGGCTGAGGCCGAGTATGCCATAGTGTCTGTTCCGTGCAGAATCACGAAACCGTCATACTCATCATATTTTTCTTCGATCAGGTCTGCCAATGAAAGCCATAGGGTCGGCTCTATGTCGGATGAGTCGATAAGCGGATCGAAAGTGTAGGTGTCGATCCTGTATGCGAATTTTCCCAGTTCCGGAACTTCTTCCAGTATCTGGCTGAAATTGAAGGGTTTGAGTGCCTGGACTACAGGGTCCTCTTTCATTCCTATTGTACCTCCGGTGTATATGAGGAGCAGGGCGGACTTCTCCGCTGTAGATTGGGTCGGTTTCATATTCCGAATAGTTTTTCTGCGTTTTGAGTGGTGGTTTCTGCGATCTCTGCCATATCCTTTCCTGTTAGCTCTGCCAGCTTTGCCGCGATGTGCGGGATGTAGCTGCTTTCGTTGCGCTTTCCTCTGAACGGTACCGGGGTGAGATATGGCGAATCGGTCTCGAGAAGTATTCTGTCCAGGGGTATGTTTCTGACTGTTTCTGCGATGCCGGCTTTCTTGTATGTAAGTACACCGCCGATACCAATGTACCAGTCTCCGAGCCTGCTGATTTCTCCGAATGTTTCCTTGCTGCCGCTGTAAGCGTGGAACACGCCTCTTGGACTAAGATGCTTGCATTCTTTCAATACATTGATTATCAGCTCTGTAGACTCCCTTGAATGGATGATTACAGGTAGGTTCAGTTTGTCTGCCAATTCCAGCTGGATGCGTAATGCTTCCTGCTGCTCCTTGATGAATTCACGAGACCAATAGCAGTCCATTCCTATTTCTCCGATGGCGTAGATCTTATGCGAAAGGTATCCTTCGAGAAGGGAGAGTTCCTTCTCCCAACTTGCGTCGATGGATGTGGGATGCAGCCCCAGGCAGGGGAAGGCTGTGCCCGGATGCCTGTCGGCCAGCGTGAACATTGCATCCCTGGACTGCGAGTCGATGTCAGGCAGAATCATCTTCGTGACTCCTGCTTCTACAGCTCTTTCGATAGCCTGGTCTTCTTCCTGATGGAATGCCTCGTCGTACAGGTGGCTGTGTGTATCTATGAATCTCATATTGTCTGCTCGATGTGCTATCTTGCAAAAATATGAAATTTATCTGAAAATCTTAGTCTCTAAAGTACATCTTTGAAGAAGATCTATGCAGATCAGTCCTTCCATTTCGAGAAAACCGGTAATCCGGGATACTTTCATATAATCCATTCCCGTCTTCAATGCTATTTCTTCTGTTGTTATGCCTCTCTCGTTTCTGATGGTATAGAGTATCTTTCCCATGTCCTCAATCTGTTCAGATGAACACTGCTTCCCTAAATGCTGCTTCAATATTTCTACAGGAGAAATCTTCCGGCTTCCGGACCTCTTCTCAAGTCCGAGACTTCCGATAAGGTCTTCTATTGAAATCAGAGGCTCGGCAATCTTTTCCCTGATAAGACGGTTGCAGCCTTGGGAACGTACGTCATCGGCTCTTCCGGGCAGTGCATATACATCCCGGCTATATGAAAACGCAAGCCTCGAAGTCGTCATCCCGCCACCTCTGGATTTGGACTCGATCAGTATTGTGGCATCTGCCAGACCGGCTATGATCCTGTTACGTCTGAGAAAATGAATGGCCAAAGGGGCTGTCCCGGGAGGATAGTCTGTCACCAAAGCGCATCCCGGTGTCTGCCAGAGCCTCTCGGCGAATTCCTTGTGCCGGTATGGATATACTGTTTCCGGACCTGTAGCCATGACTCCGATGGTGGGAAGTCCGTTGTCCAGAGCTGTGCGGTGGGCGCAGATGTCCGTGCCCAGGGCCAGACCGCTGATGATGCTAGGCTTTTCATTGCCTGAGGCGATCGCAGTCACTGCCTTTTCGCACCATTCTTTGCCGTATGGAGACAAGTCTCTTGTCCCGACCACGGCAATGTTCCCTGATGGGTTCCAAAGCTCCCGGGCAGGTGTTACACTGCGGATGTATAGTCCGACAGGAGCATCCGCACATTCCTTAAGTAGCGGTGGGTAGCTTGCGGAGTTCCATGCCGAGAACGAAATCCCGATCTTCTCCAGATCTGTCAGTTCCTGGCGCGCAGCCTTGATGGCCTCGCTTCCGATCATTCCTATGTGGCGTGAATCTCTTCCAAGCAAATCTTCCAGTTCTGTGCGGCTGAGTCTGAAAATCTCCGATGCATTCCCCAGATGGGAGATCAATGCTGTCCCGATTCTGGGGGAGAATCCGAAAATTCTGTTCAATGCGCACGCACAGGCTCTTTCTTCAAAATTGTCCATGCCGCAAAGTAAAATGCAAAACCTGCTTCCTGATACACTCGGAAAGCAGGTTTTTATCTTTTTTATGTGAGGTTTTTCTCTTTTTTATGTCTTTTGAACTTTTTTTATGTTCCTGACATTATCAGATGATGAGAAGTGCGTCACCATATGGGCCGAACTTATAGTCCTGCTCAAGAGCGGTCTTATACGCTTTCATTACATTCTCATATCCGCCGAATGCGGCCACTGACATCATCATTGTAGAGCCGGGACGGTGGAAGTTGGACACGATCGCATTAGGGATGGCGAAGCGGTATGGCGGGAAGATGAACTTGTTGGTCCATCCGTCATAAGCGTTCACTTCATCGTTAGTGGTCACGTATGTCTCGAGACCTCTTATTACAGTTATACCTACTGCGAGAACCTTGTGGCCTGATTTCTTTGTTTTGTTGATGAGCTCAGCTGTCTCTTCTGTGATAATGAGACGCTCTGAGTCCATCTTGTGCTTGGAGAGGTCCTCTACATCCACTTCTCTGAAATGACCGATTCCCATGTGAAGGGTGATGAAGGCTTTGTTGATATCCTTGAGGATCATTCTGTTGAAGAGCTCGCGACTGAAATGAAGACCTGCTGCCGGTGCAGATACAGCTCCTTCGTGCTTGGCGAAGATAGTCTGGAAATTCTCGGCATCCTCAGGGGTCACTTCCTTCTTTACCCAATCAGGAATCGGTGTGTGTCCGAGTGAGAAAAGGTTCTCCTTGAAATCCTCATAACTTCCGTCGAAGAGGAAGCGGAGCGTGCGGCCTCTTGAGGTAGTGTTGTCAATTACTTCCGCTACGAGGCTCTGATCCTCGCCGAAATAAAGCTTGTTTCCGATTCTGATCTTTCGTGCCGGGTCAACGATCACGTCCCAGAGCCTCTGTTCGCGATTCAGCTCGCGCAGAAGAAATACTTCGATGTCTGCCTCTGTCTTTTCCTTCTTTCCGTAAAGTCTTGCAGGGAATACCTTGGTGTCATTGAGGACGAATGTGTCACCCTTGCCGAAGTATTCGATGATGTCCTTGAAGAGTTTGTGCTCGATTTCTCCTGTAGCCTTATGAAGGACCATCATCTTTGCCTCATCTCGCCATCTCGGCGGCTCTGTCGCTATCTTCTCTGATGGAAGATTGAACTGGAATTGTGAAAGTTTCATATATGTCGTATAATTTAAACTGCAAAATTCATTACATTATACGAAATTTCAGCAGTTTTGTTTCATTAATGGTGAAATTTCTGCAAAAATTATACTTTAGCCTCTCTGAATACCTCTGCGATAGAGGGATATGTGTTCAGGAGGAATGGCGGGAGGCTTGATCTGGCGACCCATGCAGCCTTGGCTATATCCTCTTCGAGCTGGGGGGTGAGGTCGGTCGGATCCGTGTGGAGCATGTCATACCACCATGTGTGTTTCAGATGCCAGATCCCGTCGCGTCTGTAGCAATGGTCCGTGATGCAGATCAGTTCCCTGAGCTCCATGTCGCGGATGCCGGTCTCTTCGCAGACCTCTCTCAATGCTGTCACTTCGATCGGCTCACCGGGGTCCTGGTGACCTTTGGGCAGATCCCATAGCCCGTTTCTGGAAATCAGCAGATAGTCTCCCCGTCGGTTGGATACGAGTCCTCCTCCCGCATTGACTTCCTTGAATTCGGCACAGATTTTCCGGTAAGTGTCTTCGATGTTGTCGGTAGGTACAAAGACGCGGTGCAGAGAATCTGAGATCTCGACCATTTCCACCAATGTATGTATGTCTGAACTGTTTCCTATTCTGAACAGAAGAGCATTGGGGTCCGAAAGGACGGGATCGTCAGGCCCGCATATGATTATACACCTCTTTTCGAAATATATCTTGTGCATTTGACCTATAATTTTATTAACTTTGCACGGATAGTGCATTCAGCACGTTTTTTGTGCTTGCAAATATAGTCAGAAGAAGTGAAATAAAATCAAAACTTGTAAATATGGAATTAATTGAGAAAGCTGTGGCTAAGTCTCTCCTTGAGATCAAGGCTGTTTTACTCAGACCTGAAAATCCTTTTACATGGGCTTCAGGATGGAAGTCACCTATCTATTGTGACAACAGAAGAATACTCTCATACCCTGAGATACGTGAGAATGTATGCCGCTGGATGGCTGATATAATCCAGAAGCAGTATCCTGATGCGGAGGTTATCGCAGGAGTAGCTACCGGTGCCATCGCGCACGGTTATCTGGTAGCTCATATGCTTGGCAAACCGTTCTGCTATGTGAGACCGAAACCGAAGGATCACGGTACAGGTTCTCAGATCGAGGGAATTCTGGAGCCTGGAAAGAAGGTCGTTATCGTGGAAGACCTTATTTCGACCGGAATGAGCAGCCTTGCTGCAAAGAATGCCCTTGTCAATGCCGGTGCGGATGTCATGGGTATGGTGGCGATATTTTCATACAATTTCCTCCACGCACGCAAGGCATTCGAGGATGCGAACGTCGAACTGACAACACTTTCGAATTATGACACTCTTATCGAGGTGGCTCATGAAACAGGCTATGTGAAGGAGTCTGAAATCGAGGTGCTCAAGGAATGGCGTATCTCACCTTCAACCTGGAGACAATAGTCTATGGCTGAGTTCAGAAGTAAAAAGGCGGTAGTATCCAAGGCACCTTATGTACTGTATATGGCCTTCGTGGACATGCGTAACTTCGTCCAGTTCCTTCCGGAGGATAAAAAGGCTGATGTTACGGCGGATTATGACAGCATCCACGCAATGGTCCAGGGTTTCAACATAGGAGTGCGCGTTAAGGAGAGAGTGCCTTATTCGAGAATTGAGTTTCAGGATGACGGAGCACCTTTCAAATTTTTCCTTACCTTGCATTTCGACCCTGCTTCAGATCCGTACAAGACTGATTTCCAGATTGTTGTGGATGCGGAGCTGAATTTCATGATGAAGACTCTCCTTGGGGGAAAGATCAAGGATGCTCTGGATAAGGTGGTCGATTCGCTTGTAGCTATGTCCGAGGGACGCATGCCTGAGGGTATCGATCCTTCGATGTATCCTGAGGGATTTGACCCGTCAAAGATGTAATTATGATAAACGGATCATTCAGGAAATATCTTGAAGAGGCGATAGGGAGCGATAATGCCCTTGTCGCTTTTTCTGCTTTTGAAAGTCCCGCTCCTTCTTCGATAAGATGCAATCCTTTCAAGAGTGGAATCTGTCCGGAGGGCCGTCCTGTGACCTGGAATGCTTATGGAAGGATACTTCCTGAAAGACCGGTATTCACGCTTGACCCTCATTTCCATGCAGGAGCCTATTATGTCCAGGATTCATCATCAATGTTTGTCGGTCATGCATTCCGCAGACTTCTGGAGAGTGCGGGAAAACCCGTGGGCCGCCCTTTCAGGGTATTGGACCTTTGTGCTGCTCCGGGAGGAAAGACGACGGATCTTGCAGCATCTTTGCGTGAGGTTTTCGGTGACGGCTTTATATTGGTGTCCAATGAAGTGATGAAGGCACGTGCCGGAGTCCTGGCTGACAATGTGGCATTGTGGGGTGATCCCAATGTCGTGGTGACCTCTGATGACCCTCGGGCTTTTGCCGCTCTTCCGGGCTTTTTCGATGTGATCGTGGCTGATGTGCCGTGCTCCGGCGAGGGTATGTTCCGTAAGGATGAGGAGGCTCAGAGACAATGGTCGGAGGACAATGTGGCTCTATGCGAGGCCAGACAGAGAAGGATAACTGCAGATGTATGGCCTTCGCTCAGGCAAGATGGTCTGTTCATCTATTCTACATGCACATTCAATAAATATGAGAATGACTCAAATGTGCAGTGGATCGCTTCGGAACTGGGGGCTGAATGTCTTCTGGAAGATGACCTCCTCCATGCAGAAGAGGGTGTCATCAAGACGGCACTTGGCTATAGTCTGGTTCCGGGACACGTGGAAGGTGAAGGACAATATTGCAGCGCATTGAGGAAGATTTCCGAAGTGGAATTTCGTGAAACAAGACAGAAAACTGCCCGCCCGTCCAAGGCTCAGACCTTGCCCGAGGGTATTATGGCAGGGCTCCTTAGGGTTAAGGCTGTCGCCAGGCTTAAGGGTGAAACCGTGATAGCCGTACCGGAGAACATATCTTCGGATCTGGCACTTATAGAGCAGGCCTTGCATGTCATTTCTGCCGGATGTGCTGTGGGAACACTCAAGGGCAAGGTGCTTGTACCTGATGCAGATCTGGCTTTGTCTCTTATGTATGACAGGACTGCATTTCCTGAAGCAGAGGTAGACAGGGATACTGCTCTTGCATATCTTCATAGAGATGCCATAACTCTTCCTGATGCACCGAAGGGCTATGTGGCGGTAGTTTATGGAGGATTGCCATTGGGCTTTGTGAAGAATCTCGGCAACAGATGCAACAGTCTGCACCCGCAGAGCCGAAGGATAAGAATGAATATAAAATAATTGATGATGAGAAGATTAATTGTGGCTGCCGCTGTGCTGATGATGCATATTGCTGCTTTTGCACAGACAGAGTCTGAAAGATATGAACAGAGATATGATATGCTGGTGTCCAAGCTGGGACCTGCAGGTGTGGGTGTGGAGACTGTCCTCAACAATTGGGAGAAGGTGGATTCGGCCAATGCGAAGATGCTTCTCGGACGTTTCAGCTATCTTTTTACAAAAGCGCAGTCGCCTCAGGTTGTGGTCAAGCCGACTAAAAGATATCTTGGCATGGAGCCTGTGCTGTCTCTCAAGGACAGTCTTGGCAATGATGTCTATTACTATCAGGAGAATGTCTTCGACGATGAACTTTACGCAGAAGCGATGAAGGCTGCCGATAAGGCTATCGGTTTATGGCCGGACAGACTTGATTTCAGGTTTATGAAGGCCAATGCCTATATCTCATACGAGAAGGAGAGCCCGGATATGACGCTTGCATATCTTAAGAACCTCATATCAGAGAATAATTCGAGAAAGTCTCCTTGGGATTTTGACGGAACCAAGGCTGATGAGAACTTTTTCGAGGATGCTATGCAGGAATATTGTTTTACATTCTATACTATCGGAAGCCAGTCTTCCTATGAGGCTTTCCTGAACCTTTCTCAGCTTCTTTCGAAATTGTATCCGGACAATATGGGCTTCATTAATAACATCGGCTCATATTATCTTCTGAAGCAGGATTATAAGTCAGCCTTGAAGTATTATGACAAGGTCTTGAAGAAAAATCCTGATGATCTTACTGCAGCTAAGAATGCTCAGCTTGCCGCCAGAAAGATGAAGAATGTCAAGCTGGAGAAGAAGTATCTGGAGCTGATCGTGAAATATGATGAGGGCAAGGATGCACTGATGGCAAAAGGAAGACTTGAGGCGTTGAATATCAAGTAATGAACGTTTCTTTATTCATATCGAAAAGGCTTCATTTCAAGAGCTGGATCTCAATGGTTTCCATTGCGGTCAGCTATCTTGTGATGATAATAGCTGTATCTGTATCTGCCGGATTCCGCCAGGAAATCCGCTCAGGTTTGGCTGATCTTTCCGGTGATATAAGAATACTTCCTCCATCAGAATCTGTTCTCGATGAGTCTCGTCCTATAGAGAAGAATGCCGCATACAGGCCTTATATCGAAGAAGTGGATGGTGTTTCTCACATCCGTCCTGTTGTATATAAAGCGGGAATCGTCAAGCATTCTGAAAATATCCATGGAGTGCTCTTCAAAGGTGTTGAATCTGATGACACGGTACAATTGGCTGTGTCGATCCCAAGACGCCTTGCCGAAATCACAGGACTTGGCCCGGGAGACAGAATGCTTACATATTTTGTCGGTGAGTCAGTCAAGGCCAGACAGTTCAATGTAACTGCGGTATATGATGCTTTGGTGGAAACTGATGACAAGCTTGTAGTTTATGCTGATATCGCTGATCTTCAGAGAGTGAACGGATGGGATGAGGATTATGTGTCCTGTCTGGAGATTATGCTTGAAGATGTGATGCGGAATGAGGCAGATATAGAATCTGCGAACAGTCACATCGGGACCTTGATCAATGCTTATTCTTCTGATGATCAGGAGTATGTGATCGCTTCTTCATCGGTGTCCTCGTATCCTCAACTTTTCGACTGGCTGAATCTGATCGATTTCAATGTCCTTTTCATACTGGTCCTGATGACGATCGTAGCCGGGTTCAATATGATTTCCGGACTTCTGATAATGTTGTTTGAAAACATCTCGGTCATCGGACTTCTTAAAGCCCTGGGTATGACAGACAGGGCCATTTCCAAGGTGTTCCTCTCAAGTTCTGCTGTCCTTGTCCTTAAGGGCATGGCCTTGGGAAATATCCTGGCGATGCTGTTCTGCTTTGTGCAGGGTACAACAAAAGTTCTCAGGCTGAATCCTGAGAACTACTTTGTGTCATTTGTTCCTATGAAGATGGATCTCGGACTGATTCTTACAGCAGATGTGATCTCATTCGTGGTGATAATGATACTGCTGCTGATCCCATGCCTGTTCATATCCAAGGTGGACCCTGCAGATACTGTGAGGGTAAAGTAGCTTAAGCGTTCGGACAGATCGTGCAGAAAGCCTCGTATATGGACATTATGCTGTCGATGTATGCAATCGTCTCGTAACCTTCGAATTTTCCGAGCTTTACAGATTCCTCCTGCAGTATGGTGTCTTCTCTCATAAGAGGAATTATGCTTACGATTGACTCCCATGAGTTTTTATCTGCATTCTGAGTCTCTGCGAATCTTCTGCAGTCGGCAACGCGTCCTTCTCCGGCATTGTATGCGGCAAGAGTGAACTTTACCATTTCCATGCTTTCCATTCCGCACTTCGAGTAAAGTCTCTGAAGTCTTTTGAGATGCTTTGTTCCTGCCTTGATGTTCTGCTCAGGATCAAGAAGATCATGGATTTCATAATGTCTGGCTGTCTGAGGCATCACCTGCATAAGTCCCTTTGCACCCCTGTGTGAAGTGGAGTTGATGGAGAATTTTGACTCCTGATAGATCACTGCAGCAAGCATTCTCCAGTCCCAGCCAAGCTCGGATGCGTATTTTCTGATGATATCGTCGTATGGACTCAGGGTCTTTGATCTGATACCTCTCTCAGCACGTTTGTAAGGATTGAATGTGCGGCGGTATTTATCCTTGGCATCCTTGTAGTAATCCATAGAGGTGATGTGGCTGATCCAGGTGTTGATCTGGTGCAGCTGTCCCTCTTCCTTGACTGCCCAGACTGTGCAGTCGTCGATATGTTGCGAAAGGTTAAGATCTGGATCTCCCTCAGCTTCTTCATCATGCATTATGACAATATCTGCCTTGCCCTGATGGAGAGAATCTATCCAGTTTTCCTTCCTGTCGGCCGAGACAATCTTGATGTTACATCTGTTGTCCTCGGCAAATCTGTTGAGCAACTGATAATTGAATCCGGTCTCCAGACCGTGTGCTCCATACATGTCATCACAAAGATCGATAGCGCATACTATCTCCTTTCCTGAGAAGCAGTCTTCTGTAATGGCTCCACTGAGCGGCCTTCCGTTTTCAAGGATCGGCATCGCGCAGATTATCATCATTGAAATAATAACGTTTCTGACTCTTCTCTTCCTTTTTTCAGTAAATTTCATTTCCACTAATAAATTAATTACCGTCCAGCTCTTCCCGGCTGTCGGCCCGAGCCCGCACCGCCTCTCGCGGCTCCTCTGTTAGCACCGCCTCCCGCGGTGGTTTTGCCCGTATTTACACTACTGTTGTTTCTACCGGCCTGTACATAAAACGGCCAGGTAATTCCTATCTTGAATGCTCTCTGCGGCGCTATATAGCCTGCTGCAGAGAAATAATCTGCTGATTCGTTCGGCCATCCCATGTTAAGGTTGACCATCTTCAGGAAGACAGAAACTCTCTTCCATTGTACATTGACGAATGCATCGATGTAAGGACAGTTTCCGAATTCTTCCTTGTTCTGATTGTGGAACACTCCAAGTACCGGATTGTACGCCGGTGCATACCATTTGGTAGTGAATGTTCCGTTCGCTCCGATCTGCATTGTCATCGCATTCTTTACCACGACGAATTCTGCATAGTATCGGAAATTGAGTCCCAGCATCGGGAGAGGCATCACTTCCTTGTCGGACGAAAGCTGGAAAAGCAGCCTGTGGTCGAAATGGAATTTCCACAGCTGGAAGTCTTTCCTGAGTGATGCTGTCATTACGCTCATAGGTTTTGTGTTCTGACGCACAATTCCCAAAGTGTCGTAATAGATGTTGTTGTCAAGCAATGCGTATCCGAAAGATGCATCCAGCTTCCATCTCGGGATGGACAGGGTTCCTTCCACTTTGGTGGTCGATATCTTTCCGAAGTCATTGTCCCATTTATAATGGTTTGTGAACAGATGCTGCTCATAGTAGTCAGGCTCCTTGAGGTTGGTCTCGAAGTGTGCCTTCAGCTGAAGAGGACTTTTTCTGTCCTTTCTGAAAGGATAGACCTTGAATATGGCATTTGCCTTTATGGTAAAATCATTGGCCTCATAGCCGAGGAATGAATATTTACCGAAAGCGTCCCATTCAAGATATTTCTGATATTGTCCCTGTGCTCCGGCGTAAAGGTATGCCGAGTTCTGAAGGACGTTGCTTCGACCCTGGATGTAGCTCGAAGGCTTGAATGTGAAATAGTTGGCGAGCTTGTCTCCTATTCCGACATCGAGCTTTGATACGATTCCGTCGCTCTTCCAAGGCTGGAGCCTGATGAAGAAGCGGTTCTCGAACTTCATCACCCTGAGGGAGTCCTGGCTCTGAGTCGGATTTATATAGAATCTGTCATCGTAGAATTCTTTTCCGTGGGCATCTGTAATGTTGTCCGAGTATTTCTTGCGGAATACCGAGTATTCGCTGCTGTGTCCGATGAAGGCTGTGGTGATGTCGGTCTTCAGCGTGTCTGCACCTGCAGCTGTCTCAGCTTCCTTTTCAAGGCGGTCTGCCTCTTGCTCTTTGTAGGCGGCAATGGCCAATGAATCCCCGGTAGCCATAATGCTGTCGCGGACTGCTGCGCGGAGTTTCTCTTCCTTCATTTTTGCGCGATATTCCTTGTCAAGGAATGTGAATGGGATTCGGTAGGTCTGGTCAAGGAAGAGAGTGTTTCTTCTCAGACTGTTGCGTGCATTGTTCAGATACACCTCAAGCTCTCGCGGATCCAGAACGGTATCACGAATCATCTTTGTGTCGACGACTCCGCCGTTTTCTCCTCTTTCAATCCTGTCGTAGATATATCCGGTGTGCATCAGGTACTTCTTGCCTGTGTAGTTCGCAGCCATCACGACATTTCTGTTGTCCGTGTCCTCGTTCCTGAGCATACCTCTGCTGCCGTATCTGTGATATTCGAGCAGTATGTTGAGCTCGGGAGTAATGTTCTGTGTCGTGCGGACTCTGATGTTCGACTCCTCCTTTTCCTTGTTCGCGAAAAGAGTTCCGTAGTAGTCAAGCTCTGTATAAGGAGTCTTGGTGTTGAACTGCGGAAGGTTCTCAGGTGTGTAGGTGTAGAGCTGGTATGGGGTATAGAAGATAGCGTTGTCTATCTCCTGCCTTCTGAAATAGTTGTACAGCTGAGCCGGTGAACCTGATACTCCGAGCCAGGTCGCGTTTACATCTTCCCTGAAAATCGGGTTGTCGTGGAAATTGTAGTTGAATGAGGTGTCAACCGATTGGTCTCTAAGACCTTCCAATGTGTGGAAGTATCTGTCGTGCTTCCATGTGACAATGCGCTTGTAGTGCAGTGAATCAGGGAAAGTGAATGTCTCCAGAATACGCGGTGTGGCCTCGAGGACACTGTCCTTGTATGCCTTGATGCTGTCCTTTATCTCTATCTTTCTGTTTGCTGCGGCAATGAGGGCTGGCAGTTTCTGCTCCGCATCATATTTCTTCCGCTCCTTGCGGGAGAGGGATGCATACCAGGCATTGTGCTTTGCAATGGCAACCTCTGTGGAATCCTTTATATAAAGGGAATCGAATTTCATCAGTTCCAGACTGTCTCCTGCCATGATGAGAGAGTCGCGGACCTGGAATCTTGTGGTGGAGTCCTTTACGGCTATATAATATTTGTAGAAGAAAGGGTCTGTTTCCTTTAATGAGTCGGGAACCTTGATGGTGTCGCGTGCTGTGAGGAAAAGGGTATCGAGTGCTGCGGTGTCAACGGCAGACGAGTCTGCTGCCGTTGAATCTTCTGCGAACAGATCTGTAAACAGGGAATCAATCCTCAGACTGTCAGCAGGGGCTGTTTCAATGGCTGTCGAGTCATCCTGACGGGTGAGTACGAGCGAGTCGGCAAGGCTCCAAAGTCTTACCGCCCTATGTGCGTCGATACCGAATGATTGGACTGCTGCAATCGTTACAAGCAGCATCGGCACCCATATTTTAGCCATCACTTTCTTCATAACAAGACGGCAAAGGTACTAAAAAATATTGATTATTCAATACTTATGCCTTTTGCTGCCATTTCCTCGATGGCTTTCTTATGCCCGTCAATGTCCACATATGCGATGCAATCCTTGAGAAGGTGCACCCTGAATCCTGCTTTCAGAAGGTCTTCGCAAGTGTTTCGGACGCAATATTCAGTGGCGATTCCACATACGTAGACATCAGTTGTATCGAGAAGTTCGAGGACTTCAGACAATGGCTGGTCTGCATTGTTGACTGCTTCGAAGCCGGAGTACTGTTCGGTATTCCTGTCGCATCCTTTGTCAAATGTCAGTTCTTCGCTGGCATATGGGGCAAGGTCCTGATGTATTTCTCCACCTCTGGTGCCGGCTACGCAATGTGCCGGCCAGATTCCGCCCTGCTCCTTGAATGAAGAATGGTCGGCTGGGTGATGGTCGCGTATGAAGAGGATAGGGAAGGTGTCGAGGATTTCGTGGGATTCTCCACCCTGACCTTTTGTCTGGGTGTCGATATAGGCCAATGTATTCCTGACAGCGTTATCTGCATTCTTGCAGGCCAGACTTCCGTCGATGAAGTCGTAAAGCATATCTACGACTACTAAAGCTGAATTATGCATGTTTACTGGAGTTTGCCGAAGTTCTTGATTTCTTTGACTATTTTGTCGATGATGCTCATCTTGAGATTGTACAGGTCGTCGGAGATATCCACCTTGTAGAAGTGAGGGTTTATCAGACGCCTCTCACTCGGACTGAAGTGCATGAGTACATTCTGGTGATATTCCTTCTTCTGCTGCAATGTGTACTGGGTGTCGCATCTTTTTCCATTCTCGATGACCTTGTGCTGCATGACCGTCGCTGTGTATTCTCCGGCTTCAAAGCTCTTGGTCAGGTACCTGTCCTGTTCGTGACATACAGTGAACGCTTCGCCTGCCTCGATTTTCTGGCTGAGCTCATCTCCTCTGAGACATGTCACGTCTACTTTGTATCTGAGTCCCTTGGCCGGATCATTGACCATGATGCGGTAGGTGATCTGGAAGCCCGGATTGATAAGCTTGATCTTGTCCTCCGAACGTTTGAGAACGGCCTCGCCGTCGATTTCGACAAGCTTATACACGTTGCCGAAGCATGGAGCCGCCTTGCTGGTAGCTATGGCGTCACCCACTCCGTATGAATCGATGCATGCTCCCTGACGCTCGAGGTCGGTGATGAGATATTCATCCAATGAGTTGGTGGCGAATATCTTGCATCCTTTCAGACCGTTCCGGTCAAGGATTTCGCGACATTCCATCGACAGATACGCAAGGTCGCCACTGTCAAGCCTGATACCATATCCCCATTGATAGGTATCGTCTATTCCGTTCTCCTTGAATGACCTGATGGCATTGAGGATTCCGCACCTGAGGGTATCATAAGTGTCGATCAGGAGTATGAGAGGCTCTCCCTTATGGGTCTTGATATACGTGTCGAATGCTTTATGCTCTCCTTCCACGCTGCAGCCGAAAGCCGTGACATAGCTGTGTGCCATTGTACCAGTCGATCCGTAGTCGTACATTGTGCCCGCAAGTATGTTGGATGTGGAGCTGCATCCTGCGATGATGGCTGCCTTGGCTCCGTAGGTCGCAGCCCAAGGACCATGTGCCCTTCTCGAACCGAATTCACTGACGGGACGGTTTGTGGCGCGGCATACTCTGGATGCTTTTGTAGCCACTGCCATCTGATGGTTCATTATGCAGAGCATAGGAGTCTCCAATACCTGAGCCTCGATAAGAGGACCTTCGACAATGATGATCGGCTGGTTCGGGAATGCTATTTCACCTTCTCGCATCGCATAGACGGTTCCGGTGAACTTCATAGAAGCCAGATAACCACGGTATTCGGCATATTCTTCTCCCGGGAGAAATTTCTCGAAGAAGACAGGGTCCATGTTTCCGAGATTTCCGATCATTTCGATCACTTCGTCTGTTCCGCTTACCACAGCCCAGTTGTTGTTTTCCGGAGCTTTTCTGTAGAACAGGTTGAATACAGCGTGCTGGTCTTTCATTCCGCTGTCATAAAAGGATTTTCCCATTGTATATTGGTACTTGTCCGAGCAGTATGCGAAGTTTAGCATTGCGATGATATGTTTAAATCATACAAATGTAAGTTTTTTTCTCCGAACATTTTCGTAAATTCGCATTTTATTGAAGGCAAAAGAGAGCGATGAAGGAATTAGAAGTATTATATAGTCGATATATGGGTTCTGAGCCGCAGCAGGTCATTCCGCTGACAGGCTCTGCAAGCAACAGGCAATATGCCAGAATCTCCGGCCAGGCGGGCTCATGCATCGGTGTCGAAGGAACTGATCCTCTTGAAAACAATGCGTTTCTGACAATAGCGGGGCATTTTCATTCCAAAGGAATACCCGTTCCCGAAGTCCTGGCCGTAAGTGAAGATGGAATGACTTATCTGCAGGAAGACTTAGGAGATGTCCTGCTCTCTGATCTTGTGGCAAAGGCTGGGAAGGATGGAGGAATTCTTCCGGATTCTTCGCTTGAAAGGCTGCTGTGCCGGACAATGTCAATGCTCCCGAAAATTCAGTTCGAGGGAGCTGACGGACTGGATTTTTCAGTATGTTATCCTCAACCTTCGTTTGACAGAAGGATGATTCTGTTCGATCTGAATTATTTCAAATATTGTTTCCTGAAGCCATCCGGACTGGAGTTCAATGAAGTCCGTCTTCAGGATGACTTCGAGAAATTTGCAGATGATCTGCTTCGGGATGAGAGCGACACTTTCCTTTACCGGGATTTCAATGCGCGCAATGTGATGATTCGTGAGGAACAGCCATATTTTATTGATTTCCAAGGAGGCCGCAGGGGACCGATATATTATGATGTGGCTTCGTTCGTATATCAGGCAAGGGCCCGCTATCCGCAGTGGCTGAAAGAGAAGATGCTTGAAAGCTATCTGTCCGCCTTAGGCCAATATATGGAAGTGGACCGTCCGTACTTTGATCAGCGCCTCCGTCTTTTCGTACTTTTCCGAACGCTTCAGGTACTTGGCGCATACGGATTCAGAGGCCTCGTGGAGAACAAGGCTCAGTTTGTGGTAAGCATACCTCCGGCAATTGAGGGCCTGAAGGAACTGCTTAGGGTTCCGTTCGAATCTTATCCGTATCTGAATGAAGTGCTCGGACGCATGGCTGATATTCAGAAGTTTTCGGCCCCGGCTTCTGATGGAAAGCTCGAGGTGAAGGTCATGAGCTTTTCTTATAAGAAAGGTGTGCCTCAGGATATGTCAGGCAATGGTGGAGGCTATCTTTTCGACTGTCGCTCCATTCATAATCCGGGCAGATATGAACCTTACAGGAAACTCACCGGTATGGACGAGCCTGTGATCAGATTTCTGGAGGATGACGCGGAGATAATCAGATATCTGGATCATGTGTATGCTATAGTTGATCCACATGTCGAGACATATTATGGAAGAGGATTCACCAGCCTGATGGTCGGTTTCGGCTGCACCGGTGGCCAGCATCGTTCAGTATATTGTGCCGAGCATCTGGCACATCACCTCGCGGAAAGATACCCTGACATACGTGTCAGACTGATCCATCGCGAACAAAATGTCGATCGGATATTATGAAATGCCTGATATTCGCTGCGGGTCTGGGTACCCGTCTGAAACCCTTGACAGATATGATGCCGAAGGCCTTGGTTCCTGTCGGTGGAATACCGCTTATCGAACATGTGACCCGCAAGCTCAAGGCTTCCGGAGTCGGTGAAGCTGTAGTCAATGTACATCATTTTGCCGATATGGTCCAGCAATGGGTTGAGAACCAGGATATTATGGGGATGGAAGTCTCTGATGAACGCAAACTTCTTCTGGAGACAGGCGGGGGAGTCCTGCATGCCCGTCCGTATCTGGAAGGATGCGGGAAATTCCTGATTCACAATGTGGATATACTTTCGGATCTGGACATAAGGTGGTTCGAGTCCTGCGTAAAAGAAGAAGCTCTGGCTACATTGCTCGTGAGTGAAAGAAAGACATCACGTTACCTGCTTTTCGATCCCGCGACGATGCTTCTGAAAGGATGGACCAATATCAATACGGGAGAAATCAGATCGCCATATCCGGATCTGGACCCGGAAAGATGCTTGAAACTTGCATTTTCCGGAATACATATCCTGTCGGACAAGGTGTTCGATGTACTTGAGTCTTATGCAAGGTCAAAAGGGCTTTATGAAGAAAGCGATACTCCGCGATTCCCGATCATGGATTTTTATCTGACTCTTTGTGCAGAGTATAAAATATATGGTGTCAAGGCTGAGGCTCTGCATCTGGTGGATGTAGGCAAGCTTGACACCATAGAAGTCGCTGAGAGGGAGATTCTTAGATTGACATAGGTTCGACCTTGTCGCAGTTTCCCATCTTCTGATCCTTTACAGGGATAGCTCTCAATATTACAATCGCGCAGATAAGGATGACCACGCATGCGGCATATATTCCCGCATATTTCCAAGGTGCAAGCACATCCATGAATGTCTCTGCGTCCTCAAATGCCGGGATGCGGCTGAAGATTGTGGCCATTGTGTTGTTCACGCAGTGCATCAGCATTGTGAGCTTGAGCGATCCAGTCCTGTAATAGACATATCCGAAAAGCAGTCCGAGGATGAATGCAGGTATAGCCTGCCAAGGGTTCATGTGCAGGATTGCGAAGAATGCTGCAGATATACATATCGCTCCTGCAGGATTCATCTTGTTCATCAATCCTCTGAGAACCAGACCTCTGCATAGCCATTCCTCGAAAAGAGGCGCGAATATGGAAACTGAAAGCAATGATGCCCAGAGAGGACCGTTTGTCAATGATTTCAATGCTTCTTCGAGATAGGCCGGCATATCGGGCAGTATTGTTGCAGCCGGTTCGGCAACGAACGCTGCTGCTATTGTGGCCAATGATACGGTGAGGGCGATCACGAGTCCTCCTTTGCTGCCGAAATTATTGCTGTCCAGGGCGTATCCGGTGTCGAAGATTTCATTTCTTCTGCTCTGTGCAGATGCATAAAGCAGAGGCGGAATGAACGATACGGGATAGGCGATGAGCATGCTGTAAGATTCTACAAGCTCGGACGGTCCCATTGCAAGGTTGAAAAGCCCGCTGAGAAGACTTCCCAGAAGAGAACCAAGAATGAACAGCAGGAAAAGCATCATCATACCCCCGATTCCCGGAAGGTAATGAGAATATCCGGTAAAGAGCTCGTAAGAAGCTCTTCCTTTGTGTTTTCTGAAAAATGCCATGATTATTTGTATAGAGGTGTAGGGTAGATTCCTTTATCTGCGAATTCCTGGAACTTAGCCACTACTGATGGGCGGTCTTCCTTGAATGTGACGCCGAACCATCTTGAAGGAGTGGAAAGAAGTTCACATCTTCCTGTGCCTTCCTTAATGATGGTGTCCACAGCATACGGAATATAGAATTCGGCCTTGAGTTCATTGATATTTCCTTCAAGGAATTTTGTGAATATTTCTTCGCTTCTGTCGAAATAATCTGGGGTGAATCCCCACATGTTCATAGAACATAGTGCCTTTGGAGCGAGCTCTACGGTTTCTCCTGTGACATTGTTTTCTCCGTAGATCTTTCCGTCCTGAGCCATCTGGATCTTGTGGTGTTCCACTACATCTGTAAGGTAGCCGGAGTCGTCGGCTGTTCCTATACCTCTGGATACTCCGCCTGACTCTGAAAGAGTGTTGTCCAGCTCGAATCCGACAAGAGCGTATTCTCCGGTGCTGTTCTCGTGTGCTCTGAGCCAGTCAGCGATGATCCTGAATGATTCTTTTCCATAATAATCGTCACCGTTGATTACTGCGAACGGTTCTTTTATAGCTTTCTTGCCCATGAGTACGGCGTGTGCTGTTCCCCATGGTTTTTCACGCTCAGGGTTCAGAGTGAACTGTGACGGGATCTTGTGAAGTTCCTGAGTGACGAACTGGAATTCAAGGGGTTCTCCGTCAATGCATTTTACGTTGCTGTACTTTTCTTTAACGACAGCTTCCATCTGCTCGCGGAAGTATTCACGTACGATATATACTACTTTTCCAAAGCCTGCCTGGACAGCGTCATAGATTGAGTAATCGATTATGGTCTCGCCGTTGGGACCGAGACCGTCCATCTGCTTGAGTCCGCCGTAGCGGCTGCCCATTCCGGCTGCAAGAACAAGTAAAGTTGGCTTCATATTTTCTGGTATTAGATGTTTTATTGATTGGTATTTAACTTATCACTTTTTTCGAGGTCGTGCGTAAATATGAAACTATGTCCACGTTACCTCTCCCCTAAATCCCCTCTCTTGGAGAGGGGACTTACTATCGCTTCGCTCAAAATGGTTGTCTTTTATTTTTGCGATGCTTTACATAATATTCGCCAAAAATAGTTAATTTTGTCGAGACATTAATATTAAAGGAAACTATTTTGGGAAAGATCAGGGATATTTTTACCGGCGAGCATCGGAATCTCGCATGGTTTACTGTAGTTGCGACGATTGTCTTTGTCGTGATGAAACTTTTCGGACCGGGCAATACGGTGATTCATTGGATCGAAGCAAAGAGGGAGATCGCCCGTCAGGAAAGACAGATGGATGAATATCGCCGCGAAATCGAGGCGATGGATCAGGATATCGACGAACTGAAGACCAATCGTGATACATTAGAAAAATTCGCCAGAGAGCAGTTTGGCTTTTCTGTCCCTGGCGAAGATGTGTATATCGTTGAGGAATAGATTCCTCGACAAGCTCGGAATGACAATTCTTTAGAATCCGGTATAGGTCCAAGGAGTGATGACTCTGAGTTCCTCCTTCACAGATTCGGAAACTTCGAGGGTCTCGATGAATTCTGCGATGACCTCGTGATTGATGCCCGCACCTGTACGAGTGAGCGCCTTGAGCGTCTCGTAAGGGTTCGGGTAATTTTCTCTGCGGAGGATTGTCTGGATAGCCTCTGCCACTACCGCCCAGTTTCTTTCAAGGTCTGCTCTGATGGCGTCCTCGTTGAGGATGAGCTTGCCAAGTCCCTTCTTCAGAGAATTGAGGGATATGATCGAGTGTGCGAGCGGCATTCCGATATTGCGGAGCACTGTCGAGTCTGTAAGGTCACGCTGCAGACGTGAGATCGGAAGCTTCATAGAAAGGTGTGTGTAGAGGGCGTCTGCCACTCCGAAATTACCTTCTGCGTTCTCAAAGTCGATCGGATTGACCTTGTGAGGCATTGCAGAAGAGCCAACCTCTCCGGCCTTTACCTTCTGGCGGAAGTATTCCATTGAAATGTATGTCCAGATGTCGCGTGCGAAGTCTATGAGGATGGTGTTGATTCTGCGCAGACAATCGAAGAGGGATGCAAGGTTGTCGTAATGCTCGATCTGAGTGGTAGGGAACGACCTCTTGAGACCGAGTGATGCGACGAAATCATTTCCGAATCCGATCCAATCTATACCAGGGTAAGCCACCTTGTGGGCGTTCATATTACCGGTAGCACCTCCGAACTTAGCCGGATAGGTGAGCTGTTCGAACTGACGGATCTGCTCCTCGAGGCGTACTGCGAACACATTGAACTCCTTTCCTACGCGGGTAGGAGAAGCAGGCTGGCCGTGAGTCTTTGCAAGCATCGGGATCTCCGCCCAGTCAGCTGCCATTCCCTTGATCAGGCCGAGGACTTCCTTCAGAAGAGGCATGAAGCACTCGTCGATGGCTTCCTTGAATGAGAGCGGAACCGAAGTGTTGTTTATATCCTGTGATGTGAGTCCGAAATGAACGAATTCACCCCACTTGATGATGTCCATTTCCTTGAAACGGTCCTTGATATAGTACTCTACAGCCTTTACATCGTGGTTAGTGACCTTTTCGATTTCCTTCACTTTGGCTGCGTCTGCCGGAGTCATTGTTCTGTAAATGTCTCTGAGAGCTTCGAACTTTGATGAGTCGAAGTCAGCGAGCTGAGGCAGAGGAATCTGACAAAGCGCGATGAAATACTCGATTTCCACGCGAACGCGATACTTGATGAGGGCATATTCGCTGAAATATTCCCTAAGTGGCTCAGTCTGACGCGAATAGCGTCCGTCTACAGGCGATACCGCCAAAAGTGAATGATTCTCCATTTCTGTCGTATTAAAATTATCGTGGCAAATATAGCAAAAAGAAAGAAAAAATGGTGGAAATCCGTTATATAGTTAATACTTAGTTGGAAAGTGCTAAAAAAACTTTATCTTTGCCCCGATATACCATTATGTTTTGTAAATCACTAAACTAACATAAAAACATTAATGAAAAGTACAATTTTAAAGACAATTTCAGCTCTGATGTTAGCTGTATTGTCCTTCGGACTTTACAGTTGCGTAGAGCCGACACCACAGCCGGAGCCGGAGGAACCGGTAAAGACCGAGCCTTCTCTCGAGGTAAGAGTAAAGTCTGCAGACCAGACTTCAGCAGAACTTGAGATCAAGGCAGAGAACATCCAGGAGATTGCCTATGTTCTCAGCAGCGAGCAGTCTGACATGACACTCCCTGCCGTTCTTTTTGCTACAGGTACGAAGATCGATCCTTCGCAGACTTCAGTCAAGTTCACTGATCTGGATGCAGCAAAGACCTATTGGGCTTATTTTGCTGCCAAGGTGGATGCCTCGAATTTCTATGAGGAAATCGTTGAGGTAGAGATTACTACACCTGGTTATACTTTCGACAAGATGCTTACTCTCGTTGATACAGAGTACATGGGTTACAAGGTGCGTATCACAGTTCCGGATGAAGTAAGAAACGAGCCTAAGAAGTATGGAATCCGTTATACTTTCGGTTCAGTACTTGATGTACTCCTTGCAAAATATGAAATGGGACGTACATGGGCTGTAAACCTTATGGAGAATACCCACAACTGCATGGGATGGCAGGAGACTCAGAGAGATACTACAGTCTATATCAATCCATGGAACGAGTGCAGACTTAATGATGATGGTTCTACATATCTCGATCCGGATAACGGAGAACCTGTCACTCTTCACAATCCTATCGCTCCGAATGAGCCTTATCTCTTCATAGCAGGCCAGTATAGATATGGCCATCTCGATGAGACAGGCTGGGGCTGGTCTTATGGCTCGGAAGAAAAGGACTGGGGATATTACATTCCTCTTTGGGACCAGGCTGGCTGGGTGGCTCAGAATGGTCCCACTCCTCAGAAGTCCAATCTTTACTTTGATGAGGAGGCAGGTATACTCCTTACCGGTGAGGAAGAGTATTGGGCAGACAACTCGTTCGGAAAGAACGGTACCATACAGACCCTCTATTTCAAGACCAAGGCGCCAGAGCTCCTTGAGACAGATTTCGAGGTGGATGTGGAATATGTCTCACCTGTAGATGCGAGGATCAATTTCCTTGCTGATGACAAGACATACTGCTATTCGGTAGTGATCTGTAATGATGCCACTTACAAGGCAATGGTCGGAGACCTCCTTCTCGGACATGAGGAGTGGCTTCAGTGGCTTGTCTGCTCATTTTACGGAATGTATTACCTCCGCTTCCCTACATTCCAGGGTAATGTAAGTATGAATGCGAGGGATTTCAATGGTGTCGCTCTTGATCCGGAAAATCTCTACCACATTCTTGTCACTGTTACCGGTGATGAGGACGGTTCTAAGCAGAAATTCATTCACAAGACCTTCGAGACTACTCCAAAGGTTCTTGATGCACCGGTGATCGAGGTTACCGCTGTGGAGGACGGCCAGAACGAGTATTTTGCGAAGTTTAACGTGAAGGCTCCTAACAAGGATGTCGTGAGAGCGTATTATGCTGCTGACTATAAGAGAGAATTCATGTTTGAGGCTAACTCCGACGTGAAATATAAGGATCTTTGCCAGAATCCGTTCTATGAAGAGGAGATCGCTGCCATCAATTCTGATGAAGGACTTGAGATTCAGATCAACTCTACAGACGGACAGATCATGAGAATGGCTGTTCTCGGATATAATGAGGAGGAGACTCCTAACGATGTATATTCTCCGGAGAAGACAGGAAAATCATGTGTTGCCGTTGCTGACTGCTCTACAAAGCTTCTTGATATGGTGCCAAGAGTCAACAGCCCTCTCTTCGAGACTCTCGAGGGTGAGTGGACAGCGACAGCACAGCTGCTGGTAAGGGAGTATGACTCAAACAACAACCTTCAGGAGTATAAGAAGAAGTATACAGCCAATATCCAGATTGTGAATACAATAGAGACTCCTGCCCTGACTCAGGATGTTTATGACCTGTATCAGAGCTTCGGTCATGACAAGAATGCTACGGATGCATATTATGCTGACTACAAGCGTGAGGCTGAAATCTTCAATAATTACAGACTTACTTACAGGAACAGGCTTCTTTGCCAGGGATGGTTCGACTATGATCCATATTATCCTACAGACAGCCGTCTGATGCTGGCTACTCCTTTCGACCTGTTCACACATACTATGTACAGCTCTATCGACAACGCTCAGATCTTCTACGATTTCGGTCCGAAGTGGTATCTTGAGATCGATGCTGATGGTAATGTTACTGCTCCGTTCGACCAGTGGGCAACTCCTCCTATGACTTACTGGCAGAGAAGTGTATTCTTCATGTCAGCGTACAGTTATGACCAGAATCATGGTTATAAGGGTGAAATCATAGGCTCGGACGGTTCAGTGCTTATGCCTGGTGAATTCCCTGTTGAGATTGTCAATGATGATAAGTTCATTATCAAGCCTGTAATGGCTCCTTTATATGACGAGGCTGGTGCTGAGCTTTATCCACATTATCCTAATGCTATCGCAGGCTGGGGTGAGTACGATGCTACAATCCTTATACCTGTGGTCTCAGAAATCACATTCACAAGAGGCTGGAAGAATACTACTGCTTCTACTCCATCACGTCCGATGGCTGCTATTGAAAACATCAAGGTTTCAGGTGAAGCTGCCAAGCCGGTAGTTGTAAAATCAGTGACTCATGTGGAGAATGTCGAGGTTCCGGCATTCGAACAGACTGATATGTTCATCCTTACCCAGGACATGATCGATGCTTCGGTTTCTTCATATCTGGATCAGAAATACAATAGAAAATAATGAAACTTGCTTTCAGATTTGCATCACTGCTCAGTGCAGCAGTGATGCTCTTCGCTTCTTGCGAAGGACCGGTTGAAGGACCGGTTACCCCTCCTAATGATGAACCGGGTGTTCCCGAAACAGAGGGCACCCTCACTCTTGAGGTGGACAAGCTTATCATTCAGTCCAACGGAACTGATGCTTCTACATTGACAGTTAAGTTCAATGGCAAGGCTCTTACTGAGGAGGTCATCATTTTTGACGGAGATAACAAGCCTGTGGACCTTGGAACTTCATTCAAGTTCACTACAGCAGAGGCTGGTGAGTTCACTTTCTATGCAAACTACAAGACCTTTATTTCAAATAAGGTGACCATAACAGCTGTTACTACATCTGTTCCGGAAACTCCTGCTGACCCTAAGCCATCAAGTACTTCTTTTGTAAGAAGGGTGCTTATTACTAAGTTTACAGGTGAGCAGTGTCAGTTCTGCCCTAACGCAACAGCTGCTCTTCATAAGTTCTTTGACGAGCACGAGCTTGCAGCAAATGCAGTCAAGGCAGAGGCTCATACCTTCAGTTCAGATGACCCTGCATACTTTGGAGGAAAGTTCTACTCTGTGTCATCTTTCCCTACAATCTGTGTGGACTGGTCTGTTCTGACTACTAATGTAGACTATAACAGCATTTCATCTATTGTAACAGACAGATATGAGTCTGAGGATGCAAAGGTGGGTATTTCTGTGAATTCGGTATGTGCTGACGGCGCCATTACCTTCAAGGTATGCGTAAAGGCTGCCGAGACTGGACAGTACCGCGTGGGAGCATGGCTTCTCGAGGATAATATCAAAGGACAGCAGAAAGGTGCTCCTGTAGGTGAGGAGAACAGCTGGTATCATGAGTTTGATGACTGCATCCGTATTGCAGATTCACAGAGCGGCACTTCGTATGCCGGCATCAAGCTTGGTAACATCGAGGCAGGAAATACAGCTGAGAAGATGTTTGCATGGACTCTCAAGGATGGCTGGAAAGTAGAGAATCTGAAGCTCTGCGTCTTTGTGTCAGTTCCGGATGAGAAGGGTTATTCATATATAGTGAATAACGTAATCACTGCTCCTGTCAACGGAATTACTCAGTTCGAGTACGCGAAGTAAAAGGTAAATCCCTGAAAGATCGGGGAATCACATAAGCAGCATGACTGCGAAAACGTATAGAAGGAAGCCTTGGAAGACAAGGCTTCCTTTGTTGTCTTGTTCTATTGATATTTCTGTGGGACCGGTTTCCGCTATTGCCTGAAGCTGGGAAGCATCGGGAGTATTGATGGAAGCCCATTTTCTTATAAGCTGGCCGTTGTAGAAGTAGGTTATGCCGCCATTTGATCGGTTCAGACTGATAAGTGTCTTATAGTCAGATATGTATGCCTGTTCTTGCAGACTTGCGGGAATTCCTTCCTGGCTGGCGCACAGAAGAAGTACCCTAAATCCGGCTTTTGATGCTCTGGTGGCGAATGCTTCGATCTGAGTCCATTTGTCTTTTTTCATGTCCGGATTGTAGACAGATATCACCATGACCTTCCCTTCTATGGCGAGCTTATCCTGATATTCGCCGGTCTGTGGTGCGTAGAATGAAAGCCCGGTCAACGATTCTTCATAGCCTTTCTTCAGACGTGTGTCTACACTCACGAATGTCCATGTGGAGTCCGGAAGATGGCCGAGGGTGAATGTTTCCTGTATGCCGTCCTTCTCGTATGTGAATATGGATTCGTACATGTCATCGGCGTTCACTTGTGCACCTGCCTCAAGTTCTGCTCCCGGTCTGTATGCAGTGAAATCAATGAGTGGGATGTATATCAATGAATATATTGTGAAGGCAATAACTGATACGGTGACCAGGCCGAATGATACATATTTCTTTTTGAGAGTCTCTCCCAATTGGTCATGCGGGATGTAATATGCAAGCAGCAGGGCAAGAAGGATTATATTCTTGATGAATGTCTGCAAATGTGTCAGGTGAATGGCTTCTCCGAAGCAACCGCAGTCCATTTCAGGATTGAAAATTACCAGCAGGAGGGTCAGCAGGGTGAAGAATGCCTGAAGTACAATGGCGCATACTGCTGTGACTTTTCGCCATACTCCGGTAATGAGAGCTGCGCCTATGACCGTTTCGGTCAGGGCGAAAAACACCCCGAAAGCCTTTGCTGAAAATGAAAGGAAGCTGATGTGCAGGAAACTGAAATACTCATCCATTACAAGTCCTGCCCCGACAGGATCCATGAGCTTCACCATACCTGACAGGAAGAATACGAATCCTGTGATGAATCCGCAGAAACGTTTCATTCTCAATGATATATATCCCATTGTACGAGTGTTGTGCTGGTTACTTTATTACTGCGTCTACTACTTCCTGTATCTTGGCAAAGATTGCGCCCGGCGGAAGCATTTCACCATATTCATCAGAACAGTCTATCCTTATGAATTTAGGGTCTAGCTCGCACTGTCTTCTATAGATGGCTCTGACACGTTTCTGGAATTCGATGTCAGCCTCATGGATGTCCTGACCGCCTTCCAGGTAGTCCCTGTCAGCTCCTCCTCTCTGACTCTTCAGCTTCGACTCGACGAATCCGATAGGTACGTCAAGGAATATATTCAGGTCGGGAACCGGAAGACTGAAATCTCCGTATTCGGTGTTGAATATCCAGTCTCTGAGTCTGTCGGCTTCAGCTTCGTCTGAGAGTTTTGCGCATTGGTATGCGATATTTGAATATACATACCTGTCCAGAAGCACGTTCCCGCCATCCTCAAGCGTCTTTTTTATACCGGGAGCCGCTCCGTGACGATCTTCTGCGAAAAGCAGGGCTACCAGCTGCGGATGAACGGTTTCATTTGAACCGAAGTCACCGCGTAGAAAACGGCTGATCAGATCTCCGTATACAGGGGCGTCATAACGTGGGAAATGTATGTATTCGAGACTTCCGAAATGAGTTTCGAGGTAGTTTCTGAGTTTTTTCACCTGGGTGGATTTTCCTGCTCCGTCCAGGCCTTCGAGTACGATTAGCATATTTTTCTTGGCTTTAACTTACAAAGATATAAAAAAGATTTCTCCACTCACTTCGTTCGGTCGAAATGACAAGTCAAATTCTGAAATTATTGTCATTCTGAGGTCGCGAGCGAACAGCAAATAGTCCAGTGGACTTTTGCAGCGAAGCAGCCTGCAGTCGCAGGGACGGGACGATAGCGACGTGAGAATCTTTTTTACTATCTTTGCCCAACTTATGGATAGACATATCGAAATAATGGGTATTGTAAACCTTACCGACGACTCTTTCTTTTCAGGGAGTCGTTGCAGTGGGGTGGATGCGGCATTGTCCCGTATTGATACGATGTTGTCGGAAGGGGCTGACATAATAGATCTTGGAGCCTGCTCTACCCGTCCTGGTTCTATGCCGGTAGGGGAGGACGAGGAGTGGATAAGGCTGGAACCTGTACTTAAGGCGCTCAAAACCTCCTTCCCGGATATACGTTTGTCGATCGATACATATTGGGCTTCAGTCGTGAGGAGGACCTGTGGTCTTATCGGGGATTTTATTGTCAATGACATATCGGCAGGGGAGGACGATCCGTTGATGCTTCCGACTGTGGGTGAGTTAGGGCTGACATATATAGCAATGCATAAGCGTGGTAATCCGGCCACGATGTCCCTGATGACTGAGTATGAAGATGTCGCTCATGATATCAAGGCATATTTTGATGAATTTTCCAATAGGGCCGAGTGCAATGGGATAAAAGACTGGATCCTGGATCCTGGTATCGGTTTTTCCAAGACTATTGACCAGAATTATGAACTTCTCAAATCACTTGAGGTCTTTAAGTCGGTCCGTGTTGCGGAAGGCCGGTCTCCGCGCATTCTTGTTGGTGTGTCACGTAAAAGTCTGATATACAAATATCTGAATATATCTCCAGATGAATCTCTTCCTGCTACGCAGGTTCTTAATTTCGCCGCTCTTCAGAACGGGGCTGACATACTGCGTGTCCACGATGTCGCCGAGGCGGCAAGGACGGTGGCCCTTTATCGTCAATTAGCGTAATTATTTTTTGTAAAAAGAAGATTATTCCGTACTTTTGTCCGAATTATCGCCACTTGTATGTGGCCGTAAATAAACAACTTAAGTACAGAATTATGAGAACATTCCTTTTGAGCCTTGCAATCCTTATTTCTGCAACGGCTTTTGCACAGGTCCCTTCGGTTACTGTCGAAAATGCTAAGGGTGAAGCTGTCAACACCAAGACTCTCCTCGATGAAGGAACTCCTATGATCGTTTCATTCTGGTCTACTACCTGCAAGCCTTGCATCCTCGAGCTTGATGCAGTTTATGATGCACTTCCTGACTGGAAGGAAGAGGCTGATTTCCGTGTAGTTGCAGTTGCGACTGATGACAGCCGTATGCTTGCAAAGGCAAAATCTTTTTCTGAAGGCCGTGGATGGGCAGAGGATTTTGTGCTCCTTTTCGACAAGAACAAGGACTTCATGAGAGCTATGAATGTTTCTGTCGTTCCGCATGTGTTTGTGATCGACGGTAAAGGTAAGATCGTTTACTCTCACACATCGTACACTCCGGGCAGCGAGCTTGAGCTTCTCGAGGCCATCAAGAAGTGTTCAAAGTAAGCTTAATCACCAAACTGACCGTATTTAAATGAAGAAGCTTATCGTATTGGCGTCTCTCCTGATTTGTGGTGTGACGCTTTCCGCACAGGAAAAAGGTTATCTCACAGGTAGCCTCGAGAGCAATGACTATTCTTATGTAAACGACGAGAAGTCAGGTGCTCTGGCAGGTGATGACAAGTTCGGTTCGAACAATTATCTGAAGCTGGACTACTATAACGGAAAGTTCACTGCAGGTATGCAGATCGAGGGATATCTCCCTGGCTCAGTAGGTTATCCTTCAGAGCTGACAGGTATCAATCTCAGCAATATCTATGCGACCTGGATGGATGAGGATTTCTCTGTGACTGCCGGAACATTTTACGAGCAGTTCGGCAGCGGTCTCCTTTTCCGCAGCTGGGAGGAGAGAGCTCTCGGACTCAATAATGCAGTTACCGGTGCCAGATTTACTTATAATTACAAGGATGTAGTGGCATTCAAGGCTATGTGGGGACTTCCTCGTTTCGGTATGGGAGTGTTTACAAACAATACCAGCAGAGCCAATACCATTACAAACACAGAAACTCAGGTAAGAGGTGCCGATCTCAGCTTCGCGCTTTCAAATCTCCTTAACTGGAACAACACTTATCTTGCAGTGGAAGGATCTGTTCTCAACAGATACGAGCCGATTTCATCAGACCTTATCGATGAAGGCGGAAAGCCTAACAGCCTCGGATATTCAGGTCGCGTGAATTTTGAGAGCAATGGTTTCTTTGCAAAGGCGGAGTATGTTTCTGCTGGCAAGAAGTATTTCCAGAATCCTGATATGAATGCGGAGAACTGGTATCTTCAGAAGAACGGAAACGCTCAGCTCCTCGAGTTCGGATACAATGGCCGCGGACTTGGTCTTACTGTAACCGGACGTCGTCTCGAGTGGATGAACTCACAGATCATTTCCGGAAATGTTTCGACATCGAACCTGATGAATTATGTGCCTGCAATGTGTACTCAGTACACTTATATGCTTACTACATTCCATCCATACAGTCCTCAGACAGGTCTTGTTCAGCAGAATTTCATCAACAGCGGTGAGATGGGTGGACAGATCGATGCGTTCTATAACTTCCGTCGTGGTACAGCACTTGGTGGCAAGAGAGGTATGAGGGTTCACGCTAACTTCTCTACTTATTATGCTATTGCCAAGGAGGGAACATTCCAGCCGGGAAATCTTCTCTTCAGAGACTTCAGTTTCGATATCGAGAAGCAGTGGAACAAGAAGTTCAAGACAATTCTCCTGTACTCTATGCAGCAGTACAATGATACATACGGCGCGGCTCCGGAGTATATGACTCAGAACATCATCGTAGCCGATATGCTTTATAAGTGGACTTCAACATTCTCGACCAAGCTCGAGCTCCAGTACCTCCAGACCAAGCAGGACAAGAAGGATTGGATGGCAGCTCTCCTCGAGGTGAACTTTGCGCCACATTGGAGCATCTTCGGAAGCGATATGTACAACCATGGAAGCACAAAGGTTCATTATTACAATGCCGGTGTCAGCTACAATAAGTCACGTACCCGCGTAGCTCTCGGATACGGCCGTTACAAGCAGGGATTCATCTGCTCAGGCGGTGTCTGCCGTACTATCCCGGCTTACACAGGTGCAAACCTTACGATCACTACTTCTTTCTAATTTAAAAATATGAAAAAGATGCTTTATGGTATCATTGCTGTGGCAATGATACCAACTTTTACTTCTTGCGGTGACCCTGCCGGGACCACAACAGATACTCCTGAGGAGGGTGCTATGACCATTTCTGTCGACAAGACTCAGATCGAGGCTGACGGAAAGGATATAGCGACATTCACCATCACAGACCATACCGGCAAAATTATCACCACCGAGGCTAATAAAGGTACTATATTCTTTAAGAATGTAAAGGATGAGACCAGATTACCTCGTTATTCTACAGGTTTTACTTCGATAGCTGACGGAGAATTCGAGTTTGTCGGAATCTTCAATGGCGAGGAAACAGCAAATTCTGTCAAGATCAAGGCTGTGAACCGCTCCAAGTATGAAATGTTCCATAAGAATGTTGCAATTTTCAAGCTTACCGGTACCTGGTGCGTGAATTGCCCGAGAATGACGACAGCTCTCCATTCGCTTGGTGAAGATGCTATGGATCATTCGATTGTTCTGGCCTGTCACAATGAGGAGAAGGGACATCCTTTCCGAGTGGATTACGCTGGCGGTGATCTGGCTTCAGCAGTGTTCCGCCAGATGGGAGAAGGCAATGCTGCATTCCCTACCAATTGTTATGATATGGCAAGCCTGAATACATCATCAAGTACTGTAACCATTACTGACGAGATAATGACCCGTCGTATCGAGGCTCCTGCAGCAGTAGGTATAAAGATTTCAAAAGTGGCTATGGACGGAACGAAGCTTATGGTCGATGCGTCTGTAAAGGCAGGTGCGACAGGTACTTATGATATGGTTTGTGCTCTTGTTGCCGATAATCTTGAATATCAGGGTGGATACACCGACAATGATGAGGATCTCTACAGTAATGTTGTGCTTGGAGTCAGTGGGGACAACTTCCTGACTTACAGGTCAGCTTCTTTATTCGATCTGAAGGAGGGTGCAGAGTTCGACCGTTCGTTTGAATTTGAGTTAGGATCTGCTCCGTCAGAAGAGTTCCTTAAGAATATGAGGGCAGTAATACTTGTGCACAAGAAGAATGCTGATGGATCTTCACAGGTAAACAACTGCGCTGAATGTGGCTATGGTAAGACATTGGACTACAGATATAACTAAACGATGAAGAATTTCAGGATCTATATTTTTGCACTTCTGGCTGTTATATTTGGTGCCGTATCTTGTACAGATACGGTCAAGCAGGAAGAACTGGTGCCGGAGGGAGTATTGAAAATTTTTGCAGACAAGACTTCCATCGCTGCTGACGGAGTGGACTGCGTTACTTTCCGTGTCATGTTCGGATCCAAGGATGTGAGCCAGGAGAAGACGATGAAGATCGTGTATACTGTCTCAGGTAAGAATGCAGAAATGTCTGCCGGAGCCAATACTTTCTCTACTGCAGCCCCGGGAGAATATGTCTTCAAGGCTACTCTTTATTCCGGAGGAAACCATACTTCTGAAAATGAAATAAAGGTTACTGCAGCTGAGGTCGCAGGCCAGAAGAGCTACTTCCAGAAGGTTATCGGCGAGCAGTTCACATCAGTAGGATGCGTCAATTGCCCTTCGTTAAGCCTTAATATAAAGGAAGTGCAGGCCCAGATGCCGGGTGTACTCATTCCATTGTCCTTCCATATGGACTATAATATGGCGGATCCGATGACTATTGAAGCCACAGGCCTTTTCTATAAGGCATATGGAATGTCCGGGCTACCATATTTCAATATAAATATGAGAAAGCAGGAAGGTGGCGTGTCAAGGGAACCGGCCGGTATGATCAGTGCAATCGAAGATGAACTGGAAATGTATCCGGCTACATGCGGAGTTGCAATTGAAACATTTTATGATTCAGCTGCCGGAAAGGTTACAGTTACTTCAAAGATAACATCCAATGTAGCTGCTCGTCACAAATATCATATCTTCCTTCTTGAAGATGGAATCAGTGCGACACAGTCTGGAGCTAATGGAGATTATATCCATAACAATGTAGTCAGAAAGATGTTTGCTCCCGATATTACCGGAATGAACATCAATAAGAAGAATCCATTTACTCCAGGTGTTGAGGTGACGGCTGTAAATAGTGTGGAATTGGAGAAGGGATGGAACCCTGATAATATGCGGGTTGTCGTTATCGCGATGACTACTGCTGACGGTGGTGTTACATTCAATTGTAACAATGCCAATGAGTGCCCTCTGGGTGGTTCAGCAGACTATATCCTTAATAAGTAACGGTGTGTATGAAGAAGTCAATCAATATATTGATGCTGATGGCCGCAATGCTGTGCGGTCTCTCATGCGGTGATCCGGTAGAACCTGATACCCCGACTCCCGATCCTGAGAATCCGACTCCTAAGCCAGAGCAACCTGTAACTCCGAGTCCGGATTTCGAGTCGCAGTTCCAGAAGCATATTGCTCTTTGGGAATTTACCGGAGCATGGTGTGCAAATTGCCCTGCAGGCTATACCAATATGAACTTCATCCTTTCCACTAATCCTGATTTTACGGATTATGTGCATCCGATGGCTTTTCATAGCAATACAAGTGACAAGGATGACCTTGCTATAGATGCTACGGACAAGATAATGATGGATATGAATATCACTTCTCTTGGGTTCCCGTCATATGTGGTGGATATGCACTACGGCGGTTCACTCGTGGAAGGTGTCAATCTCAAAGAGCATCTGTACGAAGATGTAGAGGACAATCCTGCATATTGTGGTGTGGCTGTCTCATCTTCTGTTGCTGACGGAAAGGCTTCTGTGACAGTGAAAGTCCATTCTGAAATTGATGCTGCCTGGCGTTGTGGCGTTTATGTCGTAGAGGATAAGGTTAAGTATTACCAGAAGGACGGAATGAAGGAGCACGATAACTATACACACAGACATGTAGTGCGTGAAATAGTGTCGGCTACCTATCGTGGTGACCGAATCGGAAATAGCACTGTGACAGCTGGAGCCGAGGTGGAAAAGACATACGAGATCGAAATAGATGAAGTATGGAATCTAGAGAATACATATATATATGTAATCGCGATAGATGCAGAGGGCAAAGCCAACAATCTTAACTATTGCCTTCTTAATGGTGGTGTAAGTGACTATAAAAGAAAATAATTACCAATACTATGAAAAAGTTTTTTTCTAAAATTTGTTTTTTAGGTGTTGTCGGAGCATTGGCTCTTAATGCCTTCTGCTCTTGCGAAGACAAGCCTATTGATGTAAATACGCCGGATGATCCGTTCATCTCTGATGCAGATACAATCCTTATCGACGGAGAGTATCCTGTACCGCATCCGGAAATTGCCATGAAGATTTATGACCGCGAGGTCGTAGCTTCTGAGGACGGAGTGTCTGTGGAGGTGACTGATCTTACAGAGACAAACTTCACTTTCGTTTGCCGTCCGGGTGAGAACGTAGCTTCCTACAGGGTGGATGTATACCCTCTCGCTATCCTCTATAATTATATGCTTGAGGAAGGCGGAATGGGCGTTTCAGAACAGGAGGTGGAACAGATCATCGTTTCACATCTGTTCAATACCAGTGGCAGCGGTGGTTTCGCTATCGATCAGGAAACTATAGGTGAGGACTACTTTGAAATGGAGTATGACTGGGCTAACACTTCTTACGCTCAGCAGAAGATAGTTCCTGGCTGCCAGTACATTATCGCTGTGGGTGCTTGTTATGACAATAGCGCATCGGAGGCTGCTCTTACTGATCTCAAGCTTGTTTACCTTGAGACTCCGAAGAAGGCTCTTGTAGGAAATCCGTGGGTAGATATTGCAGTCCGTACTACATATGTTGGTGCGGAGATCCGTCAGACTCCTAATGCTGATGCTGCCGGTGTATATTATTACTGTACTGATGCTTCCGCTATTGATGCCTTTGAGGATGCATTCGGTGGCAGACTTCTCAGAGATTTCATCCGTCACGGATATGTTCCTAACGATCCGGTGGACGCTTCAAATACCGAAGCTCTTACATACCAGATCGGTCCATGGTCAAATGCTAATCCAGATCATGTGTTTACTGCTATTGCTTTTGCTTGTGATGCCAATCTCACACCGGCTGACTCTTATGCAAGACAGGACTTCCAGCTTATGGAGAAGCCTGAGGACCGAGAGGAGGCTGCAATGACATACGAATTAGGCGATATCTGCGGCGCTTCTTATCTTGAACTTGCCGTAACTCTTGGCAAAGAGTGTCGTAATGGTTATCATCTCCTTCTTCCGATGGATAAGCCTTCTTATGGCGGATATTACCGTCCTGCCCGTGAATATATCGAAGGTGGTGATGAGCTGAGAACCTCGCTCAGGAACGAGATCGCTGCGGCTGGTTATGCTATTCATAATAACAATTTCAGCTTTGATATGGAGACACAGCAGCCTAACGGAAGCGAGTTCAAGACTGTATGGGCTGAGTTTGCAGGAGTCGAGCCTGACACTGAATATGTGATTGCATATTGTGGCCAGAATGCTTTCAACGAGTATACTGAGATCTTCTTCTCTGAGCCGTTCCGCACTAAGCCTAGAGTGACCGACAGACCGCAGGACTGCAAGGCTAATGCATCTCTCACATTTACAGATATTACACCGTCAGGTGCAAGATTCGTTGTGAAGTATGATCCTGAGAATACTGCAAACGTGTGGTTCATCAATATCGGAATGAATGACGAGCTCCCTCCATACCAGGTTCCGGATGTGACAGCTAGCCGTGACGAGTGGATGGACTTCTTCTTCCAGCCTGGTGACCATTCTATGTATATGAACCAGTGGTGGAGGGTTCCTTCAGGTGAGGAGTCATTCGCTTATACCGGTTTCGATCCACTCTCTACATTCAAGTATGTATATATAGCTGAAGACCTTGACGGTGTTGTCAGTGAGGTCAAGTTTGTGGAATATACTACTGGCGGTATGGAACCAGGTCCGGATCCTACAGTGGAAATCGTTCCGACATATAACCCTGAGAACGGTACCTGGTCTGTAATGTTCAACAGCATCAAGGATGTTGCGACATTCAAGTACCTTGTTCAGTGTGATGATGAGAATGCATTGTATCTCCATGCACTTCCGACAGAACCGGGCGGACCTTCAGATATGCGTGCATTCGAGTTCTATAATCACTGGTATACAAAAGTGGGTGATCCTAGCTATGGCGGATTGAATGCATCTACCGGCTATCTTGGAAGTCCATATGTAACTGATGTGGAAAATGCAGGCAAGGATCATCTTGCAGGCTGTGTGGCATTCGGTGAGAATGAGGACGGCACACAGGCTATAAGCAAGCTCTTCTACTGGATTCTCCCAGGTGACGGCTCTGAGCCTCGCAAGCTCAGCTGGTACTTCCCAAGCTATGAGGAAAAGTAATCCAATTTACTATAATTACTATTTATTAACTTTAACTTATTTCAATTATGAAGATCGGACAATTTTTTAAGAAAGCTGTCGGAGGATCGATGATCCTTGCAGCACTTGCATGTCCAGTTTTTACATCTTGCTACGATGATTCTGCCCTCAATGACAGAATCGACAAGGTGGAGGGTGACATCGCTGACCTCGATCAGAGATTGAAAGACCTTGAGACACGTCTTAACAGCGAGCTCCAGGCCCTTCAGACTTTGCTTGAAGGTAAGATCGCAGCTCTTCAGGGACAGGTTGACGGACTCGTGACTGTCAAGTCTTGCACTGCAAAGACAGACGGTACATACGAGATCACTCTCTCTGACGGATCTAAGTTCACTGTATATCCTGAGTATGAGCAGGATCTTACAGGTGTAGTGACTACCACTACTATCGACGGTGTCCTCTATTGGGCTATCTATGAGGACGGCAAGCCTGTTGTTGTAACAGATGCTGAGGGCAACCCTGTTCCAGTGGTAGGTGTAACTCCACAGGTAGACGTTGACCCTGCTACAGGTAATGTTTACGTTACATTCGACGGTGAGGAGTGGATCAACATCGGTAACACCAAGCCATGCGTATTCTCTGAGGCTGAGGTTGTTTATACAGACAACTATACTGACGAGGAAGAGGCTACAGGTTGGTATGAGGAGACTCCAATGTATGTTACTATCACTCTTCCTGATGGTAACACTATTACTGTTACAATTGACGGTGCTGCTGCATTTATCTTCGGTGGACATATGGGTGGTTATGCTAATCCTGTTCAGTATATGGCTGCCGGATCAACTAAGGACATTGCTTTCATGACAACCAATATCCAGGATTGGATCAAGGAGGTTCCAAATGGTTGGACTGTTAAGGAAGTAGGAGTTGAGAATGCTGAGTTCGGTGGAGCATCATTCCAGGTTACTGCTCCTACTGCAGAGGCAATCAAGGCTGGTGCAGATGCTGAAGGTCACATCAAGGTTATCGCTGTGGCAGAAGGCGGTTCTACAGTTACTGCTTCTATCAAGGTTACTACTAAGCCATATGAGGAGTTTGGAGCAGGTAAGGGTGCTGTCACTGTTAAGATGAATAACGGTCTCTATGCATACCTCATTGGTATATCTAAGATGGACGAGTATCAGCCAGAGGCTATTCTTTCAGAACTTAAACCAGTTGTTGAGGCAAGAGAAGAGAGCCCATGGGGAAGCTATCCGTTGTGGGATGAGTATTCTACAGCGGACAATGCGACTACTTACGATGATAACTGCTTCATGTCGTCTATCGAGGAGTATCCTTTTGCAGATCTTAGGTCTATTCCTGAGCTCGAACTTGGTGAGAAGTATGTAGTATGGTCTGTAGCTGTTGAGTACTGGGAGGATGCAAATTACAACTGGGGTTACCTCGTAGGTGACATTAAGTCAGTAGTCTTCTCAAATACTTTGGTATCTCTAGAGACTACCGTATGCTCTTTCAATGATATCCAGATTTCTGCTGAGTTCACTGGAATCGAGTCTTACTATGGTGCATTCGCAATGCAGTACTCTGATGAACTTAATAAGGAGGGTATCATCGCTGAGTTCAACTCAAGCCTTACTTCATCATGGGAATCTCCTCAGCAGTTCTTTGTAAACGATGAGTCAGTACCAGGATGGGCAAACGGTGTTTACACTGGTAACCCTAATGATCTTGTTCAGGGATGGCAGACAATTCAGCCAGGTGAGAAATACTATCTCTATATCATTCCTGTAGAGGAGGGCAAGACTTATTATTCAATGTCAGATGTTTACTTCTATGAGTGGGCAACTGATGACCTTATCGCCGGCAGCAGCATTGCAGTGACTGCAGGTGAGCCTGAACTTGATTTCAAGAAAGTTTCAGTTCCTCTTACTGCAGAAGACGCAGTTTACATCTATTACTACTTTGTAGATCCGGAAATGGTTCCTACAATCGCCGACAAGCAGGCATACCTTCTTGAAAATGGCTATATGTCTGAAGGTACTACTATAACAGCTAACAAGACAGGCCTTAACCCAGGTCAGACTACAACTCTCCTTGCAATGGCAGTTGACCAGTATGGTGCATATGGTGAGGTATTCCAGCAGGATTTCGCAGCTAAGGAGATGACTTATGCCGCTGCAACAGTAACAGCTGAGCTTCAGGGCACACCTTCACAGACAGGTCTTGTAAAGATTTCTTGCGACGCCGAGGTAGACACTTACTACTATTGGTACAAGGCTGCTGAGCACTTCACTTGGGGTGACAACTACTATGGAACAACTGTAGAGACAGCCAGCGCATACATCGCTCTTACACCTGACTCATATTATATGAACAAGGTGACTGCTGCTGAGCTTCCTGCAGATGGTATCGAGATGACCGGACTTACAGTAGGCTCGCCATGCTATTTCGTTGTTTCTGCTAAGCTCACTGATGGTACTTATACTAAGGCTACATTCCTCTCATTCACTCCAGAGATGAACTTTGGTAACTTCATCTATGCTACAGATGATAACGGTAATGAGAATGCAGTTTGGGCTGCAGCTAAGCCAGTTGTAACTACAAATGTTCAGACTGTAGGTGACTTTACAACTGTTTCATGGTCAGTAGAAGTTCCTGAAGGCTATTCAGCAATCACAGCTTGCTTCCACCAGGATTATCTTACTGACTACCCTTCAGCAAAGAGCAAGGTTCAGTATATCCTTACAAGCGAGTACATCGGTTCTTCGCCAGTTGTTGCAGGTGAGACATATACAAACTACTATGCAAGCCCAGGATACAATGTTTATACTGTAGTATGGGATGCTGAGGGCAACTATTACGAGACTTTCGTAACAGAACTCAACATTACTGGTGGTTTCGGAGCATAATTTCCTATACCATAAAACAATCAGGGCGGCCCATGAAAGGCCGCCCTTTTTATTGGTAGCTATTTTAAAGCGTAAGCATCCGACGAAATGCATATTGTAGCGGGCAGCGATGCTCGCTACTTTTGCATAAAAAAGGAAAGCTTATGATGACACGTGAAGAAATCCTCTCGATCGAGGAGTACTGTGCAGAGCATAAGATCTCGCACAAGAAG
>JBGVCR010000054.1:0-14168 GCA_045118995.1 Candidatus Cryptobacteroides sp.
CTCTTGAATTTCGGCTGACTATAAGAGTAGGAATGCCAAGACTTGTTCGTGTGAAGATGCGTCTGCGTGTTCGACGGAACAAGTAAGTTAGAATTCAAGCCTATATCTCTTTCCTGTCTTGGGAGTATGGAAAGGGGATAGAGTGAGAATGATACCTTTATGGTAGTCTATTGCCTTTCGGCCTTTTCTTTCAACCATTCACAGAACTTAATACATTTCAGATAATCTTCGTAGAAAGTTAGAAGATCTGTAACCCACCCGCACAAAAAGAGAACCCTCACAGGTTCTCTTTTTTCGTACGCGCATTTTCCATCATATTCAGTTTACAGATAGTATGTCAGACCCCAATGTGAGATTCGTGTTCCGTCTGTGTTAAAATGCTGCTCAAAGAAGATACGGAACTTTCGCACGTCAACTCCTGCTCTCAGAGCGATAGTGGCAATATTTTGTCTATCTGTGTAATAGCTTTGTCCTCCACCGGCAGCTACTCCGATATATGGTGCTGTAAAGCTCTTGAAAATCACGAATCCCAGTCGTTGAAGTTCACAATCCAATGACGCATAGACAGTCCAATATCTATAGGTCTCCTGCAGCTTCATATTCAAAGGCATGACGTATGAAGCTCCTATGCCGACTTCAAGCGGGGTACTCCTGATGTCGTATCTTCCTTCCACGCCGAACGATGTCATGGCCCCGTCATGCATATTCGAGAAACCATAGCAATTGAAAGCTTTCCAATCAATCTCCCATCTTTTGAAATGAAAGTTCTCGATAATCGCATCTTCTTTTAACACAATGTTCATTTCGACATCATGATACAGATTGACTTCCGCGTTATGGCTTTTATATCCTAAAGCTGCGAATTGAAGCTTGAGTGGTCCTGCATGAAGATCCAGGCAATAAAAGCCGTCCTTATCGGATTGTCCCAATATCTGACCCTCACAATCCTGCACAGTCGCAAACAACACGGGTTCTCCAGTCTGGGCATCTGTTATATGACCACTGAGTCTGTATGATACCTCCGCGGAATCCTTTTGAGCATAAGCGGTCACTTGACAGATAACACAAGTAAGAAATATTATTATGAGTCTCTTCATTTTCAGTCTTGTTGGCATCGCACTGCATATCCATTTGCCTGCTCCGACATCATGTGAGGGTTAATCCAAGTCTTAAACAAGCGCATATAAAAGGCTATGTCGCCATGACCAGAACATGACCAATAAAGACCTTCATCAAAATTAATCACCGGACAGATGTGATGTGAATGATAACGATATCCGGTATACGGATACCAGGTAATCACTGAATTGCCCAAATCCAATGGAGATCCCATTTTTACATCATCATATGGAACATTGTCGGTAAATCCAGCCCTGTCCCAGATACTGTTCTCGCCGCCATCAGGGACACGCCACCCAGGTGGACATGGGTCATATTGCGTCTTGACGGATTGCCAGCGTGTGTGATCTTTGACATAATGCCAATCGCCACTGTGTTTGTAGTCACAGTATATATAGGTTGTTGGATTCTTTGTTGCAAAGTCCATAGTGCCCACTTCCGGACTACAGATCACCGCCTCCGGCCATGATATTGTAGACTGAGCCAGGCTAGGCTTATCAATATGCATGCGATTCAAGAATGGATCTTTTCTTCCCCACTGATATAGAAGTCCTATAGTCAACGGATGTCCATGATCTGTAGATGTGGCCCCGAGATTGCGGTCCATCATTACACCGGCATTGTTGGGATATGCTTGCGCCTCTGGCATAGCAGTCATCCAGATATGCCATGACCACAAGATAGCACCGTCAGCATCTTTGACAGCGATCACCGCATTACCTTCTTTGAACGACTTTGCCGTTCTGAAATAGACTCGATTGGACTCATATATGACATCCCTCACCAGATCCCCTTTTTGGGGGCGAAGAGAGTAGCCGAATGTCTCCCATAATACCTCAACCGTTGCCACTTGGCCAACATATTCATGACTGTTACCTTTTACGGTTTCAAACGAATATGTACCTGCATCGGAAACAATATAGCAGTTTGCGGTTTCAAGGTTGTCAAGAGCAATGGCTGTATCTATCCTCATCTCATCGTCTTGTATGGGTGATTCGCATGCCACAGCAACAAATAAAATGAAACAAAACAGTTTGAAAGTCTTCATGTCGATTTTATTTTACAATCCTGATATTTGGCCAGCATATTGGCTTGGCCGTCAATGAATCTTTTGATTCTGCTGTATAGAGCCGTCCCGTTTTCCTATAGCAGAAGGCTAATGTACTCATATTTTATTGTTTTTCAAAACTTTTGATTTCAGATAGGCTGTGGCCCGCCATCGTGCTATGTCGAACGACTATCTGTTATTGTATATTGCTCGGGCCTGAAATGGTCAAAAGACGTACAGGTATCGGCTAGGAATCATGCGTCATATTAAATATTCTTGTATATTTGTTGATGTCGAGGTTAAAGATCGACTCTATATATGGAAATATAGCTTTTGCTAAGCTGTTCCGACGAACATGAATCCTCTAGATATGTATCTTTTCACTCTTTTTAGAATTTATGAGACGCCTGATTAACATACTGTCGCTTATAACATTGCTGCTCGCATTCTCCCACAATGTGAATGCTACCAGACAAGCCCGTGACATCATCATAATTGACAAGGTAGAGCATAGACTGAATAAGTTTCTTCTTTACCAGCTTGATTCTGTCACATATGATGCTCTTGAAAAGAAACTTGATTTCAGTAAATCGTCATTCTCGGGTTGCTGGAGGGGACATATTTCTACTTTCAAAGTCAAGGGCAATAAACTCTATCTGAACAGCATTGATACATTTAAGGAACATACAGACTTAAATGGTCTGTTGGATCAGTATAAGGATAGGAAAGGAAGAGTCTTCGCTTCATGGGTTTCAGATACACTCATATGCGGGACAGGAGAGTGTATATATGCTACAGAGAGTGGATTTGGCAGTGTCCATGAGCAGGAGACTGAGCTGATTGTTGAGAATGGAGTGATCATTTCTTCGCGAACATATTTCAATAAGACCAATGGAACGGCAGATCTTGAGGATGCCAAGAGCATGATATCACAGAACCTGGATTTAAGTAAAATCAATGCTCCCCAGGCTCGCGCTACCGTGTTGGTAAAAGCATCTGAATTCAACAATGAAGGCAAAATAATCGAATGGTCAATCAAGCCCTTACGAGGATATGACGGTATGTCAGCTGATATGCAGGAAATGATAGTTAAAGAGATCAATAGAGTCTTCAATCTCATTGACTGGAAAACATATTGCCAAGATGGCAAATGGCATTGGATATATCCTAATTTTGTATGTCCATTAAAATTCAACACATCTGAGGATACAATCAAATCATTCCTCACCAAGATGTATAACGATAAGTTGTACGAAGACTATGACTTCCTGCAGAAGCATTGTTCGCCGGAACTGCTCAAGAAACTGCAGGATGCATATACATACGATTCAGATGGTCCTGCTTATGCTGTATGGCTGTTCAGAAGCAGTCTGCAGGACAGCAAACCAGGTTCAGACGGCAAGACCATGATGCTGGATGTGAAGGCTGATGGTGCCTGGTACTTCTATACGGCCTTGGATATGGGCTGGAAAGTCACAAACAGGATCAAAGTGATCAGTAAAGACGACAGGATCATCATCGAAGATATGGACATCACGGGAGAATGGGCCAAGGCATTTGTGAGAAATTCATATCTATATCATTGGCATAAGACTCAGGATATAGATTCTACCGTTATGGCGTTTTGTGAGCTTGTAAAATACCTCATGCCGGATATTCAGCTTGATCCTTCTGCAATCAAGGCATACATCATGTCGGCAGAGAAGGAGAATGCAATGGCGGGAGAAGGAGAAGATCTTCTGAATATCGTTACTGCCGGTAAATATTATACTCCGCTTTGCAAGTGTGATATTTACACATGTATCAAAGAGCAGATGAGCGAAGAAGCTTTGGCTGTTTTTTACAATGTGTACGATTCATGGAAGACGGACCTCAAGACAGCACTAAGAGCAGTCAAGGATAAATGTTATAGAGAAATATCACTTGAACTGTACGGCAATGACCACGACATAATTGGAAATCGTGAAATTGTCCGATATCTTATAATTACAGAGAATTAGTATAAAGACGGATCTCTAGTTTGTCATTGTCTCAATGCCAAACCGATTACTTTCGCTGTCGCTCAAGCTTCAAATCAGTCTGTATCCTCCAGTGAGAAGATCTCATTCACACTTTTTTCGAACAGATTTGAAATCTTCAATGCAAGGATAGTCGACGGATTGAATTTACCTTTCTCTATGGCATTGATTGTCTGTCTGCTCACCTCCAATGCGTCAGCCAGATCCTGCTGTGTCATATCCAGACGTGCCCTTTCCACCTTTATGCTATTCTTCATTTCTCATCCTCCACATGTTTATCCATATCATTGCCTTGAAGAGTATTGTGTATGTCAGCGCCAATATGCCGAAGTCTTCCATAAAGAAATCTTTGATGCTGATGATACAGTCGTGCAATTTTTCGCCTGGCAGATATAGAAGAATATGGATTCCAAATAAGAAGAATACAAGGTATAGCAGGGTATTGAGTCTTATGGCTGTTGTCATCTCATCCTCGACCTTTTCCTTCGAAAATATTGCAAGGAATATCATGATGAAGTTCAATCCTCCCACAGACTGCCAGTGAGTCAATGCGTATTTAAAAAATGAATTTATACCTTTTATGATTCCGCAATCTTCTGGGAAGATACCTGTCATGTAAATCAGAGCATATACATAACATAATAAGAATCCTAAGATATAGGTATAACCTGTAATCTGACACCAATGAGGTAATAGCTTTAATTTTGTTCCCATACTGCGTGAAATTTAATTTACGCACAAATGTAAACAAAACATTACGTAATGTCAAGAGTTATTTACATATTGCTTCTCATCTCTTGCTAATATGGGTTCACAGAGTCAAAGAACTTCTCGACTTGAGGTGTGTCTAAATATGGGAACATTGAAGCAAAATGCTCGAACGAAGGCTGTGACGAAGCATCTGCACTGGCCTTGCATTCAAATATAAGGCTGTATGTCAGCCTGTCAAGAATCGTTTCTCTCTGATCGTCAGGAAGATATGCCAGGGTCATATGAAGTTCTTCGAATTTGTCGGGATATCGTATGAACATATCATACAGGTATCCTCCGACTCCTTCCCACGCATACTCGTAAGTGTTATATAGGTAGAAAGCATATAGTGCTGCATACTCCTGTGCTGATGATTCTGCCTCCTTATAAAAGTCCATTCCGAAAACCAGATCACATAGGCTCTCACCTTCGTAATCATTACGGATGTCTTCGATCATATCGGAGAATGTCAGGAATGAATCTGTTTCAATGTGACGCAATTTCATCTGACCGTCCGGACTGATAAGAATCTCTATGTCATATCCGCAATCTGTATCGAACATAGTCATGCTCCCCGATATCACCAACATGTCATTGTCTGAATGCAGGGATCTTGGTTCAGCCAGTATATATTGCTCCGGCCTGTCTATGCCTTTGAAGTTATCTGAACTGATATCTCTGTCAAATAAGGGCTCACCTTTGTATCTGACATATAGCCTCAACTCATTATTCATTACAATGAGTTCTTCATCTTCTGAGATCCTCACTGTATCGGCCACTACCTTGCTCTCCTCTAAAGACCATTCCACATAATAGTTTCCATGTTGCTCTCCATGCAGATCAAGAGTGATAACCTTGTCGTTGAAGAGGCGTATGCCTATCTTACGCTTTTCCAGATCCAGATATTCCGTATGAAAGAACCAGTCGCGCGTCTCTTTGTAAAGCCTTTCTCTCTCGCCACGGTCAAGATGTGCCATGTCCCATGCCATAAGGTATGCAACCATAAGCAGGCTGTCGTCAGGATTGCACACAATAATCCGGTCACTCCATTCTTCCGTTATGAGTCTCTCGATGAATATGTGGTTTTTTTGAATTACAGTGTCGAGCTCTAACGGATTGTGTCCTGCGTGATATATGAACTCTCCTGAAATTCCATCGGCTATGCTGTATGTACTGTCTCCTTCTTCGAATCCTTTGATAATGCTTACTCTTGAAGGGACTTTCTCTGCGTCCTTCCTGCCGCCCCCGCAGGAAATACCTATCCATATAAGGGACAGCAACATCATTGTGGATAAATGTTTCATGGTGTCAGTAGATTGATATTGATAAGGAATGTATGCTCGGACAATAGCAAATATTATTCCTTGCTGTCCTCGACTTTGCTTGGTATCGCACCGGATGTCCGCTTGTCTATTTTGTCACCGGTACTGCCACCAGCGGTCCGTAGTAGTCTGTGCGGGTGTCGTACCAGAGTGCGATATCCATCAGACCTTCGGCATTCAGCTGGCCGACCGGGGTGCAGTATGTCTTGATGCCGCTGGAATTGATGTAATAATAGTCGTTTGAATCGGCTTCAATAGTAAATCCCTGGTAATTGACCGGCAGGATGATTCCGTTCTTGTCGGGCTTCGCTCCCTGGTCTTCTTCCGGCACTTCGCCCTCGCCGGGTTCTTCTCCTTCTTCAGGGTTTTCACCCTCGTCCGGGCTCGAATCATCAGATTTAACTTCTTCGGAAGATGGCGGAGTGGGGTAGATCCTGCCAAGATATTTCAATGTCATGTCATCGCTGTGCAGGTTCAGCACTGCCCAGGACAGAGAATCGATCTGAAGTATATGAGTCTGAGGGGCATAGCTGAACGGAAATGCTCCCTTTACTCCTTCTATGCAGACAAGCCCCTCCTTGTAGAAGGTCATCGCAGAGTAATATGATGAGTCTGCGTCACCGACAAGCTCCCCATTGAAATAATAATCGCATCCGGTACCCTGCCAGTTCCCGACAGGAGAATCAAGCGGACCGACATAAGCTTCAGGCTTGCAGGCAAAAAGCAGCATCCCCAAAGCAATCATATAAAGTATCTTCTTCATTATTTGCTGAATTTGATGCAGCACCAATTGTCGATGCTGTCATGGCTTACATATTCCAGACCCGCAGCTGCTGCAGTTCCGATGAGCATAGGCATGTCTTCCACATAGAATCCGCTGACAAAAAGGAGTCCACCTTTGCGGATGGAGTGGGCATAGGTCTGCATATCCTGGATAAGGATGTTGCGGTTTATATTGGCAAGAAGCACGTCGTATGTGTTTCTCTGGAGAAGTGAGGCATCTCCGCAGTATGTCTCGATTCTTGTGCCGACGCGGTTCATACGGGCATTGTCATATGCTGAAATGGCTGCAACAGCGTCAATGTCAATGCCATAGACGCGTGCTGCCTTCATCTTTGCGGCAAGAATGGCAAGGATAGCAGTTCCGCAACCCATATCCATTACAACCTTTCCTTTGACAGCGTCTTCATTCTGGAGCAGGGCGCGGCACATCATGTATGTGGTCTGGTGGTGTCCTGTACCGAAAGCCATCTTAGGGTCAATGGTGATATTGAATCTGGTCTTTTTCAGACCTTCGTGAAATGATGCCTTGATGGTGCATTTCCCGTCTACGACAATAGGAGTAAACTGGCTCTCCCAAACAGCATTCCAGTTCACTGCCGGCATAAGGTCGGCGCTGAAATCGATATCGAATCCCATGCCTTCGGCTCCACTTAGCACTACCTTGAGATCCTGGGCATCATAAAGTTCCTTCTGTATATAGCATTTGAGATAAGGTTCCTCCATGGTGAAAGATTCGAATGGGAGTTCGCTGATCTCAGCTGTTACGATCTCTGCGTTTTCTTCGCTGAACGGTGTGATTCTGATCGACACCTCAATGTATTCCTGACTGTTCATTTAAAGTATCTGTTTTTTCTTTGGTTACAATATCTTCAGAGGTATCCTCGCCAGATTCCTCTATCTGTTTCTTTTCATCATCTGACAGTTCTTCCATCTGTTGGTCGACGGCATTCACATAGCCTGTCTCTTTCTTGAAGGATTCGATCGCCTCCTGTCGTTCATTCTCTCTGACGGCAGCCTCCACTCCTTTCTCAAATATTCCTTTTATTGACTGTGCAAGGTTTATCCTTGTCTGGTCGATGACTTCAGTGAATACCGGGATCCTTGTATTCTTGTATTTAGGCTTTCCGATCTTGAACTTCATTTTGTCGAAATTCGGACCGTAGATGTCGACTCCTACTTTGAATACCATCGGCGAACGGATTATGGAGGCATGGTATCTGAATGACTGGTCGAGATTGTGCTTTCCGCTCAATGCCAATGTGTAACGGTCAATATCCACAATGAACGGGAACACCTCCAGAGTATTGTCCTGGATCACCCCCTCCACAGTCATCTTGTCTATCCTGCCTTCTTTCCTGTCCTTGAATTTAAGCTTCTTTGCAAGGTCTGTAAATACCTTGTCGCCGCTCATTGAAAGATTCTCACCTCCGATCCTGATGACACCGTTGATGCTTGGCATTATGATGTTCATGCATGTGTCGAGACTTGCTGTAGCTGCTATCTCGCAGTCAATCAGGCCCTTGAATGACTTCAGCAAAGGCATTATCGTGTCGATTGCCGGCATCATCGATATAACCTTTTCGCTTGTTACATCACTAAGCCCGAGGTCGAATCCAGTGCGGATGTCCTTCTTGCTTCTTGTGGCATAGAAGCCTTCGAAGGTTCCTGTTCCGACGTTGGTGACAACGGATGTATTCAATATCTGCATGCATCTTTCCTTCATCAGGATATCTGCATTCAGACTGTTTATCTCCAGACCTGAAAATGTTATGTCCTTGGCTGAAAGCCTGATGTCGGCATTGACGTCAGCAGGTATCACCAGCAGGGTCTGAGGCTTTTCCGAATCAAGTGAGTCGGCTACTACCATCTGCAGGAATTCTGAATCGGAGGCTTCTGCCAGTTTTTCCTCATCAGCTGGTGGGGTGAATGACGCCCCGGCGTTGAATGCCGCCAGAAGTTCGTCAGCATCCATCTTGTCGGCATTAAGGTCCATGTCGAGAATGTATGTTCCCCGGCCCATCAGAGCCCTTCTCAGTCCGGAAAGTGAACCCTTCGCACCGATGACCGACTTGCCTGCATTGACTTTGAGGCTGTCGATGCGCACCTGATTGTTGTCAAATGTAATATCCATTCCTTTCAGGATGTTCCTTATCGGCAGATATGGAGTCATGGCGATACCGGTGCGGACCTTGATGCTTCCCTCGACATCCCATTCCCGGAAATATTTGGCAAGGCTTTCGTCCAGCCTGATATTGATGTCCTGAGCCTTGAAGTCTTCCTCCCTCATCCACTGTGGCACCTCAGTGTTTCTTCTCTGCCTGAGGTGATGTCTTAATAGAGAATCTCTTTCCACATCGGGATATACTGCGGCCAACGAATCCAGCAGGGCCTTCCTTCTGGCTATGCGCTCTACGGTATTCATGGCGGCTCTTCCTCGCATCGAGGCGTCTGTAAGAATCAATCGGTTCGATATGTCCCTGACATAAATCCTCTTGTTGGTGCTGGATACGCTAAGTACCGGAATTCCCGGATTGTCTTTCTTAGGCATCAACTGGAGGCTGTTGGAAGTTTTATCCAATGAGATGGAAAGCCCTCCGGCATCTGTGAGCGAAAGCGATTCGGCGTTGATATGGCTTCCAAGGGGATAAACCTTTGTCGTGTCTCTTTCCGAGATGGCCTCCACAGCATTCTTTACGGCCATATCCACTGACTTGCCGTTGAAAGACATCGAGTTCCTGTAAGAAATGTCGGCACTGCCTATCTTGGCACTTATGGCCAGGAGATCGAATTTCACTGACGGATCTCTGCGTGAAACCTTGCTTTCCGGTCCGGCTTTTACATCCAGGCCTTTGACCTCTATGCTGATGGAATCTTTCGGAGAGATGAATACAATGCTGTCACTGGCGATAAAACCTTCAAGAGTAGCTTGAGCGAAGTTGTATATGCTTATCTGTGAGCTGTTTATCCTTCCCTTCAGCTGCGCGGATACTTTTCCTTCGGCCTTGATCTTATCCAGATCCGGCAGCAAAGCAGCCAGTGAATTCAGGTCAGCGGCCAGCTTTCCGTCAATGTCGATGGCCGGGTCCTCACCTGTTATGTCCTCGACTCCGGCATTAATGCCCAGCTCCAGACCATGAGCTTTTGCCGATAAGTTTTCGATTGTGACATTGATGCGGTTGGTCGTATCTATCGATGCGGATGCGCTGAGCCCTATCCTCAAGTCTTGGTCAATGTCTTTGTGACTGATGTGCGAGTCCGGAATTTCCAGTACGGCATTGATTGACGGAAGTACTCCGTTGCCGATAGCTCCTTTGCATCTGCCCTGCATTGAAATGATGGCATCTGTCTTGAGATTGCGCGCCTGCGGAATGATGTTGCTGATGAAGCCGGACAAGACATCTTCTGCATTACAATCCTTTATCCGGAACTGTCCGTCAATCTCTGTGACTGGCGCAACTCTTCGCAATGATGCGTCCAGACTGATTGGTATTGATGCAATGTCAATATTGAAACCGTCCAGTTTCAAGGCCGGTACGGTATCTTTAGGAAATGATGCTGTTCCGCTGATGCTGATCGGGATGTTCATTCTGCCGAAGGCATGTGTCGCCAGCATTGTATTGGCCTGAGCCAATATGTCCATATGCCCCTCATGCTCGTGTATGTCCAGCTTGCTGAGTCTGAATCCCAAGGTGTCATAGGCGATCCTTCCTCCTACGATGAGGCTGTCGATGCTCAGGCCGATCCTGTTTCTTGTGGATCTTCTGGTGTCAATCCTGCCGTCAAATGACATTCTCTTGACATCCATCATGGCGAAAAGAGTGTCCTGGCTGTCGGTGTAAACGATATGCGGGTGATTGACAAGCCTTATTCTTCCGACTGAAACTGCCGGCAGCGGTGTCTTTGTGCTGTCATTTTCAGTCTTTAAGATGTTCCAGTTTGCATTGTCTTCGTTGTAACTGTGAGCGTAAATCCTTGGCTGGGACAGTATTATATGAGGTATGCTGATCTTTCCGGCTATAAGTGCGGCTACATTGATTCCTGCAGAAAAACGCTTGAATGAAGCCAAGGTGTCGACGGCCTGTCCGCAGCCCATTCTCAGCAGCTCTCCTTGAGCTCCGGACATTTCCAGAGAATCGAATCTCTCGGCGGGGTAGGTGAGAGAACAGTCTTCCATGGATATTCCGACATTCGGGAAATGACGGAACATTGTGAGACGAACCTTTCCGAAAGACAAAGTGCCGTCAACATATTCGGCGGCGAATTTATTTACGACTTTGGTAAGTATGCCGGGGGAGAGAGCTATCTGCAGTACGACCATCATGCATATCCATATGCCTGCCACCCAAGCAATTGTCTTGAGCAGTATGCGGAGGCCTGTTCTACCCTTTTTTGGGGTGGTTGCCTCAGTCGTATGTTTCGCTTTCTCGTTCATAAATCCTACATTGTCCGTAACTTACAAAGATAGATAAAAATATCTTTGATTTATCCACAGGTGCCTGTTAATATTTGTGTAACATTTTTGTTGCACGAGAACGTATGCCTTGTTAATTTTGTACCTGAATAGTAATGTAGATGTAGATTTTTGATGGATACACCTTTTATATATAATGGATATGTGACCGATAAGAATTTCATCGGTCGCGCTACTGAACGAAAGATTCTGGCCAATCTGATCAAGGCCGGAGAACATGTTTCCATATACGAACCCCCAAAGACAGGCAAGATGTCGCTCCTGATGCAGGTCTTCAGTGATCTTAAGAATGAGAGGACGCAGTTTGTGGTAGCAATGGTGGATATGCTTAATGTAAGGACTTTGGAGGACTTCCTCATGAAGTTCGGTACGGCTGTCATAAAGCTTTCCGCTTCAACTCCGGACGACTATTCTTCTATTGTGGAAACCTATCTGGATGGGACACATTTTGTGTTCGACAGAGTCCAGTTCATAAATACCGGTCAGGTTCTCTCTCTGAACTGGAAGCCGGATGAAAACGACATTGCAGAACTGATGATGCTTCCTCAGAAGCTTGCTCTGGCAAAGGGAATGAGATATGTAGTGGTTCTGAATGAGTTCCAGAATCTTATGAATGCGGATGAATATGAGACGGTATTCAAGATCCTGGAGACTCAGATGAAGGAGAGAGACCGCAAGGCACCATATCAGGCTGTTTTTGTGATGATGGGAGGAATGGTCAATGCGATGAAGCTTATCTTTGACGAAAAACGATATTTCTACCGTCAGGTGAATCGCGTGGCTTTGTCCAATGTGGATACCAAGGAGATCATAGAATACGTTGTGAAGGGTTTTCTCAGTGGCATGGGAAAGTCTTTTGACAGGAATCTGGCAATGGGAGCCTGCGAACTTTTCAAGTCCAATCTCTGGTATATCAACCATCTGGCTGCCATCTGTGATGCATTGTCGAAGGGTTTCGTTACTGAGACAATGATGACCGATGCCCTGGAATCGATGATTTCAGTTCATCAGATACGCTTCATGTCGATTGTGAATGACCTTACGGATCATCAGTTGAGCCTGCTAAGGGCTGTTCTGGACGGTGTGGTCAAGTTCAGTGCATCTGATGTCATAGAGAAGTATCACCTTAATTCTTCTGCGAATGTAAGAAGAGTCAAGGATGCACTGAAGAAGAAGGAAGTCATCACTTTCAATGAAAAGGATGAACCGCTTGTGATCGACCCGTTGTTTGAATATTGGCTTCGTCGTACATATTTTGAAATTTCCGAATGATGAAAAAGAAGATAACAGTGCTCACAGGTGCAGGAGTAAGCGCCGAGAGCGGAATCAGCACTTTCAGGGACAGTGACGGTCTCTGGGAGAATCACAATGTCCAGGATGTGGCTTCGATTGAAGGCTGGTACAGGAATCCTGCTCTCGTTCTGGATTTCTACAATGCCCGCAGAGCTCAGCTTTTTACAGTGAAGCCTAATGCGGCGCATCTGGCTATAGCGGATCTGGAAAAGGATTATGACGTTACAGTCGTGACACAGAATGTCGATAACCTTCACGAGAGAGCGGGCAGCACGAGAATCATACACCTTCACGGAGAATTGACCAAGGTACGTCCTGAGAATTGCTGCAATGACCGTGACGGTTATTCGGAGGCTACGGTATTCGATATCGGTGCGGACGCCATTCATATAGGTGATATGGCTCCCAATGGTGCTCAGCTCCGTCCTCATATCGTATGGTTCGGAGAGGCTGTGCCGAAGATCGAGGCTGCGATCGATGCTGTGGAGGCTGCGGACATCCTGCTGATTGTCGGAACTTCTCTCCAGGTTTATCCGGCTGCAGGACTGTACAGATATGCCAAGACCAATATACCTATATATATTATAGACCCAAAAGAACTTTCCGTGCGTGACAGCCGTCTCACCCATATCAAGGATGTGGCGACAAAGGGAATGGAAACCTTCAAAAATCTCATAAATTCAAGAAGTTAGGCTTGTAAATTAAAATATTATGTCTATCTTTGCAGCCCTATAATGAAAAGGAGGTGATAAAGATATGATTATAGTTCCAGTAAAGGATGGTGAGAGCATCGAGAAGGCTCTGAAGAAGTTCAAGAGAAAGTTCGAGAAGACAGGTGCAATCCGTGAGCTTCGCGCAAGAAAGAACTTCGTTAAGCCGTCAGTGAAGAAGAGAATACAGATGCAGAAGGCTATCTATGTTCAGCAGCTTCAGCTCCAGGACGAGCAGTAATTTATTACAATAGAAGATTATTTACAGATCGACAAGCCAATGTTAAAGAGCTGTCAAGGACAGCCGCTTGCTTTCTAAAACTTTTAATATTTTAAGTTTTTATGTACGCAATCGTAGAAATTGCAGGCCAGCAGTTTAAAGTAGAGGCTGGTATGGAAATCTTCGTCAACCGCCTCGCGGCTGAGAAGGGTGCTGCAGTCGAGTTCGACAAGGTACTCCTTATCGACGAGGACGGCGCAGTAAAGGTAGGTGCACCATATGTAGATGGCGCTAAGGTAACAGCAACAGTACTCGACGACACTTGCAAGGGCAAGAAGGTTCTTGTATTCAAGAAGAAGCGTCGTAAGGGTTACCAGAAGTGTAACGGTCACCGTCAGTATCTTACAAAACTTCAGATCAATGCGATCGCTTAA
>JBGVCR010000055.1:0-24640 GCA_045118995.1 Candidatus Cryptobacteroides sp.
TGTTCATGGATATAATTTATACTATATCCATCCTCAAGCATATGCATATACTTCAATCGTTCTGCATAACCGTGTTTCTTTCTCTTTTTAGACATAACAAAACCCCGAAAGTTTTTTGTCTAACTTTCGGGGTTCATGTCAACTGCAGCCGGTTTTTATTTTATAATTTCTCGCAGTACAGCCTGCCTTGCTCGGCAGAGACGACTCTCAAGGTTTCTCCCTTTGAAACAAATCCTCCGAACTTAAGAGTTGCCTCGTGAATACGTCCGTCAGAGGTAATCACCTTACCGCCGGGACGCATATCAGTAAACACGGTAACACTCTGACCGACAAGTTCTTCAAGACCAGAAACCACACCTGTAAAGCCTTCCTCAGACTTCATTTCCTGCCTGAGGGCTATACGGTCAAACGAACGAGTATCATATAGCTTGCGCACGATCCACACTGATCCGAATATTGCAGCCGCTGCAGAAAGAACCACTATCCCTAGAGGCTGTATAATAGGTCTTAGATTCAAGGTGCCATCCCAATGGAAAAATTCGATATTATCCACCATTGAAAATGCCAGTGCTGTAATCACCGCAATGATTCCCGAGATTCCGCATATTCCGAATCCCGGAAGTACAAATATCTCCACAGCTATCAGGAGCAGACCGACGACAAAAAGGAGGATCTCCCATGATTGGGCAAGATGTCCGATATAAGCAGGAGCGAAATAAAGAAGTGCTCCTACAATAGCTGTCACCAATGGAAGTCCTATGCCCGGAGTCCTTATCTCTACGAAGATACCTCCGATGATCATCATCATGAATATAGACTGAAGAAGCGGATTCAAGAGGAGCTGAATCAGTTTGTCAAGCCAAGTCATATCATCCTCCATGTTCTTGATTACGAATTCATTATCCCCAACTATCTTCTCTGCCACTTCAAATTCAGTTTCACATATTCCCTCACAAAATCCCACTGCTATCGCCTCTGTCGGAGTGAGGCTCAATACATTGGCGGTATCGGTCATTGATTCAGCAATCTTCGGATCCCTGCCTGTCGCTTCTGCTGTAGCACGCATCATTCCACGCATAAAGGATTGATACTTATCCGGCATCACCTCTCCGGTCTGGTTTACGACTGTAGCTGCACCGATTGAGCTTCCCGTTTTCATATATATCGAATCACATGCAATGCTGATAAGGGCTCCGGCAGAGGCAGCCTGCATATTGACAAAAGCCACGACAGGCTTTTCATATCTGAGAATGGCCGATCTGATGCTGTCTGCAGCATTTACCGCTCCGCCATAAGTATCCAGATCAAGAATAACATAATCTGCATGAGCCTCACGCGCCTTTTCAAGCCCCGTAGTCACAAGTCGTTGTGATGAAGGATCAATATCCTGATCCAGCCTGATACGGTAAAATACAGTCAGAGAATCATTACAGAAAGCGCAGACACTGAGCAGAAGTGCAGACAGGAACGTTATAATATGTTTCATTCTTATATCTTTTAGCGGTAACAGACAAATATAAGGTTTTTAAAATAGTATTTCATATCTTTGTCCGATTTTATTAGCCAATTAATAAACATGTTACTACAGATTGCATTTCTTTTAGGCGGCCTCCTGCTCATTCTTTTTGGAGCCAACTGGCTTGTGGATGGTTCGTCAAGTATTGCCAAGAGATTCGGCATCAGTGAATTCGTTATTGGACTTACCATTGTTGGAATCGGAACTTCATCACCTGAAATGGTGGTTAGTTTCCTGTCAGCTTTTCAAGGCAAAGCTGATATGGCAGTGGGAAATATTGTAGGATCGAACATATTCAACACTCTGATGATTCTTGGTGTCACTGCGCTTATCGCACCTTTGGCCATAACTAAGAGCAACTTGAAAAAGGATATACCTTTAAATATTATAGTCAGCACACTGCTGATCATTCTCGGACTGAATTTCACCATTTTCGGAATAGGCTCAGACCAGATCAGCCGCATAGACGGAGCAATACTTCTGCTGATCTTTGCCTGGTATCTGTGGAGCTCTTTCCGCTCGGACAGCGGAGACTCTGAGGGAGAGGGTATAAAGGAATATAGGATCGGGATTTCGATTGTCCTTATAATTGCCGGTCTGGCAGGATTGATCTTCGGCGGAAGAGTATTTGTCAATGCAGCTACCGAACTGGCCAAGGCATTCGGAGTTTCTGACAAATTCATTGCCATCACAGTGATGGCCGCTGGAACATCGATGCCTGAACTTGCCACCTGCGTGGTAGCAGCACTCAAAGGACGCGGACAGCTTGCCCTGGGTAACGTCCTCGGTTCAAACATATCTAACATTCTTCTGATTCTTGGAGGTGCTGCACTCATAAACCCTCTTTCATTCGGAGGAATGTCCTATGTCGATCTGGGACTGTTATTAGCTGGAGCGTTTTTAATTATGGCAAGTGCTTACCTTTTCAAGAAGAAGGAACTTGACAGATATGAAGGAGCGATCTTCATTTTAGCAGAGGCCGGTTATATGTGGTATCTGATAGCCAACCTTTGATTTTGACGGAATTTCAGACAAAAGTGCGTATAACATTTTTGTTATCACTATAAACATTTTTGTTTCATAAACTGAAATTCAGCTTAAAACAAAAAAATCCGACTTGAACAGTCGGATTTTTTTTATTTTTTATAATAATATGCTTCCTGTTACCTTTTCTTTTGCCAGTAATTCTTTCGTGACGACCGGATTGGCATAGATATCAAGGAATATTCTCCTGAGATCCTCTCGGTTGATTTCCGGCTCTACGGTATCAAGCTGTTTTTCCATATATGCCACGAATTGCTCCATATCAGCACGATCATACTTATCAGAGTATTTATACGAGTGATTCGCGATATCGTATGCGATATAATTGTTCTTCCAAAGCTTATAGCCTTCGATCACTCTTAGATCCACAGCGTGCCTGATCTTCTGATAGCGGTCGTTCTTGTCACATTGAGCAGCTTCAGCTATTTCTTCTGTAGTAAGAGGCTTGCCGATATTCAGATGAATATTGCCTTTAGGACTCATGATTCCTACCATGATGCTGTTGAAGTCTTCACCTTCAGCCTTGACATACTTATGCTTTCGGGAAATGACAAGTTCGCGCGCCTTAAGGATATCACATGGCTCGTACTCATAAGAAATACTCAGCGGAATGATGTTAAGCTCTTCGTAATTCTTCTGGAAGTCACCGGTTCCGCTCATATCAAGCATCTTGAGCAGACCTTGCTCGGTTACATCATAACCGTTCTTGGTACGCCCCTGTCTCTGAGCAAGCCAGATCGAACTGCGCTGCTCTGTTATATTGAGACGGATATATCTTGACAGAAGTTGTGATGACAGATAAAGCTCACGCGCTGTGATTCCTCTGACGACCTTTATCATACGATTAGACCTGATAAGATATTCTATGGTCTGATTGGTGATGAGGTTATCTCCGACAGCAATCTCTGTCATCGGAATGCCGTTGTTGTAAAGTACAAGCTGGAAAATAGCCGGATCAAGAATTATGTCCCTGTGATTTGACAGAGCAAGAAATTTCTTTGACGGATCAATATTGGAAATTCCGTCGTATGAGAAATTCTTGGCAGTATGCTCAAGTACCCAACGGACGAACTTGCTCATCACAAGTACCTGAAAATCATCTATCGTCTTTATGCTTTTAAGAAGATTCTTCAAAAAATCAGGAGATTCCTCTGGAAAAAACTGCTGAGATACACGCGAAAGCAAAGGGAACTCCGCCAATTTGCTGAGTGCCTCCGCTGCTTCTGCATCCGTATACGGACTGATGCTCTCAAATTCAGATAAGTCAATCATCGTTCAAAAGTGTAAGATTAGTACAATTTGCAAATTTAAAATCTTTTTGCAAAACTGCAAACTCCGACAAAGTCTATACCGCTAATTACGGAATAAGACCGAACTGTCACCATAGCTCAGGAAACGGAAATCGTGTCCGAGAGCGTAATCATAAATCTTTTTCCAATTTCCTCCCACAAACGCAGATATAAGAAGGAGAAGAGTACTCTGAGGCTGATGGAAATTGGTTACAAGCACATCTACAACACGGAAACGGAATCCGGGAACAATAATTATTCTGGTTCCAAGGCTCAGCTCCGACTTATTATTATCTTTCAGATACTGGATGATGGCATTAATAGATTGCTCAAGAGAGTATTCATAATCCCTTGAATACGGATCCCACTGGTCCACATCTGAAGGGTGGCCTGTCTCGATACAACTTACACCTATATAATATAGGGATTCCAGTGTGCGTACTGAAGTAGTACCTACAGCTACCACTTTGCCTTTGTTTTCAAGCAGCCTTTCCAACAAGGAAAGAGTTACCACAAAGGGCTCACGGTGCATTGTATGCTCGGAAACAAGAGAACTCTTGACTGGCAGGAAGGTACCGGCTCCGACATGAAGGCAGACAGTATCTGTGATGATATTTTTCTTTCTGATAGATTCAAGAACAACATCTGTAAAATGAAGGCCTGCAGTAGGAGCGGCAACTGATCCACGGAATCGGGCATATAGAGTCTGATAACGCTCCAGATCGACCTGCTCGGTATCACGGTTCAAATATGGAGGAATAGGAATTGAGCCGCACACTTCAAGAACCTTCGAAAACGGGGCTTTATTGTCCCAGGAGAACTCTACGATAGAAGTCTCTCCGACTCTTTCAACAAGGTCCGCTTTAAGATTCATAGTCTCAATTTCTCCATCATTGCACGGGTTATATAATGATAGGGTATCATTTTTCCATCTTTTGACGTTTCCTACGATGCATTTCCATCTGCATTTCTCAGTAGCAGCAAAACTGCTGACATATTCTTCAGGAAGTACAGGTTCGAGACAGAAGATTTCTATATGAGCTCCTGTAGACCTTTGGAAATGCAGTCTGGCAGGAACAACCTTCGTATCATTGAAAATCATCAATGAGTTTTCTGGTAGCTGACTAGATATCAACGAAAAAGAGGACTCTGATACATTTTCATTCTTATATATCAGTAGTTTTGACGAATCGCGCTGCGGAAGAGGATACTTAGCGATTCGTTCATCAGGTAATGTATAATTATAATCTTCTATTCTAATTTCAGGAATCATAGCGTTCTGCATTTTTTGCAGCGCAAATTTAGTCATTTAGTTATGAAAAATGAAATCGTCCTATAAATTACATTTGTAATCACAGAAGTACAATACATTGATACACCGGTGTGTTACATTTGTGATTTATTATAATGCTTCAGTGTCGTGGTTCTATAATTTCTGTAACCGTCGCATTTGTAACATAACTTTTTCTTATAAGTTAATATTATACCTTGTTAAATAGTTGATAATCTGATATTTAATATATTTTATATCAAGTTACACTATCGGTTGTTTCTGTAATTATTAGAGATTGTGCTCATTTTAATGTCAATTTGCCTATTATTACGAATATATATTAGAATAATACACTGAAACTCAGATAATAACATCATATTATCTAAAGTATTTTATAATATTAGTATATACATTTTTATCGACCCATTTACAAATCTTAATCAAAGAATAGTTTGCTTGTTACAAAATTTCTTGCTACATTTGTAACATCAAGGTAAACAAGTATGAACAACAGGTTAAAGCAGTTTCTCGCAGCAGAAAACATCACGCAGGCACAGTTTGCTGACAATCTCAATGTTGTCCGAGCAAGTGTATCTCATGTATTGTCCGGAAGAAATAATCCCGGATTTGATTTCATTAAGGCGATGATGGCAAAATACCCTCGCCTTAATATCGAATGGCTGATATTCGGAAAAGGGAAAATGTACAAGGATCCGGAATCCCCTAAAGCAGAACCACAAGATGAGGGTCAACTCTTCCCTATCTATGAGTCTGAATCCTCGCTGAGAATCCCAGAAATCCTACATGAGGACATATTACCTGTTTCTGAACCAGCCACGACCGAAATAAATAGTTTAGATAATATAATACAACCTATTAAAGGACAAAGGAAAGTATCTAAAATTATCGTACTTTTTGACGATGGAACTTTTCAGGAAATGTAGAAAAGTACTGCATAAGCGGTACTTTTTTAGTATATTTGCCTGAATTAGAAACAATGCCTATGTATAAACATTTCTTGAAGCCCGTTTTGTTCAGATTCAATCCGGAAACGGCACATAATATTCTTTTCAAATTCCTTTCGGTTCTCAGGTATGTACCATTTGCTCACTCTATAATCAGGGCGATATACAGGAAGGATTCCCCAAGCCTTGAAAAGGAAGTATTCGGAATCAGATTTCCAAACCCGGTGGGCTTGGCAGGTGGATTGGATAAAAACGGAGAATATTACAATGACATGGCTAACTTCGGTTTCGGCTTTGTAGAAATTGGCTCTCTGACACCGCTCCCTCAAGACGGAAATCCTAAGCCAAGATGCTTCAGGATTCCTGAAGATAAAGCTATTATCAACAGATTCGGTATTAATAATAAAGGTGTAAAAAATGCAGTCGAACACTTGAAGAAGGTCCGTCCTAATGTGATCGTTGCTGCAAATATATCAAAGAATACGACCAGCATAAACGAAGATGCTGCTAAGGATTACGAGAAGTCATTCGGATTGCTTTACGACTTCGTTGACATGTTCGTCGTAAATGTCTCTTGTCCTAATGTAGTGGGACTCACTGCATTACAGGATATTTCCTTCCTCGGTGAAATCGTTGACAAGCTCCTTGAGCTTCGTATGTACTACGACCGATACAAGCCGATCCTTCTTAAAGTATCCCCAGATCTTGCTCATCAGCAGCTCGATGAGATCATTGACTACTGTCTCCGTTCAGGCATCGACGGAATTGTAGCCGGAAACACTACAAGAAGCCGCGATGGCATTACGAGCCTGAGCAAGGAAAAGATCGAAGCTATCGGAAACGGTGGAATGTCCGGCGCTCCAGTGCATAAGAAAAATCTGGAGCTCGTCAAATATGTCCACAGCAGATCTGAAGGAAAGCTCCCGATTATCGGAGTAGGTGGAATCATGTCACCCGAGCAGGCCAAGGCCATGCTTGACGCCGGAGCTTCACTTGTAGAGATCTATTCCGGATTTATTTTCGAAGGTCCTGCATTGGTGAAGAATATCATCAAATATCTTGAAAACGACGCTAAATGATCAAGGCATCCATCTGCACAATAGGCGACGAGATCCTTATCGGACAGGTCGTTGACACGAATTCCTCGAATATCTCATTGGCTCTTAATGAAATAGGAGTAAAAGTCTCCAGAATGGTATCTATCGGGGATGAGCGGAACTGTATCATAGGAACGCTTGCCAGGGAGTTGAGTGAGAACGACATCGTGATCGTTACCGGTGGTCTGGGACCGACTAAAGATGATATAACCAAGAACGCGCTTGCCGAACTTTCTGAGTCCACAGCATCCAAGATGGATGAAAGACAGTTGGAAATCATACATAATCTATTGAGTGCAAGAGGATTGGATGTGCTGGATATCAATATTGCCCAGGCATCTGTTCCTGATACCTGCGAGGTGATTCCTAACCGCCTCGGTACTGCCCCGATAATGGTTTTCAGATTCGATGAGAAAAGATTCGGTCACCCTGCTACCCTGTTTTCCCTGCCAGGAGTACCGTTTGAAGCCATCGGAGCACTTCCTGACATTCTCGAAGACATAAAGTCACATCATTCATTATCAGATATTTACCACCGTACCGTGATGACATACGGTATAGCGGAATCTGCATTGGCAAAGATGATCGAGGAATGGGAGGACAATCTCCCTGAGGATATGCATCTGGCTTACCTTCCAAATCCTCTTACCGGAGTCAGACTGAGATTGTCGATCTATGGAAGCAGAAAAGAGGATGCAGAAAGCAGAATTGATGCTGAAATTGCATCTTTGAAAGGCATTTTAGGCGATGCCATGTACTCAGAGATGGATGATACCCTCGAAGGATGTATCGGCCGAATATTGGCTGAAAATGGCAAGACCCTTTCTACAGCCGAATCCTGCACAGGAGGAACCATTTCCGCACTTATTACGTCCATTGCTGGCTCCTCAGCATATTTTCTCGGATCAGTCACTTCATATGCCAATAGCGTAAAGACCGGAGTTCTAGGAGTACCGGAGGAAATCATTTCCCGCTACGGAGCAGTAAGCAGCGAATGTGTAGCCGCTATGGCTGAAGGAGTCAGGAAACTTACCGGCAGCGATTACTCTGTGGCAACCTCCGGAATAGCAGGTCCCGGCGGTGGAAGTGACCACAAACCTGTAGGTCTTGTATGGATAGGAGTAAGCTCGGAAAAGGGTACAGAGACCTTCAGCACAGTCTTCAAAAGTAACCGAAAACGCAACATTGAGCGCTTTGCCTCGACTGCGCTCAACTATTTGAGGGTAAAAATTGTAAACGAACTTAAAATAACTGATAATTAAACGATAAAACATTTTTGTTTAAGCTGATAACATTTTTGTTTCGTAAATTTTGTAAACAATAAGACAGGCTTATATCAGAGCATAACTAACTACCTGTCAGCGTTTTAGATATAAAAGGGAGATAAATGGAGGTAGCACACTCAAGATACATCAAAAAGAAGAAAAGGATTACCCTGAATGGCGTTTTCTATGCCATAATTTCATCATGTTCCTTCGGCTTCTCCCCTCTTTTCAGCCTCGGTCTTCTTGCAGCCGGTCTGAGTAATTTTGATGTTCTTTCATATCGTTGGGCTGTTGCAGCCATAGTACTTATGATCTATGCGGCATCAAAGGGAAAGACACTTAAACTTGCATCATTTGATGAATTATGGAAGGTCGTTCTGCTAAGTCTTCTGCGTTCTGTCACATCGATCACTCTCCTGCTGGGGTATGCCAATATTGCCAGCGGAATCGCGTCCACCATAAACTTCATGTATCCGGTAGTGGTAGCACTTTGCATGATGCTCTTCTTTGGTGAAAGGAAATCATTAGTCAATATCATATCTATCCTGATATCCATATTCGGAGTATATCTTCTCGCATCCGGAGACGGCCTCAAAGTGGAGGGTGGAAATACAGCTTTGGGACTGGCCTGTTCGATAATATCCGCTTTCTCCTTCGCAGCTTATTATATATTGATGAAACAAGTAAAGGCAGACAAGATAGAAGTAGTGAAGTTCACTACCTGGATAATGCTGCTGAGTGCAGTCTATTTCATCATATGCGGATTTATTTTTGACGGCAGGATAACACTTGTATCAGACATCAGGCTATGGGGACTGATCGCAGGACTTGGATTATGGTCGACTATGGTCTCAAACTTCACCGGAGTGAAGGCTGTAAGAAGAATAGGACCGACCATGACATCGATCCTTGGCGCTCTTCAGCCTCTTACCGCTGTAGTATTGGGAGTTCTGTTCCTCGATGAACATCTTGGAGTAAGGACAATTGCCGGAATCAGCATCATAATGGTGACCGTCACCTTTATTGTTGCTCACCAGCAGACCCGCAAGCACCATCATTGACAAGCCTGCATCACACGGAAGAAATTTCCGGATGCCACCTTTTCAATATCAGATTCAGTATACCCCCTTCTACGCATCTCGTCGAATACGAGAGAAAATTTAGAAATATCTTCCATTCCTTCAGGAGTGACCTCTATACCGTCAAAATCAGAACCAAGTCCGACATGGTCAATACCGACCAATCCGACAATATGATCGATATGATCCACAATCCTCCTGTATGAGGGACGTTCAAGAGCATTCAATTCATCCTGCACGGCATTCCAGACTGCTCTCTTGCGGGAATCTGCAGGATCAGCGATGAATTCACTCTCGACTGATTCTCCCCTTTCCATTATACCGGAATCATTCAAGATAGTCCTGAACTCTGAATCAAGAAAGACAGGATAGAAATTGACCTGAACGACTCCCCCCGCCTCGGCAATCCTCCTTATCATATCATCAGTAAGGTTGCGAGGATGATCAGCCAATGCCCTGCAGCATGAATGCGTAGCCACAACAGGCTTGGTAGACAGTCTTAACACATCGTAAAATGCATCATCAGAAATATGGGAAACATCGATCAGCATTCCCAGGCGATTCATATGTGCCACAACTTCCTTACCGAACGGGCTCAATCCATTCCATCGCTTTGATTCCGGAGCACAGGAGTCACAGATCTGATTGTTACCGGAATGACATAGGGTGACATACCTGACACCTGCTTCATAAAACCTTCTGAGCTCATCCAGAGACTCACCTATAGCAGAACCATTCTCAAGGCCAATGAATATGGACAAAAGTCCCTTTGCCTTATTCTCCATAGCCTGAGCTACGGATGTAGTGAATACTGCATAAGGATTGTTTTCTAATGAATTCCGTACTCCATCCAGCATCCTGTAAGCATATGCCCTCGCTCTATCCGGCTCATTATCCATCGAGGCCGGCACATAAAGAGCAAAGAAGACTCCATCTACCCCACCTCTTCTTAGTTTCGGGATATCCACGTGAGCATAAGTATTATCAATGGATATATCCCTCAGACGCATAATCTGAGAAGGAGTATCACAGTGGGAATCCAGAACAAACATCAGGAAAATTTATTTTATAATCCTTTGTCTTACAGCCTCATACATAAGCACAGCTGAAGCAACAGATACGTTAAGGGAAGTGATTTCACCAGACATTGGGATGGCAGCTTTATCATCTGCAAGATCAAGCATGGCCTGAGAGATTCCCTTGCCCTCAGAACCCATAATGATAGCCACAGGACCCGTCATATCCACATCATATATGAGTCTGTCCGTCTTTTCCGTAGCAGCTACAAGTCTGAAACCGCTCTGCTTCAGGTAATATGCAGCAACACGAAGATTGGAAACCTTGCATGTATCGATTCTCATCAATGCACCGGCAGATGCCTTTACAGCATCAGCATTCATAGCAGCTCCTCCCTTGGCAGGTACAATTATACCATGTCCGCCGGCACACTCCAGGCTTCTGGCAATCGCACCGAGGTTTCTGACATCACTTACTCCATCAAGAATCACCAGAAGCGGATTCTCGCTGCGTGCAAGTGCAGTATTCACAAGATCCTCGATATCCACATAGTCGATCTGTGAAATATAAGCGAGCACTCCCTGGTGTGATCCACGCACAGCCCTGTTAAGTTTTTCACCGGGAACAAACTGGAAAGGGATGTCATTTTCCTTCAAAAGTTCCATCAATTCTCTGAACTGGGCACCTTCAAGACCCTGCTTCAAAAGAACCTTATCAAACTTTTTGCCTGCTTTCACTGCCTCCAGTACCGGATGCATTCCGAACAGATACTGCATTTTCTTTTCTTCCATATCTATTGTTCTAATTGTTCATTGAGTTTCTCCCATTCTTCCATCTTGAAATCAAGCTCTCTCTTATTTTCAAGATATGCCCTGGTAAGTTCCATAATATCATCTCCTTCTCCTGGATTCATCAAGACCGCCTCAATCTCCGCCATCTTAGTCTCTATAGACTCTATACCCTTCTCCAAGAATGAGATACGATTTCTTATTTTACGTTCTTCTTTAGATACAAACTTCTTAGCCTGATACTCCTGCTTGGCTTCTTCCTTCTTCTGAACCACTTCAGCGGGTTTCTCTTCAGCCATCGGCTTGTTATGTCTTTCCAGCTCACTCAGGTTCTCGAGTTTCCTTCTTTCCAGGAACTCTTGAACACCTCCAAGATGCTCCTTGACTTTTCCGTCTCTGAACTCATAAAGCTTATCCACGAGTCCATCCAGAAAATCTCGGTCATGAGAAACTATAATAAGTGTTCCATCATAAGACTTCAAAGCCTGCTTGAGAATATCCTTTGAACGGATATCCATATGGTTCGTAGGCTCATCAAGAGCCAGAAGGTTATACGGCTTTAGAATCAGCTTTGCCATTGCCAGACGAGCTCTCTCTCCACCACTAAGCACAGCTACCTTCTTATCAATATCCTCTCCCTTGAACAGGAATGCTCCAAGTATATCACGGAGCTTCAGACGGATATCACCTACGGCAATTCTGTCCAGTGTTCCAAAAACCGTATCTTCCTTATCGAGGATATCTTCCTGATTCTGAGCATAATATCCTATACTGACATTATATCCTATCCTCGACTCGCCGGCCATTGGCTCCAATTCATTCATTATCACACGCATCAAGGTAGTCTTTCCTTCACCGTTTCTTCCCACCAGAGCCACCTTCTCTCCCCTTCTTACCTCGATCTGCGCATCATCGAACACGACCTTGGCACCATATCCGACTCTCATGTCGACAGCCTTGTAAGCTATATCACCTGAACGTGGAGCCGGAGGGAACTTCACGGCAAGCGCAGATTTATCTTCCAGATCCACTTCTATTCTTTCAAGCTTCTCCAACTGTTTCACACGCGACTGCACCTGATTGGACTTTGTCGGTTTGTATCTGAAACGCTCGATGAACTCCTCAGTCTTCTCGATCATCCTCTGCTGATTCTCGAAGGCCGCACGCTGTTGTTCAAGGCGTTCCTTCCTGAGTTCCAGATACTTGCTGTACGGAACCTTATAGTCATGAATCCTTCCGAGCATGATTTCCACTGTCCTGTTGGTCACATTGTCCAGAAACTTCCTATCGTGGGAAATAAGTACAAGAGAGCCGCGATAATCCTTCAGATAGCCCTCAAGCCATTCTATAGACTCTATATCCAGATGATTGGTAGGCTCGTCAAGCAGCAGAACATCCGGTTTCGAAAGAAGGATCTTCGCAAGCTCGATACGCATATTCCATCCTTGGCTGAAAGTCTCAGTATTTCTGCTGAGTTCATCATATTTGAATCCAAGTCCCATCAGAGTCCGTTCAGCCTGTACACGAGGATTGTCAGAACGGGTATATGCCAGACGGTCATTCACCTCATTCATCCTTACTATAAGATCGTGGTACTCTTTAGACTCATAATCCTGTCTTTCAGCGAGTTCCAACGAAATCTTCTCCAGTTCATCCTCCAGAGCAAACATATCCGCAAAAGCAGTCATAGCTTCATCTATGACAGTGCGGCCACGATGATGCTCCATGATCTGAGGGAGATAACCTATCTTGACATCATTGGGGACAGCGACCTTTCCACTGGTCGGATTCTGTATACCGCATATCAGTTTCAGAATAGTGGATTTGCCAGCACCATTCTTTCCGACAAGTCCGATCTTGTCACTTTCGCTGATATGAAAATTGATATCATTCAGCAGGACGAACCCGCCATAAGCTACCGTAAGACTGTTAATTGATATCATAATTTATTCTTCTTCAACGCTTTGCACTCTCTTCCTACATATCAGGATACTGAACTCATAAAGCAGGTACAATGGCACAGAAACAACCATCAGGGAGAATGGATCTCCAGATGGAGTAATTACTGCTGCAAGAACCAGCACCACACAGATTGCATGCTTTCTATATGACGAAAGTCCCTCTTTGGTCAGCATACCCATTGATGACAACACCGCCACGACAGTCGGAAACTCAAAGACAATTCCGAAAGTCAGCACCAAAGATGTAAACAATGAAATGTATGATGTCAGCGAGAACGTATTCGGTATATCCGGGCTTACCTGATAACCTGAGAAAAAGTTAAGCATCAATGGAAAGACCAGAGCATATCCTACTGCCACACCTACATAAAACAGTACAGATGCAAATGCAAAAGCCCCTTTGACTGTCCTTTTCTCATTTTCATAAAGGGCTGGGGCTATGAATCGCCACAACTGATAGATGATGACCGGGAAAGTGACGATTAAAGCACATATGAGCGTAATCCTTATATGTATCAGGAACTGAGCAGCCACCTCGATGTTCACCAATGTCATCGAGAAATCAGCACCAAGTAACTGATACAAAAAGAAATCTGACTTGGAAGGCGCAAGAATCAGCTGATCAAACAGAAAGTTCTTGAAAAAAAACAATACGACGACAGCCGACGCAAACACTCCCAGTATCCTGAAAATGCACTTGCGCAGATCCTCCAAGTGATCCCAAAAGGTCATCTCACCGGTCGGAGTCATTATTTGTCTGAATCAATATCCTTCTTGATCTCGTTCACTTCTTCCTCGACTTCCTTTATTCCGTCTTTGAAGTTCTTTACTCCCTTACCAAGTCCACGCATGAGTTCAGGAATCTTCTTTCCACCAAAGAGAAGGAGTACAACCAGGGCGATGATGACAATCTCCCAAAAACCAAGATTAAAAACAAGTGGAATAATCATATCAGTTTAAATTTAAAGTTTCTTCAAATATTCTTACCAATGCATCCGGACATCTGACAGGTCTGCGGGTCTGCGAATTGATGAATCCAAGTACAACTCCTCCCTCACATACAAGCTGTCCTTCAGGATTGAAAATCTCATTTCTGATGACAAGCTTAGCCCTTGGCACCTCTTCGATCATTGAGACAATCTTCAATGTTTCCCCAAGCTTAGCCGGAACCTTATATCTGCATTCAACCGAAACCACAGGAAGCATCACACCCGCCTCTTCTAACTTTTCGACAGGCAGTCCAAGGTCCTTGAGCATTGCAACTCGTCCACACTCGAAATATCTTATATAATTCGAGTGATGGACGATGCCCATTTGGTCAGTTTCGTAATATCTGACATCCAGAAAATGCTCAAAACTCAACATAACAAAAATGTTAGCAGTATGAACAAATTTGTTTTACTAATTATTTTTCAATGCATTGAGCGAAGCGGTGATACTTTCAATCTTTGAGAGTGAATCAGCCTCTTTCTTACGCTCGACAGCCACGACAGCCTCAGGAGCATTAGCCACAAAACGCTCGTTAGATAGCTTTTTGCGAACGCTGTCAAGGAATTTCTGCTGATATGCAAGCTCAGCTTCGAGCTTGGCGATCTCCTCCTCGACATTGATAAGTCCAGTCAGAGGAATGAACATCTCAACGGTCCTTACCATGAATCTCTGAGCTGCGGACATGTCACCTTCTGCCTCAGCAACAGTCACGTTTGCGAGTTTCACGACAACAGGAAGAACCTCTGCAGGGAATGCACCCTTGATCTTCAGGTCAAGCGCTTCACGTGGAGAAAGGTTCTTGCTTTGTCTGATGTTACGCACGCCGGCCACAGCCTCGCAAGCCATTTCGAAAGCAGCGATGAAGTCCGCATCATACGGCTTAGCCTGAGGATAGCGCTGGTTCATGATAGTCTCGCCAGCCTTGCGCTCCGCCATATTCTGCCAGAGCTCCTCAGTTATGAACGGCATGATCGGATGAATCATCTTCAGAAGTGCATCGAAAAATCCGATTGTAGACTCATAAGTAGCCTTATCGATTCCGGCACCATATGCAGGCTTCACTGCCTCGAGATACCATGCACAGAAATCATCCCAGAAAAGTTTATAGATAGCCATGAGGGCATCAGAAATACGGAACTTGCCGAAATGATCTTCGACTGTCTCTATCACCTGACTCAGCTTGTTGTCAAACCATTTCACCGCAACAGCTGCAGCATCAGGCTGCTGAACCGCCTCATCTACATTCCAGCCGGTCACAAGACGGAATGCATTCCATACCTTATTATTGAAGTTACGTCCCTGCTCGATCTGCGACTCATCATAAAGGATGTCATTTCCGGCCGAGCTGCACAGAAGCATACCAAGACGTACTGCGTCTGCACCATATTTTGCAATAAGATCAAGCGGATCCGGAGAGTTTCCGAGAGTCTTCGACATCTTGCGTCCGAGCTTGTCGCGTACGATACCTGTAAGATATACATTGCGGAACGGCACATCATTCATGAACTCGTTTCCGGCCATGATCATACGTGCCACCCAGAAGAAGAGAATATCCGGACCGGTCACGAGGTCGTTGGTAGGATAATAGTATGCAAGATCCTTGTTCGGCTCAGCATCAGGATGTCCCGCCTTATTTGTATCGAATACGGAGATCGGCCAGAGCCAAGAAGAGAACCAAGTGTCAAGGACATCCTCATCCTGACGGAGATCCGCAGCTGTGATATTGGCATCAATCGCCTGAGCCTTTGCTAAAGCTTCGCTTTCAGTAGCAGCTACTACTACCTGTCCATCAGGAAGATAGTATGCCGGGATTCTCTGTCCCCACCAAAGCTGACGAGATATACACCAGTCACGGACATTCTCCATCCAGTGACGGTATGTATTACGGTATTTATCTGGAATAAGTTTCACTGCACCGCTCTCAACTGACTCGAGAGCATCCTTTGCGAGGGCTTCCATCTTAAGGAACCACTGCATTGAAAGTCTTGGCTCGATGACAGCGTTAGTTCTTTCTGAATATCCGATAGGAGATGTGTAGTCTTCCATCTTCTCGAGATTTCCAGCCTCCTCAAGCATCTTCACGATCTTCTTACGTGCATCGAAACGATCCTCGCCCACAAGAATCTGAGCCTTCTCATTCAAACGTCCATGATCGTCGATAATGTCGAGAACAGAAAGGTTGTGACGGTTACCGATCTCGTAGTCGTTCACATCATGAGCCGGAGTAACCTTAAGACAGCCGGTTCCGAAGTCCATAGCCACATAGCTGTCCTCAATGATAGGAATTTCCTTATTGATCAGAGGGATAAGCACCTTCTGTCCCTTGAGCCAATGGTAACGCTCGTCATCAGGATTGATACATACCGCAGCGTCGGCCATGATTGTCTCCGGACGGGTTGTAGCTACGATGATGTATTTGTCGGTAGGATTTCCGTTTCCGTCAGAAACGAAATATCTCAGATGATAGAATTTGCTGACAGTATCTTTATGTACCACTTCCTCGTCGCTCACAGCAGTAAGACCGACAGGATCCCAGTTAACCATTCGCACTCCTCTATAGATATATCCTTTATTATAGAAATATACGAATGTATTGATCACAGCATCGCTGAGCTCCGGATCCATTGTGAACTTGGTCCTGTCCCAGTCGCAGGATGCACCGAGCTTGCGGAGCTGTCCGAGAATGATGCCTCCATGCTTTTCCTTCCACTCCCAGGCATGCTCAAGGAACTGCTCACGGGTAAGATCCTCTTTCTTGATTCCCTCTGCAGCAAGCTTCTGCACTACCTTGTTCTCTGTAGCGATGGAAGCATGGTCAGTGCCAGGTACCCAGCAGGCATTCTTGCCGTCCATTCTCGCCTTGCGCACAAGCACGTCATTCAATGTATTGTTCAACACGTGGCCCATATGAAGGATACCGGTCACATTTGGTGGCGGAATCACGATAGTATAAGGCTCTCTCTCATCTGGTTCTGAATGAAAAAACTTGTTCTCAAGCCAATAGGCATACCATTTATCCTCCGTCAAGGCAGGATCATACTTTGCTGGAAGTTCCATATATTTACTCTTAATCAATTATTAATCATACTCTTATCGCCCTATCCTACAGAATAGGCGCATAATCGTGCAAATATAGCAAAAAAATCAGTATCTTTGCATTGTTCACATAGTGAATCCACACACTGAATCATAATATTTTTTAACAGGATAATTATGTCAAACGAAAAGGAATTCAAGATCGAGCTCAAGCCGGAAGTAGCAAAGGGTTCATATTCAAATCTCGCAATCATCACTCATTCGCACAGCGAATTCATAATCGATTTCGCCACAATGCTGCCGGGACTTCCGAAACCTGAGGTCGGAAACCGCATCATCATGACACCGGAACACGCGAAGAGGCTTTATCTCGCCCTCCAGGACAATATCAACAAATACGAGAACCAGCACGGACAGATCTCTCTCGGAGGCGAGCCTAAGGCAACATTCCCAATGGGCGGTTTCGGCGGTGGAGCTAAATCATAACCCATGTCAGATATCGGAAAATTCCAGAAAATCAAGGCATTTGCCTTTGATGTTGACGGAGTGCTTACAGACGGAGGCATACTTGCCGACCTTAATGGAGAGCTTTACAGAGTCTTTGATTCAAAGGATAGCATGGCAATCAGGATGGCTGTAATGAAAGGTTTCCATATGGCGGTCATTACAGGAGGACGTTCGGAAAGCATCAGAAAAAGATTCGAGACATGCGGAATCAAAGCTGACGATGTCTACCTTGGTTCACGTGCCAAAATAGAGGATTTCCAGGATTTCTGCAACCGACACGGGCTCGCTCGGGAAGAAGTGATGTATTTCGGAGATGACCTTCCGGACATTCCTGTGATGCAGGCTTGCGGATGCGGAGTATGTCCGAGTGATGCTGTCGACGAAGTAAAGGCAATCGCTGATCATATCAGCACTAAACCAGGTGGCAAGGGATGCGTCAGAGAAATCCTGCAGGCTGTGATGCAGGCGCAGGGCATATGGCATCTGGATGTATACGAATACAAGCGTCATTTCTAAAAAAGTTTCTGAAATTTCGCCACATATCACCGCAATTTCACCCCATAATCACTACGATTGCTACAAATACGCGGGTTTTACGACATTGCCGGCCGATAATTTCGGTCGGCATTTTTATTGTCCTACATTTGCCGGCCTGATAAAACTAAAGTGGTTATGAAATTTGAAAAAGCAAATGTTCTGATTACCGGAGGAGCTTCCGGAATCGGAAAGATAATGGGCCGCATGGCATTGGAAAAAGGAGCGGCATGCCTTATAATATGGGACATAAACCCACAGAATATAACAAGCGCCGTCAATGAATTGAGTCACTACGGAAAAGTAAAGGGATACATTGTAGATGTATCTGACAACAAATTGATTACAGAAGGATATAACAAAGTTGTTAACGAGTGCGGAGCTGTAGATATACTTATCAACTGCGCCGGAATCATAACAAGCAACAAGACATTCGACCAGATGTCATCTGATGAGATGACAAGGACAATGAACATCAACACCCTGGCACCGATGTTCGTGACAAGAGCGATGCTCCCGGGAATGATCAGGCGCAATCGAGGACATATCTGCAACATCGCATCTGCCGGCGGTATGCTATCTAACCCGAAAATGTCTGTTTACGCAGCCAGCAAATGGGGAGCAATCGGCTGGTCGGACTCTGTAAGGATCGAGCTTCAGGAGATGAAAAGCTCAGTGCACGTCACAACTGTCGCACCTTATTATATTAATACAGGCATGTTCGATGGAGTGAAGTCCCGGATCATTCCGATCCTCAAGCCGGAATACGTAGCAAAAAGGATTATCAGAGCGATCGAGAGAAATAAATCTTTCCGAGGAATTCCATTCGGATTTCATTTCATCCGTTTCTGGCAATTCCTTCTTCCTACGAGATTATTTGACTGGTTCTTCGGAAAAGTCATGGGTATCTATCATGCAATGGATGATTTTACAGGACGTAAGCCTGTAAACAAAGCTACCGGAAAAGCCTCGTGAGGCATTGACATGCCGGGATAGTCGCAGGAGTCGATAAATCTTTTGCTAAAATCCTGAATAATGACGATAATTGCATTATGGAAAACACATCTACAGAAAGAATAATCAGCATAAATGCAGCTCAAAAAGAGTATTTCCTCAGCGGAGCCACATTGGATGTAAGCTTCAGAAAGACAATGCTCAGAAAATTCCTGAAGGCAATGCAGAAATGGGAAACCAGACTCTGCGATGCGCTCTGGACAGACCTGCACAAATCATACGAAGAAGCTTATCTTACTGAAATAAGCATAGTTACAGGTGAGATCAAAAACCATATAAAGCATATCGGCAAATGGTCACGCAGGGAAAGAAAGCATAGCCCTCTGAAGCTTTTCCCTTCACGAAGCTATATTGTCAAGGAGCCTCTTGGGAGCACTCTCATCATTTCCCCATGGAATTATCCCGTACAGCTGCTGCTCAACCCGCTCATAGGAGCAATCTCGGCCGGATGCACAGCAGTATTGAAGCCTTCACCATATGTTCCGACCGTTTCCAAGACAATCGAAGAAATGATCAGGGAGACATTCGAAGAAAGATACATTGCTGTAGTCCAGGGTAACAGGAATGTCAATACTGCCCTTCTCGAGCAGCGATGGGATCTGATCTTCTTCACAGGAAGTCCGGCTCTGGCCAAGACGGTAATGTCAGCTGCTGCTGAAAATCTTACGCCTGTAATATTGGAACTCGGTGGAAAAAGCCCGTGCATAATTGACAAAAATGCCGACATTGCATTGGCTGCCAAGAGGATAGCATGGGGAAAGACGTTGAACAGTGGTCAGACATGTATTGCACCGGATTATCTTCTTATCCATAAGGATGTAAAGGAGTCGTTTGTGAAAGCATTCGCTGAAGAAGTCAAAAACCTGCACGGAGAAGATATTGCAGCCGACAGACATTATGTAAGAATGGTGAACGACAGGGCATTCGAAAGAGTGACAGGATATTTCAAGGACGGGAAGATTGTTTGCGGAGGACGATCTGATGCAGCTACGAGATTCATCGAGCCGACATTGATGGATGAAGTTCCTCTTGACTCCCCTCTTATGACGGAAGAAATCTTTGGTCCCGTATTCCCTATGATCACACTGGATGATGAAGGTAATTCATTCAAGGACAAGGTTATAGAATTCGTTACTAATCGTGAGAAGCCATTGGCATTCTACTATTTCGGCAAGGAAGCCGAAGGCTGGGAGATCATCCGCAGAACTTCTTCCGGCGGAGGATGCATTAACGATGTGATAATGCATATTGCCAATGAAAACGTACCGTTCGGCGGAGTCGGCAATTCGGGAATGGGAATGTACCACGACAAGGAGAGTTTCGAAGCCTTCAGCCATAGAAGGTCAATCATCGCTACAGGAACCTGGATTGATCTTCCTTTCAGATATATGCCGTACAAGATGTTCGGATTGGTGAAAAAGATATTGTAATTTATAAAGCAGAGGATACAGGTCTTCTGCTTTTTGCTTATATTCGCGAGACTAACTATAATTGACAGCAAAAATGAAGAAAACTGCACTTTTACTATTTTTTATACTGACCGGCCTGAGTGCCGCTGCCCAGATGATGCCGGACTCGACAGTACAGTTCGTGGCATATTGGAATATCGGGGACAAATATCAATATAATTTCGAAACAATCGAGAAGGAAGTCGATGCCAATGGAGACACTACCATAGTAAAACAGTCTTATGAGATAATAGAATTCGAGGTAGTAGCCAAGACTGACGAATCATATCAGATCAAGATGACTACCATAGAAGAGGAAGACAGCGATCCTCAGTCAAAGCTGATCAGTAAAATAGCTAAAGAGTACGGAGCAGATATTCCAGTCCTTTTCAGTACGACTAATTTAGGCAGTCTGCAGTCGATCGACAATCTCCAGGAACTTTCCTCGTCATTTGCCCAGATGATAGAGCCATTGGCAAAAGCTGTACTTAAAGAACAGTGACTTGAACTCGAAGATCTGGAAGGATTTGATATGCAAGGATTTATGCAGGAATTACTCAAGCAGGTTGCAGATCCATCCATTATCCAGAATTCTATCGTGGAATATATCGGAAGATTGTTCTTCTTCCATGGAGGCAGGCTGGAAATCGACCACACATACAGCTTTGAAGAGCCATTGAACTTCATGATTCCGGGAATGAAGCAACTCACTGCAACAACGAATTTCTGGGCTGATGGAGAATATACAGACGAATACAGTTCCATCTGTCGCACATACACATCTGCGAATGTAGGTAAAGAAACTGTAATATCTGCTATCGGCACATATTCTGATATGGCTTCAGAATACATTGAAGAGGCAGATTCTTCGCATACTGACATAAAAGAGATAATAGCCCAAGGTACAGCAGATGTGGATATAAACATCAGTTGGGAACAGTATACTACTACAGAGATTCATCTGAATACAGGCTGGCCTTTAAGACATTACCAGGATAAATATGTAAAGGCCGGAGAGCCTGGCAAAGATACAGTCAAAGAGAAAATCGAGAGTCTATATATAGAAATCATTCTACCAGAATAAAAAAGTTTGACATCAAACTTTTATCTGCCGGGGCATTGCGTTCCGGCAGATTTTTAATATACTTTTGTGGCTTGGACCAAATCAGAAACAACATGAAAATAGAGACCAAGCTATTGAACATCACAGCCGAAAGCAGATTCCGGCTGGTAAGGAAAATCTGGGAGACCTCTGTATCTTCAAAAGCTCATAAAGAGCTCGTTACCCGGGAATTAGGTATATTAAGAAAGGAACTGTTCTGGACAATCACCTCATCGGGCATGCCCTCTGTCCCGATCTGCAGGGAAATAGCGGAAGATGACGGGATTCCTCTTGTAAGGAAGAACATCTGCATATTGGCCATATACGGGATAGATGCCCGATGCATTGCAGATCTGAATTGCGTCAACATCGGATATGTAAGGATGTGCATAAGGAGTTTAAAGGAAGAATATCCGGAATTATTCAGATAAATATGCTAATTTTGCGGCCGTTATGAATATCAATGGAAAACATATCATTTTAGGCAGCAATTCACCCAGAAGAAAAGAGCTTCTGGCTGGTCTTGACATAGAGTTCACTGTCGATACAGGAAACAATTTTGAAGAAGTATATGATCCTGAGACTCAGCATGAAAGGATTCCGGAAGTACTCTCTGAAGGCAAGTCATACGGCTTCCACCGAGAGCTCGGAAAAGATGAGATTCTGATAACATCAGATACACTGGTTCTTTGCGAAGGCAGGGTAATGGGCAAGCCTCATTCACGCGAAGAAGCTTCGGACATGCTCAGACATCTTTCCGGGAAAGCTCATAAGGTAATAACTGCAGTCACTGTAAGAGACTACCAGAGGCATCTGACTGTAAGCGACACGGCAGTCGTATACTTCAAGGATCTGTCTGACAGCGAAATAGATTATTACATAGATACCTGCAAGCCATTTGACAAGGCTGGAGCTTACGGCATCCAGGAATGGATAGGCTACATCGGAATCGAAAAGATCGAGGGTTCATATTTCACAATAATGGGCCTACCGGTACATCTTGTATATGAAATTTTGAACAAATTCTCAATATGAAGATAGATATTCACAGCCACATCCTGCCCGGTATTGATGACGGTGCAAGGACATTGGAAGAATCAGTCCAGCTCGTAAGCGAAATGGCGGGATGGGGATTCGAAAGGATAACTTGTACTCCTCATATCACCAAGAAGTTCAGAAATACACAAGAAAGTATAAAGGAAAAGTTTGACATGCTATCCAATGCTGTGTCACGCAAGGGGTTAGACATAGAACTCAGAATGTCTGCAGAGTACAGGCTGAATCCGGAGACCTGGCCAGAGATTCTGTCACAAGGCCAATTGATGCCGATAGAAGATCAATATATCCTTATGGAGTTTCCCATCAACGACCCTACAGAAATGGGAGATCTGATCCCTATGGAAGAATTCCGCAAGGTGCTCTCTCTCGGACTCACTCCGGTACTTCCCCATCCGGAAAGATATTTCTATCTGAACCACGACGACCTGCTCAGATATGTAGATGCGGGTGTCAAGATCCAATCCAATTATGGCTCACTTGCCGGGGTATATGGATCCGAAGTCCGCGACAGGACACAGTCTCTGATAGACGAAGGCATCGTATCCTTCCTCGCCTCCGATATGCATAACATGCTATACATCAAGACTATCGGTGACTGGCTCCACTCCGGGAACTCCCTGTGGGATATCTAAAAATGTCTTTCCATGACTTGTGACATTGTGCCGGGGCTGGCCGAACGCAGTGAGGACTGGGGGTAGACAGAAGTCTCATTTTTTTTGTATTGGCATGACTCAATACAAAAAACGGTTATACCCCCAATCTATTATTGATATGGATATTCTGCTATTTTGTTATTGTCTGCGAACCAGTCGCCTATGACCTTAACGTAATGGAGGTTGTGCATATCGGTTCCGTAAAGACTTACAATGCCCTCATTAACAAGATTTTCCGCGTTTTGCTGAGCTGTGTCTCCATATAGTCCGGCAAAAGAACCGTAGTTGCACTGGATTACGACTCCTGCGTCTACATAGCTCATAAGATCTCTGTGGGACAGATAGAAATAACGCTCAGGGTGGGGAAGGATAGGTGTCAATCCCAAGGAAATCAGCTTCTTAAACTCCTCCAAAGGCTTGATCCAGCCCATCTCCTGAGGCTTGGATATCGGAAGTTCTGTAAGGATGTACTTGTCTTCGATGGGCATGATCCAGTTCTTCTCCAGTACTTCAGGCCATGTCTCAGGTACAAGACGATACTCCGCAGACATCTTCAGCTCGACATCTATTCCCTTGACATACAATGCTTCAGCCAGCATCTCGAATGCGCGTCTGATTGTCTCCGGAGTGTTGCGATAGAGGGCGTTGATGTGTGGGGTGCAGGTGATCCTCTCGAATCCCCAGTCTTTCATCGCACTTGTCAGCTCGACTGCATTCGCAAGATCCGTCGCTCCATCATCCAGCCCTGGAAGAATATGACTGTGAAAATCCAGCTTCATTATCCTATGAATTTTACAAGTTCCTGATATACAAGATGTACCGGAAGTCCCATGATCGTAAAATATGAACCTTCGATCTTGTCGATTCCAATGTAGCCGATCCATTCCTGGATGCCATAAGCTCCAGCTTTGTCAAATGGTTTGTATGTATCTACGTAATATTCTATCTCACTGTCAGACAGCGCCTTGAAGTGTACAAGTGCGGTGTCGCTAAGCGTCTGGCA